>NZ_PTRF01000048.1:0-2035 GCF_002965705.1 Escherichia sp. MOD1-EC6842 | reverse complement strand
ATATTATATAGATAAATACCTTGTAATCACTCCTGAACTGATTTCCCGTGCGATAGAAAATCAAGAGTTTATCCCATACTTTCAGCCCATAATCTGTTCTGTCAGTGGACGTCTTACCGGATGCGAAGTACTTTCACGCTGGATGCACCCCAAAATAGGAATAATTTCTCCAGAAATATTTATTCCTGTTGCAGAATCCTCTAACTTGGTTGTTTCCTTAACATCGCTTTTAATGAAAAAGGCTGAAAACATATTTAAATATGTAAATCATTTGATACCAGATGATTTTCATCTTGGTATCAATGTTAATTCGGAAATTATTCTGAATCCTTTATTTGAGCAGCAATGTGTTCAAATGCTTGAACAACTAGGTAAGGAAAAGATAAAGCTTGTACTGGAATTATCAGAAAAAAAAGGTCAAGATACAAATGAAGTCCATACCATAGTTGATAAATTAAAAAAACATAATATCCTTTTTGCCCTCGATGATTTTGGGGTGGAATATTCTACATTTCATTATTTACAGGCTTTCTCTGTTGATTTCATTAAGCTGGATAAATCTTTCATCCAACAGTATGAATCAAATAAAATATCTGAAGCAATTGTAGATAGTATAGCTATGTTGGCAAGACGATTACACATCAAGGTCGTTGCTGAAGGTATCGAAACTATAGAGCAAGAAAAAGCCATGAAAAATAAAGGAATAGAATATTTACAAGGATATCTTTTTTCACCACCTGTATCTGGAGATGTTTTTATTCATAAATGGATTTTGTCAACCGATAACGGGAGTAATTAGAGTTAGACTAATTTTCATACCATCAATATTGGTGTAGTTTTAGATGTGATGAGTTATTGCATTATCGGACTGCTATGCATGAAATTAATTGGTTTAAAAAATACATAGTCAACTTAGCATCAATAAATTTAGAATTCATGGTAAAAAGCATTTAGCGGAGATGTAAACTCTATTGTAATAACTGTTCCGTGGGAAGAATGCTGGTACTGAGCCTACTGGCGATGCTGAGTACAATTGTACTGTGGCTTATTGGCTATCATGCTGAAAACAAAGGATTACATCTTAGATATCAGGCCAACAGCATTAAAACACGGCGGGTAATCTCGTATCTGACGTTAGCGGAGAATGTCTTACGACACTCCCCGCTAATTTTAAGACGAACAGTGCTGAGCACAGTTCTTAATCATCTCGCCAAAACCTACCAGAATATGGTGTTGGTTTATTAGAGCTGATTTATGGGGATCCCTCAGCGCCAAGGCGGGTTATATATAGAAATATTTAATAATATCGTACTATTAGAAGACAATATTCAGCTAAGATATTATTTCACTACTGTAATTTTCTTTACATCAATCTCAACACTGTTCCAGTCTTTATCAATATCCCCTTCAATACGAACTTTGTCTTTCGGAGAGATACTTCTCCCCCCCCAGTAATTATCATCAATATCTACATAAATGGTACCACTATCGTCACGAAACTCGTATAACTCATTGCCTATTTGTCTGACAATAGATCCCTCCAGAACAACCTTCATATCGTTTTTCATTTTTTTTGCCTGAGAGACGGGCATCACCTCAGAAACCAGACCTGGCCCTTTGAATCCCCCCTGTTCCATGGGGGGAACAGAAGAAACATATCCTCCGGATTGTGCAAAAGTTGCAAAAGAACTACCAGCAAGCAAAGCTATCATAAATACCTTTTTCATTATTTAACTCCTTATGTTTTACTGGATATTTTATTCCGATTAAAGAAGTACAGCATATTGGTATTTTAGACGCTATCTTATATATCGCGCAAATAGCGGAAATTATCCACTGACTCTCTTATCTAAGACAGATAGCATCAGATACCAAGAGGTATTTTACTTAACACCACTAACTAATGTAAACCCAAAATTATTAAAAAGTTAGTCAAAAGATTTTCACTTCCAAGGGGAGAAGAATGAAAATATTTTGCAGTTACAACAGGAGATATTAAGAGTTGTTAATTACTATCCTAAATAAACTACATCAC
>NZ_PTRF01000047.1:0-2480 GCF_002965705.1 Escherichia sp. MOD1-EC6842 | reverse complement strand
CAACTAATCAAGGTAGTTAATCATGGCTGAACACGATATTACGCCAGAAGTCACCATTTCCAAAACACAGCGCCGCTATAAAGTCGGCTATGTCAGAGCCCGCCACGAAGACCGCACAACAGGTATAGCCCGGTATTATTCACAACACCCCAGCCTGCACCTTAAAGGCGACTGGCTGGCTGAAGCGGGATTTGATACCGGGACGGGCGTCACGGTGAAGATCTCGGAAGGGTGCCTGATCCTGATCGCTGACTGCAACGAGGTGCAGGAATTGAGGAAGGAACTTTATCAGGTTAAACAGGTGGTTAAAGGAATGAAGGTCGGGATATCCGGTGTATTGAAAGAAGCGTAAAAATAAAAGCCGGGGAGATTTAATTCCTCACCCGGCTTTATTTTAGTCGCCTGGTTTTTCCCAATACTTTATTTTTTCCATTTCTCTTTCGATATCATCCATATCATCATCGCCTAGTTCGTTATTAAATTTCTCCGTTATAATCATTCTTATATGTGCAAGACGATGAGTTATTTTATTTCTATCAATAAATCCAGTGGTTTCTTTGCAATAAGCAATTTCATTATTAATCATATTATCATCACTTTGAGAATGATAATAATACCGGGCTATGTCTCTAAGAGAAATCAGCAAGTAATTAATTTCACTTAGAACAGACAATGCCTCCTCTCCAGTTAACATGATGTTTTTATTATCTTTATGCATATTATTTCCGTTTAGTGATTTTTGCATTATCAGAAAGAGTGATATCACCTTTTGCAGTCAATTCATCGGTGTGATATCGTGGATTAGGTACCCATTCAAGTTGTTCATTTGGAACATCAGTTTCAACATAATCACGTCCACGGCCCGGTTTTATTTGATATTTACTTTCAACTTCGACTTGACTTAATGGTTTTTTACTAGCCGGTTCAAGATACACTCTATTATTATCTTTTGCCAATATTTTACCTGTTTTACCAATCTCGGTTGAACCCTTACGATTAGTATAATGCCGCACACGAGTAGTTCCATTACAGAGCTCTTTTTTTAATCCGAGTGGATCACTATATTTCAGCGGATTAGGCGCATATTGGTAGAGGTTTAATCCGCCTCTTAGCCCTATCGGGTCAAATCGCGCAATCTAATCGAAGTCCGGATCGTACTGTCAGTTTCGTCTATAAATCACTAAAACCATCACGTCATAGTTCATACGCTACCGCCGCCCCCTGATAAAGTAAGCTATCTGCACGAAGTTAATTTTACTATCTAATCAGCAGATTAAATATAAAAATATCATTTCCAAAACACAGCGCCACTGTACCGTGGGCTATCTGCCCAACCGCAGTGACACGCGGGTGATCAAAATCAGCGCCAAATGGCTGAGAGAAGCGGGATTTGAGATCGGCACGGGCGTTACCGTGAAGATCTCGGAAGGCTGCCTGATCCTGCTAGCGGATAACAACGAAGTACAGGAACTGCGCAGGGAACTTTATCAGGTTAAACAGGCAGTTAAGGGGATGCGTGACGGGATGTTTAGTGTGCTGAACGAACATTAAATAATAAAAAGCCGGGAAGATTTAATTTCTTACCCGGCGTTATTACTATTTAACTAATTTTTTTAAATAAATAACAACATCATGTTCTAACAAATTATTGAAGATATTATTAAAAGTACATAGATGCTCATATTCACTCTTTGTTATAACAAGATCATTCTCGCAGAGATAATCACATAATATTTCAAAAGCTAATGGCTCTTCCCCAAAATCGATGTAACTCAACGCATAATTCAGTTCATCTTCAGAAAGTCTGCCATGAAAATTTTCACCAAATTCTTTTAACTCTATACCAGTAGTAGTAGTCATCATTTTGCGCCCGGTAAAGGTGGAATCGGTCCACTATCAGGAAATGCAGTAACTATTCTTCCCTTGGCTGGTTGGAAAACTACTCGAATCCGTACTCCATCTCTGACTTCCCATGCCACCCAATTAGCAGCTTTTCCTGCTTTCGTTAATGCGCCTCCAGTTCCTTGCTGGGCATACCATTTAGTCGATGGTGAATTCACAATATCATCAACTTCGGAAATAATCTTTTTCGCATCCCATGATTGAGGAAAAGTCGTTTTACCTGGCTGACCTGGCCACATATGACCACCACTACCAGGACCATCACCATGAAGAATGTGTTGTTGCGCTTTTGGACCACAACCAAATAACCCCAGCGGATCGATCCATGACAACGGATTCGGCGCGTATTGGTAGAGATTTATTCCACCAAGCAACCCTATCGGATCCGGCTGCGTAAACCGCCCGACATCCGGATCATAATACCTGTGCAGATTGTAGTGCAGCCCCGTTTCCCTGTCGAGGTACTGTCCCTGGTAGCGCAGGCTCTGCTCCACCCCGCCGTGATCCTTCTCCTGTATTGTGTTTCCCCAGACCTGGTATCCCGTCTCCCACACGATTTTCCCGTCGCTGTCCGTCAG
>NZ_PTRF01000046.1:0-3157 GCF_002965705.1 Escherichia sp. MOD1-EC6842 | reverse complement strand
AAGTTGTTCGTGAGTCTCTCAAATTTTCGCAACACGATGGTGTTTTACGAAACATCTTCGGGTTGTGAGGTTAAGCGACTAAGCGTACACGGTGGATGCCCTGGCAGTCAGAGGCGATGAAGGACGTGCTAATCTGCGATAAGCGTCGGTAAGGTGATATGAACCGTTATAACCGGCGATTTCCGAATGGGGAAACCCAGTGTGATTCGTCACACTATCATTAACTGAATCCATAGGTTAATGAGGCGAACCGGGGGAACTGAAACATCTAAGTACCCCGAGGAAAAGAAATCAACCGAGATTCCCCCAGTAGCGGCGAGCGAACGGGGAGCAGCCCAGAGCCTGAATCAGTGTGTGTGTTAGTGGAAGCGTCTGGAAAGGCGCGCGATACAGGGTGACAGCCCCGTACACAAAAATGCACATACTGTGAGCTCGATGAGTAGGGCGGGACACGTGGTATCCTGTCTGAATATGGGGGGACCATCCTCCAAGGCTAAATACTCCTGACTGACCGATAGTGAACCAGTACCGTGAGGGAAAGGCGAAAAGAACCCCGGCGAGGGGAGTGAAAAAGAACCTGAAACCGTGTACGTACAAGCAGTGGGAGCCTCTTTATGGGGTGACTGCGTACCTTTTGTATAATGGGTCAGCGACTTATATTCTGTAGCAAGGTTAACCGAATAGGGGAGCCGAAGGGAAACCGAGTCTTAACTGGGCGTTAAGTTGCAGGGTATAGACCCGAAACCCGGTGATCTAGCCATGGGCAGGTTGAAGGTTGGGTAACACTAACTGGAGGACCGAACCGACTAATGTTGAAAAATTAGCGGATGACTTGTGGCTGGGGGTGAAAGGCCAATCAAACCGGGAGATAGCTGGTTCTCCCCGAAAGCTATTTAGGTAGCGCCTCGTGAATTCATCTCCGGGGGTAGAGCACTGTTTCGGCAAGGGGGTCATCCCGACTTACCAACCCGATGCAAACTGCGAATACCGGAGAATGTTATCACGGGAGACACACGGCGGGTGCTAACGTCCGTCGTGAAGAGGGAAACAACCCAGACCGCCAGCTAAGGTCCCAAAGTCATGGTTAAGTGGGAAACGATGTGGGAAGGCCCAGACAGCCAGGATGTTGGCTTAGAAGCAGCCATCATTTAAAGAAAGCGTAATAGCTCACTGGTCGAGTCGGCCTGCGCGGAAGATGTAACGGGGCTAAACCATGCACCGAAGCTGCGGCAGCGACACTATGTGTTGTTGGGTAGGGGAGCGTTCTGTAAGCCTGCGAAGGTGTACTGTGAGGTATGCTGGAGGTATCAGAAGTGCGAATGCTGACATAAGTAACGATAAAGCGGGTGAAAAGCCCGCTCGCCGGAAGACCAAGGGTTCCTGTCCAACGTTAATCGGGGCAGGGTGAGTCGACCCCTAAGGCGAGGCCGAAAGGCGTAGTCGATGGGAAACAGGTTAATATTCCTGTACTTGGTGTTACTGCGAAGGGGGGACGGAGAAGGCTATGTTGGCCGGGCGACGGTTGTCCCGGTTTAAGCGTGTAGGCTGGTTTTCCAGGCAAATCCGGAAAATCAAGGCTGAGGCGTGATGACGAGGCACTACGGTGCTGAAGCAACAAATGCCCTGCTTCCAGGAAAAGCCTCTAAGCATCAGGTAACATCAAATCGTACCCCAAACCGACACAGGTGGTCAGGTAGAGAATACCAAGGCGCTTGAGAGAACTCGGGTGAAGGAACTAGGCAAAATGGTGCCGTAACTTCGGGAGAAGGCACGCTGATAGGTAGGTGAAGCGACTTGCTCGTGGAGCTGAAATCAGTCGAAGATACCAGCTGGCTGCAACTGTTTATTAAAAACACAGCACTGTGCAAACACGAAAGTGGACGTATACGGTGTGACGCCTGCCCGGTGCCGGAAGGTTAATTGATGGGGTCAGCCGCAAGGCGAAGCTCTTGATCGAAGCCCCGGTAAACGGCGGCCGTAACTATAACGGTCCTAAGGTAGCGAAATTCCTTGTCGGGTAAGTTCCGACCTGCACGAATGGCGTAATGATGGCCAGGCTGTCTCCACCCGAGACTCAGTGAAATTGAACTCGCTGTGAAGATGCAGTGTACCCGCGGCAAGACGGAAAGACCCCGTGAACCTTTACTATAGCTTGACACTGAACATTGAGCCTTGATGTGTAGGATAGGTGGGAGGCTTTGAAGCGTGGACGCCAGTCTGCGTGGAGCCGACCTTGAAATACCACCCTTTAATGTTTGATGTTCTAACGTGGACCCGTAATCCGGGTTGCGGACAGTGTCTGGTGGGTAGTTTGACTGGGGCGGTCTCCTCCTAAAGAGTAACGGAGGAGCACGAAGGTTGGCTAATCCTGGTCGGACATCAGGAGGTTAGTGCAATGGCATAAGCCAGCTTGACTGCGAGCGTGACGGCGCGAGCAGGTGCGAAAGCAGGTCATAGTGATCCGGTGGTTCTGAATGGAAGGGCCATCGCTCAACGGATAAAAGGTACTCCGGGGATAACAGGCTGATACCGCCCAAGAGTTCATATCGACGGCGGTGTTTGGCACCTCGATGTCGGCTCATCACATCCTGGGGCTGAAGTAGGTCCCAAGGGTATGGCTGTTCGCCATTTAAAGTGGTACGCGAGCTGGGTTTAGAACGTCGTGAGACAGTTCGGTCCCTATCTGCCGTGGGCGCTGGAGAACTGAGGGGGGCTGCTCCTAGTACGAGAGGACCGGAGTGGACGCATCACTGGTGTTCGGGTTGTCATGCCAATGGCACTGCCCGGTAGCTAAATGCGGAAGAGATAAGTGCTGAAAGCATCTAAGCACGAAACTTGCCCCGAGATGAGTTCTCCCTGACTCCTTGAGAGTCCTGAAGGAACGTTGAAGACGACGACGTTGATAGGCCGGGTGTGTAAGCGCAGCGATGCGTTGAGCTAACCGGTACTAATGAACCGTGAGGCTTAACCTTACAACGCCGAAGCTGTTTTGGCGGATGAGAGAAGATTTTCAGCCTGATACAGATTAAATCGACATGTCGGAACAGGACGTGTTGATAAACAGAATTTGCCTGGCGGCCGTAGCGCGGTGGTCCCACCTGACCCCATGCCGAACTCAGAAGTGAAACGCCGTAGCGCCGATGGTAGTGTGGGGTCT
>NZ_PTRF01000045.1:0-3688 GCF_002965705.1 Escherichia sp. MOD1-EC6842 | reverse complement strand
TTAACAGCGGTGGGTACCAGTATGTCTACGGCAGCGCTACTGACACAACCGTTAACAGCGGTGGGTACCAGTATGTCTACGGCAGCGCTACTGGCACAACCATTAACAGCGGTGGGTACCAGCATGTCTACGGCAGCGCTACTAACACAACCATTAACAGCGGTGGGGAACAATTGGTCTACAGTGGCGTCAGTGCTACTGACACAATGGTTTGGAGTGGTGGACGTCAGTATGTCTTTGACGGCGGAAATGTCACAGAAACGACCATTAACAGCGGCGGCATGCTACAGGTGGCGGCCGGTGGCTCAGCCTCTAAGGTTGTCCATAACAGTGACGGGGCTATCGTCACCAATACCAGCGCCGTAATGGATGGGACTTACCGGAAGGCCCCCTTCAGCATTGCCAGCGGAAGTGCCGCAGGTATGGTGCTTGTGAATGGAGGTTCACTGACTGTGTTCAGCGGTCATCAAGCCAGCGATACGAGGGTTCTCAGCAACGGTACTCTGTATGTCCAAAGTGGCGGTGTGCTCCTTGGTACCACCACCCTGGCTGATAAAGGGACGCTCGTCGGTGACGTAGTTACCAATGACGGGAATCTGAATTTCCTCTACAACAGTGCTGCAACGTTTGCAGGTAGCCTGACGGGAACCGGTACCCTGACACAGCTAGGCGGAAGTACCCGCTTCAGCGGTCTGTTGTCTCAGGACGGTGGAATTGAACTTCTGGCTGGCGGAGCCATGACGATGGATGCCCTTCAGGCTAAGGCTAATGTGACGACCCAGTCAGGCACCACCCTGACGCTGGATAACGGGACCATCCTGACGGGGATCGTTGCGGGAGACAGCACCGGCGCAGGTGACATGACGGTTAAAGGTGCGTCTGTCTGGCATCTCGATGGTGACTCCACTGTCGACGCATTAACGTTGGATAACGGGACCGTTGATTTCCGTCCGTCAACAACCACGCGCCTGACGCCAGCCTACCAGGCTGTTTCGCTGGTGCTCGGAAGCCTGTCGGGTAACGGGACGTTCCAGATGAACACTGATATCGCATCGCATACCGGAGATATACTGAAGGTAACGGGTAATGCCAGCGGTAACTTTGTGCTGGATATCAAAAACACCGGCCTGGAGCCAGTATCTGCTGGTGCGCCGCTTCAGGTGGTGCAGACCGGCGGCGGTGATGCGGCATTTACCCTGAAAGGCGGGAAAGTCGATGCCGGCACCTGGGAATACGGCCTGAGTAAGGAAAATAGCAACTGGTATCTTAAGGCTGACACTCCACCACCGGTTACTCCGCCGACTAACCCGGATGCAGGCAACCCGGATGCAGGTAACCCGGATGCAGGTAACCCGGATGCAGGTAACCCGGATGCAGGTAACCCGGATGCAGGTAATCCGGATGTTGGTAAACCAGATTCAGGTACATCGTCGTCTCCGGTGCGTCGCACAACAAAATCAGCCGACGCGGTATTGGGCATGGCGACAGCACCGGCATACGTATTCAACAGCGAGCTGGATAATCTGCGTTTCCGTCATGGCGATGTGATGCAGAATACCCACGCACCAGGGGGCGTATGGGGCCGTTATACAGGGTCAGATAACCGCATCAGCGGCGGGGCGAGTTCGGGCTATACCTTGACCCAGAACGGTTTTGAAACCGGCGCCGACAAGGTCTTTGAGCTGGATGAGAGCAGTTTAGCTGTGGGTACTTTCTTCTCTTACAGCGACAACAGCATTAAGCATGCGCGTGGCGGAAAGAGTAAAGTCGACAGTACCGGTGGTGGCTTGTATACCACCTGGGTTGATAATGACGGCTACTACGTGGACGGGGTTATCAAATTCAACCGCTTCAGTAATGAGCTGCGTACCTGGATGAGTGATGGCTCGGCGGTGAAAGGGGATTACAGCCAGAACGGTTTCGGTGGCAGTCTCGAAGCGGGCAGGGTCTTCAGCCTGAATGAGGATGCATGGGCGCAGCCATACGTGCGGACGACGGCATTCCGGGCGGATGAGAAGGATATACGCCTGAATAACGGCATGAAAGCCAATATTGGTGCGACCAAATCCCTGCAGGCTGAGGTTGGCGTGAAGCTGGGGATGCCCCTTGATGTTGGAGGAAAAGAAGTCAAGCCATACCTGTCGGCGGCGGTGATTCATGAATTTTCGGACAACAACAAAGTCCGGATTAATGACACCTACGACTTCAGGAACGACATCTCCGGGACAACCGGGAAATACGGGCTGGGTGTCAGTGCACAACTGACGCCAAATGCAGGAGTCTGGATTGAAGCTCGTTATGAAAACGGTAAGCGGACTGAGTCTCCGGGCACGGGAAGTGTTGGGTTCCGTTTGAATTTCTGAGCCGCGTCCTGAACACAGCAAGGATTGAACCATCGCAGCAGACAGAAGCCTAAAGAATTCTGTCTGCACTTAAATACTATGTGGTTAATTTCAAAAATGATGCTTATGAAAAAATCATTAATCACCATAATTAATGGTTATTGATCTCAGCAGTCATTAGAGGCGGTTATTGAAATGGTAACGATGTTGGAGACTTGGAAAGGGTATCACTAAGTATAAGCAGAAAATTATAATCACCTTTAGTTAGTAGTTTTAGAAAAAAGGAAACCACCAATCGACCACAAAGTTGTATGTGTCAATAATTGTTTTTATATTATGATAATAGAGGTTTTATCATGGATATTTCAATAAATCACCCACGTTTTCAGAGTAAAAAACTTAGCGTTAGTACCAGAACAATATTTAAAAACCCATCACTTATGATAGATGGTATAGAACAAAAGAAAATGAAAGGCCTAAAAAGACGGTATTTATTGGAGGACGATAATGGTTCACAAACCATAGTGGAAATTAAATCTGTAATCGATCCTATCCCAACCATTGTCATTGATGGAGAAAAAATATCGCTGGCTCCTCCAATGGCTTGGTATGAATATGTATTATCATATCTTCCACTCCTTCTTATAATAATTGGTGGTGTGATAGGTGCTTTCGTAGGTATAGTTGGGGCAACAATCAATACCAGTATTATTCGTGGTCAGGGTTCAATTGTAGCACGTTACGGGGGGACCTTGCTGGTTACGTTTATTTGTTATCTTATTTTTTTTGTTATAGCGATCATGTTATCATACGTGATATAAGACACTAATCGGTAGTGTCGTTTTCCGAACTAACCATTTGATAAATGGGTGGGGATTCGCATGAAATTTTTTAGGCGAATCCTTACATAATTTCAGTAAGGATTAATAAAATCTAATTTTGCCTGGAGCGTTAATATATGGAGATTAAAAAAAACATCCATTACATAAAAACTAATATAATAGAGTATGATGTTATAGTTCATATCTGGATATATACCCCCCTGACAAAAGTTGAATGCAGTATATTTGAGTTGCTAGTAAAAGGGTATAATATCGCTCATATGGCTCAATACAGAAATCGTAGCATCAAAACAGTTTCATCCCAAAAACATCAACTGTATAAAAAGCTTGGGATACGTAATGATGTTACGTTCTGGATAGATATAATTTTATCACATCAGATGAGAATAGTTTTTTGTCGAAATGGGAAAGTTATTGATACAGAAAAAGAGTTATTAAGAATAGTTGATAGTCATTAACCGTAATACATTTAAAAGCTTAGCTATTAACTATTACATTAAAAAA
>NZ_PTRF01000044.1:0-4005 GCF_002965705.1 Escherichia sp. MOD1-EC6842 | reverse complement strand
AATTTATATAACACTAATCTGAAATCCCGATTAACGCTAGTAGGTAATAATCTCCTCTACACCAAACTACCTATTATTTGGTACTCGATTGGTAAATTTTATACGGTTAGATAACGACCAGACCAGAGTTTAGCTTTAAACATCAGATATAAATCGTAGATTCATAATCAGAAAAATCTTCCGTCCCTGAGGCAGTAATGATACCCCTTATTTCTAATCACTTTTCCGGACGATTAAATGTTGCCCATGTTCGAAGATGCCGTCGCGATCGCGTGGAATATACGTTCCAGTATGCCTTCGCCCGTAATAACACTCTTTGTGGAATAGCTATTGCGGGAGTGGCTTCCTGTTTGGGCTGATTTTTCTTGTATCCGAGATGATGAGTCATCACTGCATTAAGTGCTGCTTCAACGCTGAGCTTTTTCAGCAGCCGATCAAACTGGCTGAGGTCTTCAGAGTTTTTGAGGTTTTTGGCCAGTTCGTTAATCAGAGGCTGTAACTGTTTTTCGTCCATAAATCAGCCTTCATTTGATGCTGGATTGAACATATCAAAATCAGGCAACTACTCAAATCATCCATGTACAGACTCATTGTTTCTCTACCCGGTATAATTTTCCGAGCAACAGGAAGCAGCACAAGCTTTATTGAGTCAGATACCATTCTCCGGGCATGTCAGAAAGTATCCAGGAAAATAAAATGAGATTTTTCCTGAAAAATATCTAATATTTTAATGTTGCTGTTTTTTGATACTCAGGAGTGTATGTTATGTTTACCTGTTCCGTTATTCTTATCAACAGCCCGTTTGAGACAATTTTTGCCGGAAAAAAACTATTACTTCAGAAAAACGACGTTCTGCTGACAGATAATGTCAGTAAATCTCTTTTCCTGTGCCACGCCGATAATGTCACTGAACTCCGGATTGATGAATGTATTATCATAAAATACATGGAAAATGCCGGCAGAATTCAGTACTCGGATACGGCAGTCTCTGCTCCCTTCATTAAAACAACCTTCACACTCCCCTTCCTGCTACGCGATATCATACTACATATCAGTCAACAAAAGGCATTACCACAACAATTCTCTGAACAACTGTTTTTTGCCTGCCTTTCCATTTTTTCAACACATAAAAGTTTCATGCCTCTGTTATTTAAATGCATCAAATCAGTTGCACTTAAAGTCAGATATATTATCTCCTCCATGCCGTCACGGGCATGGAGAATTAAAGACATCAGTAATTCTCTGTACATGAGTGAAAGCCTGCTGAAAAAAAAGCTCCGGGAAGAAAACATTTCCTTTTCACGAATTCTGCTGGATATGCGTATGCATTGTGCCCGGCAACTTATTTTCAGTAAACTATCAGTGAAGCAGCTCGCAACACGGTGTGGTTATGCAAGCACTCCGTATTTTATCAGCGTTTTCAGGCAATATTTTGGCGTCACACCCCATCAGATGATTATTAATCAGCCATAAATCATTAAAAATAAAATATCCCACTCTCTGATGAAATCATTGACATCATAGCGTAACATAAAGAATTCCGGCACCTTCCCTGTCAGAAAATGACAGGGAATAAATATATTATCTGAGTGATGCGAATCGCTGTACAAAACTTTAAAACAAAGTCATATACAACCAGAACAGAATATGTAAACACACCCTCCCGTGCACAACTTTTTATTTTATGAAACAACCGGAGCTGGTTCGAATTTAATCTTCACATAAGGTGACAACGATAAATCCAGCCAGAATGTAACATCATTACGTATCCCAAGTTTTTTATATATCTGATGTTTTTGTATTGATACAGTTTTGGCACTACGGGAACGACTCTCTGAGATCTGAGTTACCGTATATCCTTTTACTAATAACTCAAACACACAACTTTCACTTGCAGTCAGCGTCGGGCATATCCAGAAATGCGCTGTAAGATCATGTTCCATGATCTCAGTTTTTACATAGCACGTTGTTTTTTTCATTTTCCGTCTGAACAGATATCAATTACAGAAGATGTTATTCACTATTTCTGTCATCTTCCCGGACAGGACGGACATCTGAATACCTGATGTCCGTCCCTCTTTTCCCTACATCAGAAATTAATCCGGAAACCAACGCTACCTGTTACCGGCGATTCTGTATTCTCGCCATTCTGGTAACTCGCTTCTGCCCACACCCCTGCATTCGCTGTCAGCTGAGCACTCACCCCGGCACCGTATTTCCCTGTGGTACCTGAGATATCGTTAGTAAAGTTATAGCTGTCATTTATCCGGACCCTGTTGTTATCCGAAAACTCATGACTCACTGCCGTCGTCAGATACGGTCTGACAACAGTTCCGGCAACATCAAGATTCATCCCGAGGTTCACACCCACTTCACCCTGAAGTGATTTGGTTGTCCCTGCTTTCGCCTTCATACCATTATCCAGACTGATATCCTTTGATTCTGCCCGGAATGCCGTACTACGGAGATAAGGCTGAATCCAGGTGTTTTCATTCAGACTGAAGGTTCTGCCTGCTTCCAGGCTGCCACCAAAGCCATTCTGATGATAATCGCCTTTCACTGCCGTTCCGTCACTCATCCAGGTGCGCAGTTCGTTCCTGAAACGGTTGACTTTGACAACGCCATCCACATAGTAACCGTCATTGTTAAACCAGGTTGCATACAGACCACCGCCGGTACTTCCGACAGTACTGCTGCCACCACGGTTATGGCTGATGCTGTTATCGGTATAGGATACAAAAGCCCCCACAGCCAGCCTGCTGTCCTTCAGTTCAAAAACGGTGTCGCCGCCGGTTTCCATTCCGCTCTGGGTCAGTGAATAACCTGAGCCGGCACCACCGCTGATACGGGTATCTGACCCGGTGTACCGTCCCCAGACACCACCCGGCGAACGGGTATTCTGCATGACATCGCCGTGACGAAAACGCAGACTCTGAAGCTCACTGTTGAACACATAGACCGGTGCCGTTGCCATATTCAGCACAGCATCAGCCGATTTTGTTGTATGGCGTACCGGAGGTACCGGGTTATCTGTTCCTGGATTATCTGTTCCTGGATTATCTGTTCCCGGATTATCTGTTCCCGGGTTATCTGTTCCTGGCTGACTACTGTCAGCTTTCAGGTACCAGTCAGTATTTTCCTTGTTCAGATAGTATTCCCAGGTACCGGCATCCACTTTTCCGCCGTTCAGGCTGAACGCAGCATCGCCACTGCCGGTATGAACGACCTGAAGTGGTGTGCCTGCGGAAACAGGTTCAAGACCGGTATTTCTGATGTCCAGCACAAAGCTGCCACTGGCATTCTCCGTCACATTCAGCATGTCTCCGGTATGAGATGCGATATCCGTGTTCATCCGGAATGTCCCGTTACCTGAAAGACTTTCAGACACCAGTGAAACCGGCCGGAAAGCCTGCGTCAGGCGCGTGGTAGCTGACGGACGGAAATCGACAGTCCCGTTATCCAGCGTTAATGCACCGACAGTGGAGTCACCATCGAGATGCCAGACAGAGGCGCCTTTAACCGTCATGTCACCTGCACCTGTATTGTCCCCTGTAACGCTCCCCGTCAGGATGCTTCCGTTATCCAGCGTCAGGGTGGTGCCTGGCTGTGTCGTCACATTAGCGTTCGCCTGAAGGGTAACCATCGTCATTGCAGCGCCACTCTGAAGGGTAATCCCGCCATCCTGAGACAACAGTCCGCTGAAGCGGGTATTTCCGCCTTCCTGGGTCAGGGTACCGCTCCCCGTCAGGGTACCCGCAAAGGTCGCCGCACTGTTGTTGAGGAAATACAGGTTTCCTTCATTTGTGACATTTGTGAACGCACCACCGGCGAGCGTCCCTTTATCTGTCAGGGTGGTGGTACCACGAAGTACACCGCCGCTCCGGACATCCAGCATACCGCCACTGCCAACAGTTGTGTCGCTGGCGTCATGACCACTATAAACGCTCAGAGAACCACCGTTCTCCAGCAGCATATTGACGGCACTGCCACCGGCAATACTGAAGC
>NZ_PTRF01000043.1:0-4320 GCF_002965705.1 Escherichia sp. MOD1-EC6842 | reverse complement strand
GTAAGGATTAATCAAAAAGAAAGTTTACAGTTTAGAATTAATAAGCTTATTGACTCATCGTCTTTACCATCAGACCGTGAATCCGTATTTAGTATTAATGTAATGGCAATCCCGCCACAAGTGAGTTCCTCGGATGGAA
Source organism: Escherichia sp. MOD1-EC6842 (assembly GCF_002965705.1). Lineage (NCBI taxonomy): Bacteria > Pseudomonadati > Pseudomonadota > Gammaproteobacteria > Enterobacterales > Enterobacteriaceae > Escherichia > Escherichia sp. MOD1-EC6842. The sequence continues at coordinate 4,181 of NZ_PTRF01000043.1, read as the reverse complement.
ATAAATCTCACATACAGTTTGCCATAAATAATAAAATAAAATTATTTTACCGCCCTGATAATATTAATAATTCAAAATCCATAGAGAAAATACCAGAATTAATACAGGTGAAAAATAATCAAACTAGCATTGAAATAAGAAATCCGACACCATACTTTGTAACTTTGGATAAAATAAAAGTGAACAATGCCGAAATAAAAAATGGTGATTATATGATCGCTCCATTTTCCTCAATCAATATAGCTTGGAAAGGCGCTCATAGTTTTTCATTCCAGACTATCAATGACTATGGCGGCTTAAGTAAACCAGTTCATATATACTTATAGTGCGTGAGGGTTTTTTCATGCGATTAAAGCCGTTAGTTTTGTTTGTTTTTATTTTTTCTCATCCCGCCTTCTCAGCAACAGGAGATGCGGCTATGAGATTTAATCCCGACTTTCTGACATTTTCGAATGAAGGGAAGCCTTTAAATGTTGATTTGAGTTATTTTTCTCATTCAGATGGACTGCTTCCAGGTCTTTATTCCGTTAACACTATTGTTAACGGGAAGAAAAATGGTGTATACGAAATAGAATTCGTACCGACAACTAAAGAAAAAGTCACTCCTCTTCTAAGGAGATCCATGCTCTCCAAATGGGGAGTTGAAGTTCCTGATGAAAAGAATGTAGGGGATGAAATTCTTGGAAAAGATTTAGAAAGTATACTACCAGGCACTCAAATTAATTTTGATAATCAGAATCAAACATTATCAATTAATATTCCTCAACGCTGGCTGAGCCAGGTTAATTGGCTTAGAACAGCACCACAATTGTGGAATGATGGAGTTCCATCGCTGTTGATGAACTATCGCTATTCTGGTTCTCTGCAAGAGTTTTCCGGTGTGACAAACACTCAGAATATGCTATCCATCAATAGTAGCTTAAACATTGCTGGATGGCGCCTAAGGCACGATGGTTTTTTTGGGGGGGCTTCATCATCACATGAAAAGGGATGGCACGCTCTTAATACTTCGGCAACTCATGACTATAGTTTTTGGCAAGGTGGACAATTTACTATTGGTCAGACGTCAACAGATGGAACCATTTTTGAAAGTTTTCCCTTTGAAGGTATGCAACTCATCTCTGATGACGGAATGATTGTTCCCTGGCTTTCCAGTTTCAGTCCGATTATTCGAGGCATTGCATACTCACAGGCTCTGGTTATTGTACGTCAGAATAATCAAATTATATGGCAGGGGAATATACCTGCAGGACCATTTGAATTAAAAGATGTAAATCCATTATTTTCTGGTGATATGGATATAGAAGTTCATGAAGCGGATGGAACAGTGAGGCGCTTTTCTCAAGCATCTGCGTCTATCCCGGTCTTACAACGTGAAGGTCGTCTACGTTACAGCGCCTCTATCGGGCGGTATCGTCAAGATAGAGACTGGAGCAATAATAATGTTGAGAAGCCTGCTTTTGTTCAAACAACTGCTGCCTGGGGAGCAAAATCCGATATCACGCTCTATGGCGGCCTGATGTTAGCAGATAATTACCGAGCTTACATGTTTGGGGCAGGTAAGTATCATGAACAATTTGGGGCATTTTCACTTGATTTGACGCAAAGTAACTCAGAATTGACCACATCAGATGAGCATGGCCAAGCCTGGCGTACATCATGGGTTCGTAGCTTTGATAGAACAGGCACTCAAGTCAGTTTATCAGGATACTGGTATAATTCCCCTGGTTATTTTTCATTCAATGATCTTCAACAGTCGCAGCATACTAATGACTATTTGGATATAAAATACAGTCACCAAAGTCGTATCTCAACGCAGATTATTCAAAATACAGATAATTTTGGTCAATTTAGTTTGAATACTGACTGGGATCATTATTTTAGAAATGAGGGGGAAGGATGGCAATCACAGTTGAACTGGTCATTTACATTCGAGGAGGTATCTTCTAGCTTATCTTTAGTTTATACAAAACAGCCCCAATATAACGCTGCTGATAAATCGTTGTATCTGTCGTTTACTGTCCCATTTAGTGCATTTTCGAATTATGATAATGCATCTCTAGGCAGCCGCTTACTCACGAATAATGGTAAAAGTCTTATTCAAAGTGGTGTTAATGGGTCTATGCTAGATCAACGCTTGTCATATAGCATTATGGAAGGGCAGGGAAACCATGGGGTTGGCAATTCAGGTAGTATTAATGCTCGTTATCGCGGTACATATGGAGAAATTCAATCAGGGTACTCTTACCAAAAATATAATAAGCAGTGGATGTATAGTGCAAGAGGTGGTGTGACGATCCATCCCGGTGGACTGACTCTATCTCAAGAGGTCAGCCCTTATGGTGCTAATGCCTTAATTGATACGAATGGTGCTAAAGGTATAAAAGTAAATAGTGGCACAGGAGTATATACAGACTGGCAAGGTTATACTGTTATCTCTAATTTAATGCCTTATCAGGAAAACAGTATTTCTCTTGATGTCAATAGTGCGAGTGATAAAATAGAAATTATAAACTCTGATTTGACAGTAATTCCATCACGTGGGGCATTAGTACCTGCCCGGTTTAATGTTGTTAAAGGGAATAAGGCTTTAATTACATTAATCAGAACTGACGGAACACCAGTACCATTTGGAAGTATAGTTTCCGTGATCTCTGATAAATCAGGATTCAGAAATAATGGAATTGTTGCTGATAATGGTCAGGTATGGATAAGTGGATTACCAGAGTACGGTGAGCTATATGCTCGTTGGGGGGATAGCGATAATGCTCAATGTAAAGCATCTGTTCATATAGTAAATGATACATCAGAAATACCGCGTATATCATTAAGCTGCCGCTAAGAGGGACTTATGAAAAAAAATACTCTTTATATATCTGTATTTATTAGCTGCATTGGAAGTGCGTTAGCTGACGACAACATGAATCGCATTATTAATTTTGGTAATCAATCAATTATACCACAACAACATGTTAGTTCAAGCGTACCTTTTTATACACAGAATGAGAGTTTTCAATCAGAATGTACAGAGCATTGCAAATCAACACGCATATCATGGTATCCTTTATCATCGGTATTAAATCCGATGAATACAGGTGAAGGTTATATTTTTAAATCGGGCATCAGTGGTATTTCTATTTTGATAAAGCCTGAGAAGGCTACCCAGACCTCAACCCAACAAGTACTGTTTGGGTTGATAAAGACAGAGGAAGGCACAGGAGCAGGGACGCTCACTAACATTCCGCTAATGAGACGCATAACTGAGCAACTGGATGAAAATGGCAGAGTTATTTATCGGATTAATGAAGATATAAATGTGACAGGTCAGGTGAATCGTAGTGGTTGTTTAATGCCACAAGGGCAGTCAGTTAATATGATTCTTCCTCCTGTCAGTGTGGCTATGTTGAAAAGTATACATATAGGTGAAGCACTAACTAGTATTAGTGATAACTCGTTTATCAGTCTCAATTGTGAAAATGGAACTACGGGTTCGCTTGATCTATTTTTTACTGGAAAATATAGCGATACCCCCTCTGTTTTACCAGCTATAACTTCTTCAGGAAAACAAAGTGGCGTCGGGTTCATTGTAATGTCAGGAGAATCTAAGGCTATTTGGGATGGTCTTACTCCAATAAACATCCCCTTAACCGGAGATATATCTCAACTGGGTATACCGTTTAAAGCATATTATACTAGATTGTCAGATGATTTTGAGCCAGGTGCATTAGAGGCTCATGGACAAATTACAATTAAATACCATTAACTATATTATATAGACCATTGGGGTATATAGATAATATCTCATATATGAAACCGTATTTTAGTGAAAAAAATAGAACGGGAGGTATTTTTATGCACAGATATATTACCGTATTGATTCCAGAATACAGATTAAGAGTTTGCCTCCTTATAAGAGAGAATTTAACTATAGCGGAGGAAGTTATTTTGATTCTTTTACTGCAAGGGAAAAATGTTTCAGAAATTGCAACGCATCGACGACGAAGCCCGAAAACAATTTCGGCACAAAAACTCCAGTTATATAAGAAGCTTGGAGTAAAGAATGATCTTATGTTCTGGAGGGAGGTTGTTTTCAGATATAAAGCAATTGTTAGTTATTTGCCTAAAAAAGAAATATTAGAAACTAAACATAAATTATTGTAATTGCCTTCATTGATATATGC
>NZ_PTRF01000042.1:0-4328 GCF_002965705.1 Escherichia sp. MOD1-EC6842 | reverse complement strand
TTCTTATACTATATCAAAAATTCATTAAAAAATCTAAATAACTTCAAAGGTAGAGCCAGGAGAACGGAATATTGGTATTACCAATTAGGTGTTCTATTATTTATTTTGCTTCCGCTTATATCGGTTTTGGTCATTGCTGGAGTAGATAAAGAAATAGTCAAATCCATAGGTGTTATCGTACACGGTTTACTTAGCATATCCGTTACAATTAGGCGATTGCATGACACCGACCGTTCTGGATGGTTTTTTTTATTGAACTTAATTCCAATAATTGGTGAAATTTTACTATTTATATTTATGTGCCAAAGAGGCACTATTGGTGAGAACCGTTTTGGTAAAGATCCTAAATCTGATGAAAAAAAATCACTTAATATTGTAGATGAAAATAAGCCTTTAAGTTCAGTCGAATAAACTTTATTATTATTGAAATCATTGTTTTTATGATGAAAACAATGATTTCATGCTGGATGAATTATAAATTGATGAGACTCTGCATAAAATAAATTGATAATTACTTGCTATATAAAAGAGTGGAATACATTATTTATTCGCCACTCAGACTTTTGAGATGATCTTTTGCTAGATAATACATGAATATATTTCGCATATGCTATTCAATGGGAAATAAACGCATTCGATTAAATTTGATAAATTTATTTACATATGAAATTAATATATAAAATTTGTATTATCGCGCTGTCATTAATGTTAACTGGTTGTGATGAAAGCGACATAAACAATAAGTTGCAAAAAAAAGAAAATGTTCAATCTACTGCAATTGTAAATACTAAAGAGAAGAAAAGAAAAGCAATGCTTGACCAGATGCCTGTGATTAAAATTCCTGATACTGGTCATATGGTACTTATGAGTAATAAGTCATTACGAGAATCAAGAAAGGGTTATTCAACTCAAATTATTGTTGAAAGTTTTACTGACTCAGGGCGGATACTTACCCCTCCAAGTGACACTTATATATTAACGAAATACCAGACACAACTTGGATATATGACTACTTATGTAACCCCCGATCCTGATGATGGTAAACGACACCCTGCTGTAATATGGATATCGGGGGGATATGGTGGATTAAGTGACAGTGAGGATTTTTTTTGGAGAGAGCATGACAGAGATAATGACCAAAGCGCCGCTGCATTTCGTAAAGCTGGTCTGGTCGTCATGTTGCCAAGTTTCCGCGGCGAGGATAAAAATCCCGGTCGCTATGAAATGTTCTATGGTGAATTAGATGATATTGAAGCTGCTCATGATTGGTTGTCGAAGCTGAGCTATGTTGATCCAGAACGCATATACCTTGCAGGCCACAGCACTGGTGGTACACGAGTTCTTCTTGCAAGTGAATATAGTACAAAATTTAGAGGATATTTCAGCCTTGGCGGAATACCAGATCTGAAAGCTCGTATTGAAGGTGGCGAAATGTCGGTAATGATTCCTTTTAAACAAACAAAAAAGGAATTTCAACTACGTTCTCCAGCAAGATACATTAAGTCAATCAAAAATCCCACATGGTATTTCGAAGGGGCAGAGGATTATTGGCAAGCATTTGACAATATAAAGAAAGTAGCTAATAAGGAGAATATTCCACTATTCATTTATAAAATTCCTAACGGAGATCATTTCAATATTATTGCACCATTAACAGAAATGATAGCTGAAAAAATACTAGCAGATACTGGACGAAAAACTAATATTACTTTTTCTGATAAAGATCTTGCTAAGATTTCTCGTGAATTGACGGAGAGATAGGTTTTGATGGCTATAATTGTAACGCAAAGTGCACACCATGAACTAACTTATCATTAGAACTACTATAATCGCCCCTTATGGGCAATGCCGTTCACTTAAGCGGAGCGGTACTGAGTTTCACAGGATAATGGGTTATCTTAACTGCCCTCGGCCTTAATGGTCGGGGGCGTTTTGTTATAAAAACCGTTTTCAGAGCACTCTCAGATGCTCCTGTCGGTTCGGGATGGTTCCCAGTGACGCTGTATTTACTAGCACTATCATTTCTGCCGCGATATTCTTCCACGCAGGCGGTTACAACTCTGCTGGCTCAGCGTCAACTGGTCTGCACGGTTTCGCTCCACCGGTATGGCACGGTCACGGCATTCAGCAGAATGTGCTTTCCCCGGATTCATTAACGCCACCAAGCGCATTTTTACTGCGGTGACGGCCATCAGGGCGCAGCACATCGACATCCAGCTTTGCTTTGGAGACGTCTATACCAATGAGTGAGACCAACCTTGTGAATGCGGATTACCGGGAAAACCGGTTCATGATACTGTCCGGTTTATCACTTGTGGAGAACGGCAGTCCGCTGCATAAATCTATGGCACAGGTTGAAAACCTAAGGCCTGATACGGCATGCGAACTGCATGGCAGAGAGAGCTGGCCGGTTCTCTCTGCCTAGAAGGGATAATACAAGGCCTGGTAATCCACTGAACGGTACTGACCACCATGGTCCATGTGAACTATGACATTTTCCAGACCATGAGTATTTCGATCTCACTCGGCTTTCCATTGTCATATTTCCCGATGTCCTGCAGGTCTGCTTCTGTGAATATTTTGGTGGCCTTCTCGACACACAACTAAAGTTTTACGATGTCGTGAAGCCATTATTCTCAGCCAGCTTGGTTTCTCTTTCCTGCCTCGTTAACTCAGATCATCTCAGTTTACGAATATGATGAACTTCGAAAGGGCTATCATTAGTCCCACAACACTCACTGGTCTGGGCCAATAGCCTAGATATCTGTTCGCTGCGAACCCCGTTAAATATCTGCTTCAGGTTTTCGGAGATAACAGTATCTTTCTCATGCGTGAGTTAAAAGCGCTCGTGAACGCTGCTTTCGTTCGCTTTCCAGTTAATGGCGATGGTTTTCGTCTCGTTGAGATGGCATTCAGTATCGCTGCAGGGATAGTACTCGATTTGTATGGTTGCATGCTCAATCTGATAGTGGTGTTTCAGAAAATTCTGAATGCAACCAAGCACTGTGTCGTGATTGTGTGGCGATACAACTTGTACGTGTAACGTCATCATTGGTTTTTCACCTACCAGCCAGAGATGCACATGGTGAATGTTGCGCACTACCGGCAGAATGCGATTGAGGTTACGCTTCAACTCATCAATATTGATCGTTTGCGGTGCACCTTCCAGCAGTTCATTCACGCTCTCTTTCAGCAACTGCCACGCACTTCGCAGAACTAGGCAGGAGACCAAAACTGACAGAATCGGATCAATAGGGGTCCAGCCAGTCAGGATAATGACAATCGCTGCGGCAATAGCTCCCACTGAACCGAGTAAATCGCCCAGCACATGCAGTGCAGCGGCGCGTACGTTAAGGTTTTTCTCTTCCCCTCCGCGACGCAAAATCCAGAGTGCCATCAGATTCACCAGCAACCCAGCGGCGGCAATAACTATCATAGTACGACCGGCCACCGGCTGTGGTTGATTAAACCTCTGAATAGCTTCCCAGAAGATAATTATCGTAATTACTACTAGGGCGATAGCATTGACGAAGGCTGCAAGGGTGGTTAAGCGTAGCCAGCCGAAGGTATGTCGGATATTCGCGGGACGCCTTGCGAATAGCACTGCAAGTACAGCAAAGATCAGTGCTGCAGCATCTGTCAACATATGTCCGGCATCAGCTAGTAGTGCCAGCGATCCGGAAATAAAACCGCCAATTGCCTCTATGATCATGAATCCGGCGGTAATGCCAAAGGCCAGCAGCAATTGACGGACGTTATTATTCTGCGAGAGAGAGGTGTGCACTATAGTATTTTCCATTTAACTTTCCGTATATTATCCTTAAATGATAAAAAGTTTCCTGATAATATCATTTTTCACAAGGGGAATTACAGAGAAAACCAGCGCATAGGGCATCGGAACTACATCTGCGAATTGCATATTTTTTTATGTATCAACCTCTGTCAGTGATGTGTATCTTATGTCATGATGACAACCCCTTGTGATAGAATATAAACATCATTAACAAGTTACATTTTTGTATGTTAGAAACAGTGTTCGTTTTAGTTAGATACTTTACTGAAAAAATAGTTGGTCGAGTTATTGTTGCTGTTGTTAGATTTTTTTTGATACTAATATTTGCGCCTGAAAGTTTATCGGTGTATCTGGCAGAGAAAACGGGTATCCCGTATGCTATGCAAATATTTTGCTTTATCATGACAATTGCAGCCACACTAATTCTTGATAGAGTTAGCTTTTGTTCAATTAAATTGATTTGTTTGATTCGTGATTTCATAAAAAAGAAATAAGCTAAAAACGATCCTTAAATGCATAATAAACTATCATTATA
>NZ_PTRF01000041.1:0-4411 GCF_002965705.1 Escherichia sp. MOD1-EC6842 | reverse complement strand
AGGATCGCGCCGTCCATCTGCGCAGCACCGGTGATCATGTTTTTAACATAGTCGGCGTGCCCCGGGCAGTCTACGTGTGCGTAGTGACGGGTCGGGGTGTCGTATTCAACGTGAGAAGTGTTGATGGTGATACCACGAGCTTTTTCTTCTGGCGCGTTATCGATCTGGTCGAATGCGCGAGCAGCACCGCCGTAGGTTTTAGCCAGTACGGTAGTGATTGCAGCGGTCAGCGTTGTTTTACCATGGTCAACGTGGCCGATAGTACCGACGTTAACGTGCGGTTTTGTACGTTCAAACTTTTCTTTAGACATCGATTGTCCCTCTAAGACACGGATAAATCGGTGATATCACCACATCAACCAGGCAACATGCCCGACTTGTTGAATGCAATAAACAGAAGGAAAAAACAGGAAGGAGAAAAGAAGTGGTGCTGATAGGCAGATTCGAACTGCCGACCTCACCCTTACCAAGGGTGCGCTCTACCAACTGAGCTATATCAGCACATCTTGGAGCGGGCAGCGGGAATCGAACCCGCATCATCAGCTTGGAAGGCTGAGGTAATAGCCATTATACGATGCCCGCATCCTGGAACTCGGCTACCTGATTTTCATTCTGCACTGAATATCGAGAGAAGCTCTCTTTATTCGAGCCGGTAAGCGAACTTATCGTCTCGGGCTACGCCATCGCGTGGCCGAAATTGGTGGTGGGGGAAGGATTCGAACCTTCGAAGTCTGTGACGGCAGATTTACAGTCTGCTCCCTTTGGCCGCTCGGGAACCCCACCGGACTTGATGGTGCCGACTACCGGAATCGAACTGGTGACCTACTGATTACAAGTCAGTTGCTCTACCTACTGAGCTAAGTCGGCATCAAGTAGCGCGCATTCTATGGAGACATGCGAGCTCATGCAACTAAAAAATTGCATAATTTGTTTTGTTGGTCAGATTTTAAACAACTCGGTGAAGAAACAGTCGAACAATGAGCAGATTAGCACATTTTTTCAGCATTGTTCTGCTTAACAATATGCGCCAGTTAAAACACCATTCTTTTTATCAGATGGAATATCTGTCACATTGCTTTTCACCGATAGCTTCCCGGAAGCGATTTTTTCTTATTATTCCTCCCCATCTGGTGTTACCCTCCTGCCCATTAACCCATTCAACAGAACTGTGACGCGCCATGGCAAATATCGCTTTGCCGATAGAGCTATGACCGTCAGAAACATGCTTATGAGTATAAAAGAGCAAACGTTAATGACGCCTTACCTACAGTTTGACCGCAACCAGTGGGCAGCTCTGCGTGATTCCGTACCGATGACGTTATCGGAAGATGAGATCGCCCGTCTCAAAGGTATAAATGAAGATCTCTCGTTAGAAGAAGTTGCCGAGATCTATTTGCCTTTGTCGCGTTTGCTGAACTTCTATATAAGCTCGAATCTGCGCCGTCAGGCAGTTCTGGAACAGTTTCTTGGCACTAACGGACAACGCATTCCTTACATTATCAGCATCGCAGGCAGTGTAGCTGTAGGGAAAAGTACAACCGCCCGTGTATTACAGGCACTATTAAGCCGTTGGCCGGAACATCGTCGTGTTGAACTGATCACTACCGATGGTTTTCTTCATCCCAACAAAGTGCTTAAAGAACGCGGGTTGATGAAAAAGAAAGGCTTCCCGGAATCGTATGATATGCATCGTCTGGTGAAGTTTGTTTCCGATCTCAAATCGGGTGTACCAAACGTTACGGCACCGGTTTACTCGCATCTTATTTATGATGTAATCCCAAATGGTGATAAAACCGTTGTTCAGCCTGATATTTTAATCCTTGAAGGGTTAAATGTCCTACAGAGTGGGATGGATTATCCGCACGACCCACATCATGTATTTGTTTCTGATTTCGTCGATTTTTCGATATATGTTGATGCACCGGAAGACTTACTTCAGACGTGGTATATCAACCGTTTTCTGAAATTCCGCGAAGGGGCTTTTACAGACCCGGATTCCTATTTCCATAACTACGCGAAATTAACTAAAGAAGAAGCTATTAAGACTGCCATGACGTTGTGGAAAGAGATCAACTGGCTGAACTTAAAGCAAAATATTCTACCTACTCGCGAGCGAGCCAGTTTAATCCTGACGAAAAGTGCTAATCATGCGGTAGAAGAAGTCAGATTACGCAAATAATTTAAAGGGGAGCTAATGCTCCCCTTATTTATTATTCTGCGCTACGTAGGGATATTTCACCACCCATCCAGGGTTTTATTATTCCGTCCTGCTCAAGCAATAAAGCGCCCTGTTTGTCTATTCCGCGTGAAATACCAAATATTTCTTTATCACCAATGATAAGTTTCACTGGGCGATTAATAAAATTATCCAGCTTTTCCCAACGCGAAAGATAAGGTGCCAATCCTTCTTGCTCGAAGAGTTCCAGCGCCGCGCGTAATTTACGTATTAGCATGGCCGCCAACGTATTACGATCAAGATTGATCCCTGCTTCCTGCAATGTGATCCATTCCTGGTTAACGACACTCTCTTCAACACGACGCATTGCCATGTTGATCCCGGCGCCAATGACTATTTGCGCTGCATCGCCGGTTTTGCCAGTCAGCTCCACAAGAATGCCTGCCAGCTTGCGATCCTGTAGATAGAGGTCATTAGGCCATTTAACGCGAACTTTATCTGCACCCAGCTTGCGTAATACTTCCGCCATCACGATACCGATAACCAGACTTAAACCAATTGCCGCAGCCGGGCCTTGTTCCAGACGCCAGAACATCGACAAATATAAGTTTGCGCCAAAAGGCGAAAACCATTTCCGACCACGGCGACCACGGCCTGCCTGCTGATATTCTGCGACGCAGGCATCGCCAGATTTAAGCTCTTCGATACGATCAAGAAGGTACTGATTAGTGGAGTCAATTACTGGCAGCACGGCTACACTACCGCCATCCAGCTGACTCAATATCTGTTCAGCATTAAGTAACTGAATGGGCTCAGGCAGGCTGTATCCTTTACCCGGAACGGTAAAGACATCAACGCCCCAGTCACGCAGTGTTTGAATGTGTTTATTAATGGCCGCCCGGCTCATTCCTAACGTTTCACCCAGCTGCTCGCCAGAGTGAAATTCGCCATTCGCTAACAGCGTGATTAATTTCAGTGGAACGGTATTATCCTTCATGAAATCGTCTCCACTGCGCTAACTTCACCTGATGCACCAATAAAGCGAACTTCGGGCTCAAGCCAGACATTAAATTTTTCACCAACTTTCTGTCTTACATGATGTGCCAGTTGCACGACATCTTCGCTTTTTGCATTGCCTTCATTGACGAGAACTAACGCCTGTTGACGGTGTACCGCAGCCCCACCCATTTGCGTCCCTTTTAGCTGACACTGATCGATGAGCCAGCCAGCAGCCAGTTTTACTGAACCATCCGCCTGAGGGTAATTCGGTGCCGTTGGAAATTGTGCCAACAACGCGTTAGCCGTTTCCACAGATACAACAGGATTTTTGAAGAAACTACCAGCATTGCCGTTCACTTTTGGATCGGGCAGCTTTGTAGTTCGCATATGGCACACCGCATCAAATACTTGCTGTGGCGTTACTGTCGAAGGCTCCAGACGAGTTAAGTCACCGTAAGTCAGTACAGGTTGCCACTCTTTTGGCAGACGCAGACCTACAGCAACAATGGCGAAGCAGTCCTGATATTCATGCTTAAAAATACTGTCGCGATAGCCAAAACGGCACTCTTTGGCAGTTAAGCGCACTTGCTTGCCTGTCGTTAGCTCAACGCAGTCAACATAAGCGCAAACGCGCTGTAATTCTACGCCATAAGCACCAATATTCTGGATAGGTGATGAGCCGACACAACCAGGAATTAATGCCAGATTTTCCAGACCAGGCATACCTTCCTGCAAAGTGTATTTTACCAGGCGATGCCAGTTTTCTCCGGCTCCTACATGTAAATACCACGCATCAGGTTCATCATGAATTTCGACACCTTTGATCCGGTTGATGATCACCGTGCCGCGATAGTCTTCCAGAAAAAGTACATTACTTCCTTCACCCAGGATAAGAACGGGTTGTCCTTCTGCGGTTGCATGCTGCCAGGCATTGAGTAGTTGTTGTTCGTCTTCGGCACATACAATGTGCTGAGCATTATGATCAATGCCAAATGTGTTCCAGGGTTTTAAGGAGTGGTTCATAGCTGCTTTCCTGATACAAAAACGAGGCTAGTTTACCGTATCTGCGGGGGGATGGCTTGTAGATATGATGACAGGAAGAGTTTGTAGAAACGCAAAAAGGCCATCCTTGCGGATGGCCTTTCGCTTTATCTGATGCCTGGCAGTTTATGGCGGGCGTCCTGCCCGCCACCCTCCGGGCCGTTGCTTCGCAACGTTCAAATCCGCTCCCGGCGG
>NZ_PTRF01000040.1:0-4647 GCF_002965705.1 Escherichia sp. MOD1-EC6842 | reverse complement strand
TGATCCTTCTCCTGTATTGTGTTTCCCCAGACCTGGTATCCCGTCTCCCACACGATTTTCCCGTCGCTGTCCGTCAGCTCTTCCGGCGCGCCGTTCACATCCGTGTGAAAATACAGTACCCGGGCCGGTTCCCCTTTGCCCGCCTTATCCACCCGCGCCAGCGGTTCATAACTCCCCGGGGCACTGTAAATATACAGGCTGCTGCTCCCTTCCGGCCTGCTCTCCTGCGCCAGCCGCATCCCGTCCCATAAAAATTTTGTCCGGTTGTACGCTTTACCGTCATGGCTGATATGCTGTTTTTCCGTCCGCCTCCCCAGCGCATCGTACACATACCGGTATGTCCCCCGCGCTGTCCTCGCCTCCACCATCCGGTGCTCCGCATCATAGCGGTAACTCTGCGTTCCGCTCCGGCCCTGCTTTTCCACCATCCGGCCATATTCGTCATAACGGTAGTGCACACCACGGTAAGACATCAGCCGGCTGAACGGCACCACGCTGTTTTCTGCCGTGGCCCTTTCCCCCGCACGCCGGTCCAGCAGGTTTCCCGCTGCGTCGTACTGCCAGCTCGCCAGATATCCCTCATCCTCCAGGCGGCACGCCGTGACGCGCCCCGTGCTGTCGTAAAAGTAATCCGTTTCGCCCCGCCGGCTGTGCCGTGTCTTCAGCAGTTCGTCCTGACCGTTGTAGCTGTACTGCCGGTCCGTGAACGTCTCCGGCACCACCCCGCGCATTCCGCTGCAGGTCTCCTTACGTTTCAGCCGCCCGGCAGGGTCATAAAGCTGCCGCGTGCTCAGCCGCCCCTGGCTTCTGAGTACCTCCCGGTGCAGGCTGTCACGCGTGAACTCGCTGATGACTTCCCGGTCCAGATTTATCTGCTGGAGATGACCGCTGCCGTAGTACAGATGCCGCTGCGTCCTGCCGTCCGGAAACGTGGTGGCAGTCCGGTTGCCCAGTTCGTCGTACCGGTGGGTCAGGACGCCCTGCGCCGTCTCCTCGCTCAGCATCCGGCCTGGTCTGTCGTAACTGAAGCGGATTATCTCCGGCGCGCCGGTTTCGTCTGCGTCGTGCCGCCGGCAGCGGATTTCCAGCAGCTGGTCTGCCGCGTCATAAACGTATTCCGTGCGGGTTTCTGCCGTCTCCTTTGCGGTGAGCCGGCCCGCTGCATCACGCATCAGCCGGTGGCGGATTTCTCCGCCCTGGTCGCCCGTGAACACCACCTCCGTGACCGCGTTCAGCGCGTTGTAACGGTACGCCTGACGGCAGCCGTCCGGATTTATCTGCTCCGCCAGACGGTCCAGCACATCGTGGCGGAACCGGTAGCTTTCTCCGTTCTCGTTTGTCAGCGTGACCAGACGCCCGTAGGCGTCGTACCCGAACCCCGTCCTGCGCCCCGCCGCGTCCGTGCGGATGCGCACCCGCCCCTGCCCGTCGCGCTGCCAGCGCGTTATCTGCCCTGCCGGGCTGGTGTATTTCACCAGCCTGCCCGCCGCATCCGGCTGGTAACGCGCCGTGCGACCGTCCGCCAGTATCACCTCCACCAGGTGACCGCTGTCGTCATACCCGTAGCGCGTGCTGTGGCTCTGCGCGTCTGTCATCCGTATCAGCCGCGTGCGTTCATCATAGAACCAGGCCGTCTGCGAGCCGGAGCAGTCCGTGTGCCGCATCAGCTGCCCGTCTTCGTTCCACTGAAGGTATTTATTTCCCCCGCGTGCGTCGGTTATCTGCACCACCTGGCCGTGGCGGTCATACTGATACCGGGTGCTCTGTTGCAGCGGGTCGGTCACGGCAAGAAGATTGCCGCGTTCATCGTACTCACAGCGCCAGCTGTTGCCCCCCGCATCCACCTCCGTCTCCGGTTCGTGCCACACCGGGTGCCACTGCGTCTGCGACACCCGCCCCATTGGGTCGTGCGTCTCCGTGATATGCCCCTGACGGTCATACACATAGCGCCATCTGCCGCCCTGAGCATCGGTCATCCCCAGCAGCAGCCGTTCTTCGTCGCTCCAGCGGAACGTCATCACCTGCCCGGCCTCGTCCCGGTACGCCGTCACCTGGTTCTGCGCATCCCACTGATGATAACGCGTGCGCCCCAGACCGTCCGTCACGCACAGCCTGCGCGCCGCCAGGTTCCACGCCAGCCGGTACTGTTCACCGCTGTCCGTGTGGTGCCCCGTCACCCGCCACGCTGCGTCATCCGGACCGTCATACCAGCCCCACTGATAATAATATCCCTCGCCGCCCGGCTGGCGGTGCAGGGTCATGCAGTGATTATCGTTGTAGGCAAACTCGCGCAGCAGGTGGCCGGTACTGTCGTACACGCCGGTCAGCTGCCCGGCCTCGTCATAGCTGTAACGACGCAGCAGTAAAGGTGCAGTATCAGGGAAATGCTGATAAATCTGCGTCACCCGCCGGGGATGCGCCGCCAGGTCGTAATGCAGACGGATGCACGGACGCCGCTGTTCACCACTGATTTGCGTGATGCGCCCCAGCTCGTCGTGGTACAGATTCAGACAGTTGCTGTTACGGTCGCCCAGCATTTTCAGCCGCTGGCGCTGCGGGTGATGCGGGTCGGCTTCAAACAGAAAAAACTGTCCATCATCGCTGCTGATAAGCCAGTGCCCCTGCTCACCACGCCGTACTGCCAGTCCTTCACCAGGACTGTAAAACCCGCTCCCCGGCAGCACGGCTTCCATATCCAGGCGTCGCCCCATACCCGACACAAAGGTCATGCAGTTTTCGTCCGCGTTACCCGGTGTGCGCTCGAGGCTCACTTCATACATCACACTCCAGCCCTGACCGAACATCCCATCCGTGCGCTCGTCACGACTGCTGTACACACGCTGCCAGTCCAGCGGAAAGTGACCCGGCAGGCTGAAGTCGAAATCGTCGTCATCCGCCAGATATTTGGCTCCGGTGGCGGCGTTGACCGGATGTGGAAGGGCGCTGATGGCCTTCTGTGTTATCATGCTCATCCCGACACCGGCAGCAAAACAGGCGATTTTAGAAAGCATTTTGCCCGGGCGGAGAAACATCAGCGCCACGGTTGCCACCAGGGTTATCTGCGACCTGCCGCTTCTGATATCCCTGACCACCAGTAACGGCCCCCCAATGCGGACATCCGGTGACACAAACGCCCCGTCCCCCGGCTCATTCACCACCCGGGCCTCACAGGTACAGCGTGCCCCGCTGCGTGCCGCCGGCTGGCTGTTGATACGCACATCCCGAGCGCCTTCCGCGATATACTCCGCCGCTGGCGGTTCGTCATCATCTCTGAACAGATTGCTGATACTGCCAATAACCGCATTCACGCCCTGGAAGGCGGTTTCCAGCATACCGTCCGGACTGAACAGGTTAAGGACCGTTCCCGCAGGGTCATCCAGAAAGGCGGCTTTTTTTTGTGCGAGTAACTGAGTCAGTGAGGAGGGATGTTTATGGCAGTCGATTTTATCGTCAGGGGTCGGGGTGGAGCCCGGAGCCGCACTGGCCACAGTGGGCTGCCACAGTTCCGACACAAAATGTGTCACGCCATCCACCAGCTCAGCACGCCCTTCTTCCGTACTGAGCTGGCCGGACAGCGCCCGGGACATCAGCACAGGTCCTGTCACCGGGTTAACCGCCAGGGCTATGGCCCCCGCCATTTCCAGATATTCCCCGGCCACATCCCGGAATGTTCTGGCGTCCTCCTGACGCTGCGCTTCTTCCTGTTCCGCCTTCGCCTGCGCTTCCTGCGCCTCAATCTCCTGCCGCGATACCGCAGTGGCTGCTGCCCGCGCGGCAGGTTTGCTGTTGATCAATGTGTCACCAGAGCCGGTGAGGATGTAACCTTCAGTCTGAGGCGGGAACAACATATCAGCGAGGGCAGAACAGGCTTCGCTGACCGTTTCTGTCACGCCGGTGTACACCATCGCCACCCCCGCCACAAAACCGATCAGCACGACGGCCGTGCACCCCAGCGTCACCCCCGCTGACGCTGCCAGCACCGTGGCAGCCCCGACAATGAGGGCATCAATAACGACATTTGCCGCCACTTCCAGCACAGCCCCCAGCACATCTGCCATAAACGACGTATGCAGCAGGGCATCCCCCTGCCTTGCCGCCCAGAATGCCTCTTCCATGTCCCGTTCCCTGTGTGATTAATTCGTCCTGGCTTCCTGCCGCATCCTGAAGCGCAGATTCTTTTTAATTTCAGCCCAGCGCGTCATGTCTGCCGGGGTCAGCGGTGTGGTTCTGGCGTAGGTGAAGGCCATCATGACCCGCTCACCCGGCAATACAAATGCCACCTGACACTGGTACACCTGCTCGTTACCCCGGAGAAACTGACTCTGTATCTCCAGCCCTTCTTCGCCGTCATTAATCCCCACCCGGGTCACCTGCACGGGCGTGTAGTGCAGCTCCTTAACCTGCTTTTCCAGTTTTTTCATCTGCTGTTCAACCTGAGAGGCTAATTCGTCTCCCTCCTGCATCTGGCCCCGGCTGATAATTAATGCGGCATCGGGATCACTGAGGCGCAGCATATTAATGGTACTGTCCTGAGATATATTGCCGTCGAAAGACAGAACGGCTTCATTTACATAATATTCCGTCATAATGGAAAGAGTCCCTTTGAATAAAATATTTAATAATGGTTGTGATTTATTTTTCAGTCAT
>NZ_PTRF01000003.1:0-321007 GCF_002965705.1 Escherichia sp. MOD1-EC6842 | reverse complement strand
GAGGATTCGAACCTCCGACCGCTCGGTTCGTAGCCGAGTACTCTATCCAGCTGAGCTACGGATGCATCGGGAAAATTATTTTACTGCTGATATTGATATCGCTACGAAAGCTATATCAAGTAAGAGATGGTGCATCCGGGAGGATTCGAACCTCCGACCGCTCGGTTCGTAGCCGAGTACTCTATCCAGCTGAGCTACGGATGCATCGGGAAAATTATTTTACTGCTGATATTGATATCGCTACGAAAGCTATATCAAGTAAGAGATGGTGCATCCGGGAGGATTCGAACCTCCGACCGCTCGGTTCGTAGCCGAGTACTCTATCCAGCTGAGCTACGGATGCAAATGGCGGTGAGGCGGGGATTCGAACCCCGGATGCAGCTTTTGACCGCATACTCCCTTAGCAGGGGAGCGCCTTCAGCCTCTCGGCCACCTCACCACACGCCTCTTACGAGTGCTTCGAAGAACTTGTTTATCGCTCATCGTCGCTGCGTGGCGCACATATTACTTTCTGAGACTTATAAGTCAAACAATTTTTCCCACACTTTTATCGTTTGCACACTTCACGCTCAATTAGACTGTAAAAACGTCAAAAAGAGTGTTTTATCAACAGAAAAAATGGCCTATGACAGGCAGGAATGATGTTGAAAAATGGATGTTAACGTTGAATGAACGGGAGTAACGCGAAAAGAAATTGAAGTGAAGGAGAGATTTTGAGGGTGCGTCTCACCGTTAAAGATGAGACGCGGAAAGATTAGTAACTGGACTGCTGGGATTTTTCAGCCTGGATACGCTGGTAGATCTCTTCACGGTGAACAGAAACTTCCTTCGGGGCATTTACGCCAATACGTACCTGGTTGCCCTTTACCCCTAAAACTGTCACGGTGACCTCATCCCCAATCATGAGGGTCTCACCAACTCGACGAGTCAGAATCAGCATTCTTTGCTCCTTGAAAGATTAAAAGAGTCGGGTCTCTCTGTATCCCGGCATTATCCATCATATAACGCCAAAAAGTAAGCAATGACAAACACATTACATGTAAGCAGTCATGGCATTACATTCTGTTAAACCTAAGTTTAGCCGATATACACAACTTCAACCTGACTTTATCGTTGTCGATAGCGTTGATGCGAATGCCGTGGAGCAAGTCCACGGCATTGCCTGACGCTAATATTATTGCAATTTCGCGCTGACCCAGCCTTTCACACTGGCTAACGCTGCAGGTAAGGCCGCAGCATCCGTACCACCGGCTTGCGCCATGTCAGGACGTCCACCACCCTTGCCGCCCACCTGCTGAGCGACCATACCAATCAGTTCCCCTGCTTTCACACGATCTGTGACGTCCTTAGATACGCCTGCAATCAGAGAAACCTTACCTTCGGCTACCGTTGCCAGCACGATAATTGTCGACCCCAGCTGATTTTTTAAATCGTCAACCATGGTACGCAACATCTTCGGCTCAACACCGTTAAGCTCGCTAACCAACAGCTTAACACCATTAACATCAATTGCCTTACTGGAAAGATTTGCACTCTCCTGCGCGGCAGCTTGTTCTTTAAGCTGTTGTAGCTCTTTTTCCAACTGACGCGTACGTTCCAGTACTGAACGAACTTTATCAGCCAGATTATTGCTATCGCCTTTCAGCAGATGCGCAACTTCGCTTAAGCGATCGCTGTCTGCATGAACGGTGGCAATAGCACCTTCTCCGGTTACAGCTTCGATACGACGAACGCCCGCAGCAGTACCCGATTCAGAGATAATACGGAACAGACCGATATCACCGGTGCGGCTGGCGTGAGTACCGCCACACAGCTCTGTGGAGAAATCGCCCATGCTCAGTACACGTACACGTTCATCATACTTCTCGCCAAATAGCGCCATCGCGCCTTTCGCTTTCGCAGCCTCGAGATCCATGATGTTGGTTTCGATCGGCAAGTTACGACGAATCTGTGCGTTAACCAGATCCTCTACGGCACGAATTTCCTCTGGCTTCATCGCTTCATTATGTGAGAAGTCGAAACGCAGCACTTTGTCGTTAACCAGAGAACCTTTCTGCGATACATGAGTCCCCAGAATCTGGCGCAGCGCGGCGTGCATCAAGTGCGTTGCGGAGTGATTCAGACGAATACGAGCGCGACGAGCCTCATCAACATCAGCCTGCACCGCGTCGCCCACTGTCAGAGAACCCGCAGCTAGTTTACCGATGTGACCAATCGCCTGGCCGTATTTCTGAGTATCTTCTACCGCAAAGGAGAAGTTTGCGCCTTTCAGTTCGCCTTTATCGCCAACCTGACCGCCAGATTCTGCATAGAATGGCGTTTGATCCAGCACAACTACCGCTTCCTGGCCTGCATTGATGGCATCAACCGCTTTACCATCAACAAACAGCGCGGTCACTTTGCCGTTCAGTTCCAGATGGTCATAGCCTTTAAATTCAGATGCACTGTCAACACGGATCATTGCGTTGTAATCGGCACCAAAGCCGCTGGCTTCGCGCGCACGACGACGCTGCTCTTCCATTGCTGCTTCAAAACCAGCTTCGTCAACTTTGATGTTGCGCTCACGACAAACGTCAGCCGTCAGGTCAACCGGGAAGCCGTAGGTGTCGTACAGGCGGAAAGCTGTTTCGCCATCCAGCGTATCACCGGAAAGCTTCGCCAGCTCTTCGTCCAGCAGCGCCAGACCGCGTTCCAGAGTACGAGCAAACTGCTCTTCTTCAGTCTTCAGCACCTGCTCAACCTGCGCCTGCTGGCGTTTCAGGTCTTCACCCGCAGAGCCCATAACGTCGATCAGTGGCCCCACCAGCTTGTAGAAGAAGGTTTCTTTCGCGCCCAGCATATTGCCGTGACGCACCGCGCGACGAATGATACGACGCAGTACATAACCACGGTTTTCGTTGGACGGCATAACACCATCAGCGATCAGGAACGCACAAGAACGAATATGGTCAGCGATTACGCGCAGCGATTTGTTGCTCAAATCGGTTGCGCCAGTGACTTTCGCTACTGCCTGGATCAGCGTGCGGAACAGATCGATGTCATAGTTAGAGTTAACGTGTTGTAGCACCGCAGCAATACGCTCCAGCCCCATACCGGTATCTACAGACGGCTTCGGCAGCGGTTCCATCGTGCCATCTGCCTGGCGGTTGAACTGCATGAAGACGATGTTCCAGATCTCAATGTAGCGGTCGCCGTCTTCTTCCGGGCTTCCCGGAGGGCCACCCCAGATGTGATCACCGTGGTCGTAGAAAATTTCGGTGCACGGGCCGCACGGACCAGTGTCACCCATCTGCCAGAAGTTGTCAGATGCGTATGGCGCACCTTTGTTATCGCCGATGCGAATAATACGTTCGCGCGGGATCCCTACTTCTTTTTCCCAGATTTCGTAGGCTTCGTCGTCGCTTTCATAGACGGTAACCCACAGACGCTCTTTCGGCAGGGCAAACCATTTTTCGCTGGTCAGCAGTTCCCATGCAAACTGAATGGCATCGTGTTTGAAATAGTCGCCGAAGCTGAAGTTGCCCAGCATCTCGAAGAAGGTATGGTGACGCGCGGTGTAACCGACGTTTTCCAGGTCGTTGTGTTTACCACCCGCACGCACGCAGCGTTGGGAGGTGGTAGCGCGGGAATAATTACGCTTGTCGAGCCCAAGGAACACATCCTTGAACTGGTTCATCCCGGCGTTGGTAAACAACAAAGTTGGGTCGTTATGGGGGACCAGGGAGCTGCTGGCAACTACCTGATGTCCCTTACTATGGAAAAAGTCGAGAAACGCCTGACGGATCTCAGCGGTGCTCTTGCTCATAATTATCCTGAAATCAAGCTAACGAAATATCGCCACCAGCAGCAGCAAGTTAATAACCGCTGGGCTGGTAACTGAAAAGTGGGAATAAGATAAGTTTTCTTGACTGGGAAGTAAAATACCGTATGCGTTCAGTCGGCAAAATTTCGCCAAATCTCCTGGATATCTTCCATCAGATAGCCACGATAGAGCAGAAAACGCTGGATCTTAACTTTTTCTGAAAAGACAGTTGGCAGTGGTTCGCCATATTTTCGCGTCGCCTGATCGCGCGCCAGTTCGCACCAGTCGATGTCACATTCACGCATCGCTTTTTCTGTCGCTTCGCGGGAAATACCTTTCTGATTCAGTTCCTGGCGAATACGCGCTGGTCCATAACCTTTGCGGCTACGGCTGGCAATAAAGCGCGCAACAAATCGGCTGTCATCGAGATAACAATGTTCATGGCACCAGGCAATAACGCGCTCGTAATCTTCCGCCGTGGCATCAATCTCTTCCGGGCCATTTTTGCCCATAATCGGTGCTGCGAGTTTACGTCGCAATTCTTGCTCACTGTGATCGCGTACCGCCAGAATGCGTACCGCACGATCCAACAGGCGAGCATATGCCGGGCGACGGGATGTTGATTCTGTCATGGCATATCCTTAAAACTTAAAAAGCAAAAGGGCCGCAGATGCGACCCAGGTTTTGCTGATAAACAGATTTAATAGTCAATGAGTGTGCAGAATGTTCCCGCAGGCCCAATTCGTTAGAGGATCGAGGTGAGAGTAATTTTTCACGCCAGTGCTGGCCTGTTCCCCTCACCCTAACCCTCTCCCCAAAGGGGCGAGGGGACCGTCCGTGCACACATTATCTATTATCATCAATAACGAACGATTAAAAATCTTCGTTAGTTTCTGCTACGCCTTCGCTGTCATCTACAGAGAAATCCGGCGTTGAGTTCGGGTTGCTCAGCAGCAACTCACGTACTTTCTTCTCGATCTCTTTCGCGGTTTCCGGGTTGTCTTTCAGCCAGGCAGTCGCATTCGCTTTACCCTGACCGATCTTCTCACCTTTGTAGCTGTACCACGCACCCGCTTTCTCGATCAGCTTCTCTTTCACGCCCAGGTCAACCAGCTCGCCGTAGAAGTTAATACCTTCGCCGTAGAGGATCTGGAATTCAGCCTGTTTAAATGGTGCAGCGATTTTGTTCTTCACCACTTTCACGCGGGTTTCGCTACCCACCACGTTTTCGCCCTCTTTCACCGCGCCGATACGACGGATATCGAGACGAACAGAGGCGTAGAATTTCAGCGCATTACCACCGGTTGTGGTTTCCGGGTTACCGAACATCACACCAATTTTCATACGGATCTGGTTAATGAAGATCAGCAGCGTATTGGACTGTTTCAGGTTACCCGCCAGCTTACGCATCGCCTGGCTCATCATACGTGCCGCAAGACCCATATGAGAGTCGCCGATTTCGCCTTCGATTTCCGCTTTCGGCGTCAGTGCCGCAACGGAGTCAACAACGATAACGTCTACGGCGCCAGAACGTGCCAGCGCGTCACAGATTTCCAGTGCCTGCTCGCCGGTGTCCGGCTGAGAGCACAGCAGGTTATCGATATCGACACCCAGTTTACGTGCGTAGACCGGATCCAGCGCGTGTTCAGCATCGATAAACGCACAGGTTTTACCTTCGCGCTGCGCAGCGGCAATAACCTGCAACGTCAGCGTGGTTTTACCGGAAGATTCCGGTCCGTAGATTTCGACGATACGCCCCATCGGCAGACCACCTGCCCCAAGCGCGATATCCAGTGAAAGCGAACCGGTAGAGATGGTTTCCACATCCATAGAACGGTCTTCACCCAGGCGCATGATGGAGCCTTTACCAAATTGTTTCTCAATCTGACCCAGTGCTGCCGCCAACGCTTTCTGTTTGTTTTCGTCGATAGCCATTTTTACTCCTGTCATGCCGGGTATTACCGGATAGTCAATATATTCTGTTGAAGTAATTATACTGTATGCTCATACAGTATCAAGTATTTTGTAGAAATTGTTGCCACAGCGTCTGCAAGGCATACGCCGTCGCCTGACGACGCACGGCTTCGCGGTCGCCACTGAAGCATTCCCGGCGGGTAATACCTTCGCCGCTGGCTGAGGCAAAAGCAAACCAGACGGTGCCAACAGGTTTCTCTTCGCTGCCGCCGTCTGGCCCAGCGATACCACTAATAGAAACGGCATAATCAGCACGAGCCGCTTTCAGGGCGCCAATTGCCATTTCCACCACGACGGGTTCACTCACCGCGCCATGCTGAGCCAGCGTCTCTTCTCGCACGCCGATCATTTGCGCTTTGGCTTCGTTACTGTAGGTGACAAATCCGCGTTCAAACCAGGCGGAACTACCGGCAATATCGGTAATCACTTTCGCTACCCAGCCGCCGGTACAAGACTCAGCGGTTGTTACGATTGCGCCACGGGCTTTCAGCGCCTGCCCTACCTGCTCGCTTAATTGCATCAGTTCACTGTCAGTCATCACAACCTCTGTCAGTCAGATATTTATGCCGGACAAGATAGCACTTTCGTCAGGAAGATGGTGTTGGCGTTGCAATTTTACGAGGAGGATTCAGAAAAAAGCTGATTAGCCAGAGGGAAGCTCACGCCCCCCTCTTGCAAAGAGTTACTGTACGCGCGCCAGCGCCACGGCCTGTCCTAACTGCCAGACCGCCATTGCGTAATGGGTGCTGTGGTTGTAACGGGTGATGGTGTAGAAGTTCGGCAAACCGTACCAGTACTGATACCCCGTCCCGACATCCAGACGCAGCAAGCTGGCCTGCTGATGATTGCCCAGTGGCTGCTGTGGCGTCAGCCCTGCCGCTGCAAGTTGTGAAATGCTGTACTTGGTTTTGAAGCCATTTGGCAAGCCCGGAGCCTGACCATTTGCCATTACAGCGACCTGATCGCCTTTCACCCAGCCATGCGCTTTGAAATAGTTCGCCACGCTGCCAATGGCATCAACCGGATCCCACAGGTTGATATGTCCGTCGCCGCTGAAATCCACGGCGTATTGTTTGTAAGACGACGGCATAAACTGACCGTAGCCCATTGCCCCGGCAAAGGAACCTTTCAGATTGAGCGGATCGTCCTGCTCATCGCGCGCCATCAGCAGGAAAGTTTCCAGCTCGCCAGAGAAATACTCCGCGCGGCGTGGGTAGTTAAATGACAGCGTCGCCAACGCATCGAGGATGCGGGTTTTACCCATCACGCGTCCCCAGCGGGTTTCGACGCCGATAATCCCGACAATAATTTCCGGCGGTACGCCATACACCTGCCACGCGCGATTCAGCGCATCTTCATACTGGTTCCAGAAAACCACGCCGTTCTGCACGTTATCCGGCGTAATAAATTTTTTGCGATAACGCAACCATGCGCCATTCGGGCCTGATGGCGGCTTCACTGATGTGGTTGGTGCCTGGTTATCCATCAGCCGCAGTACCGAATCCAGACGTTTCGCCTGAGAGAGGATTTCCTGCAACTGCTGACGATTGAAGCCGTGTTTGTTCACCATTTTGTCGATGAACTGCTGCGCATTCGGGTTGTTAGCGAAGTCACCGCCCATCTGCATCACATTGTGCTGCGGCTCAAGCAGGAAGCCGCCGGACGGCGTTCCGGTGGTCGTTTCAGTCTCAGTAGGTTTTGGCTTGCTGCTACAGGCGGCAAGCAACACAAAAAGGGGAAGTAATGTTACATAACGACGCTTGACCATGAGGAGTCCATTTAACAGATTCAACCAGGGGCAAGTATGGTAAAGCATCCCGCCCCGCACAAGGAAGCGGTAGTCACTGCCCAATACGGACTTTACATAACACAAATCACCTTCATCGCCATTCTCTTAACTAAACTTTCAAATTAAAATATTTATCTTTCATTTTGCGATCAAAATAACACTTTTAAATCTTTCAATCTGATTAGATTGTGTTGCCGTTTGGTAATAAAACAATAAATTTCAAAGGAGAGAACAATGATAGAAACCATTACTCATGGCGCAGAGTGGTTCATCGGGCTGTTCCAGAAAGGTGGAGAGGTGTTTACCGGGATGGTGACCGGCATTCTTCCGCTGTTGATAAGCCTGCTGGTAATCATGAACGCGCTGATTAATTTTATCGGGCAGCACCGCATTGAACGATTTGCTCAACGTTGCGCCGGCAATCCTGTTTCTCGTTACCTGCTATTACCGTGCATTGGCACGTTTGTCTTTTGTAACCCGATGACCTTAAGTCTGGGTCGTTTTATGCCGGAAAAGTTCAAACCCAGCTATTACGCGGCGGCCTCTTATAGCTGCCACTCAATGAACGGTCTCTTCCCTCATATCAACCCCGGCGAACTGTTTGTTTATCTGGGAATTGCCAGCGGTCTGACGACGCTGAATCTGCCACTTGGCCCACTGGCAGTGAGCTACCTGCTGGTTGGTCTGGTCACCAACTTCTTCCGTGGCTGGGTGACCGACCTGACCACCGCCATTTTTGAGAAAAAGATGGGCATTCAACTTGAACAGAAAGTTCACCTGGCAGGAGCGACATCATGACGCGTATTCGGATCGAAAAAGGCAATGGTGGCTGGGGTGGCCCGCTTGAACTGGAAGCCACGCCAGGTAAAAAAATCGTCTATATCACCGCCGGAACCCGGCCTGCAATTGTCGACAAACTGGCACAGCTTACTGGCTGGCAGGCTATCGACGGCTTTAAAGAAGGTGAACCTGTGGAAGCGGAAATCGGCGTTGCGGTAATCGACTGCGGCGGCACACTGCGCTGCGGCATCTATCCAAAACGGCATATTCCCACCATTAATATCCACTCGACGGGCAAGTCCGGTCCGCTGGCGCAGTACATAGTGGAAGATATTTATGTCTCTGGCGTGAAAGAAGAAAACATCACTGTAGTGGGTGATGCAACACCACAACCCTCTTCCGTGGGCCGTGACTATGATGCCAGCAAGAAAATCACCGAACAAAGCGATGGTTTACTGGCGAAGGTGGGAATGGGCATGGGGTCTGCCGTTGCCGTGTTGTTCCAGTCCGGGCGCGACACTATCGATACCGTATTAAAAACCATTCTGCCGTTTATGGCGTTCGTCTCGGCGCTCATCGGCATCATTATGGCTTCCGGCCTTGGTGACTGGATTGCTCACGGTCTTGCTCCGCTGGCGAGCCATCCACTGGGGCTGGTTATGCTGGCGCTCATCTGCTCCTTCCCGCTGCTTTCACCTTTCCTGGGCCCAGGCGCCGTTATCGCGCAGGTTATCGGCGTATTGATTGGTGTGCAGATTGGTCTCGGCAATATTCCGCCGCATCTGGCTTTACCGGCGCTGTTTGCCATCAACGCGCAGGCGGCCTGCGACTTTATCCCGGTCGGTTTATCGCTGGCGGAAGCCCGTCAGGACACGGTTCGCGTCGGGGTCCCTTCTGTACTGGTGAGCCGCTTTTTGACCGGCGCACCGACTGTACTGATCGCCTGGTTTGTCTCCGGTTTTATCTATCAATAGAGGCTGAAACATGACCGTTATTTATCAGACCACCATCACCCGTATCGGCGCGAGCGCCACTGACGCCTTCAGCGACCAGATGCTCATCACCTTTCGTGAAGGCGCACCTGCGGATCTCGAAGAGTATTGCTTCATCCATTGCCACGGCGAATTGAAAGGTGAACTCCATCCCGGTTTGCAATTTTCTCTCGGCCAGCATCGTTATCCGGTGACCGCCGTTGGCAGCGTGGCGGAAGACAATCTTCGCGAACTGGGTCATGTCACCCTGCGCTTCGATGGTTTAAGCGAAGCGGAATTTCCGGGCACTGTCCATGTGGCAGGCCCTGTACCCGACGATATCGTACCGGGATCGGTTTTGAAGTTTGAATCTGTTAAGGAGTAAAAAAATGAATCAGGTTGCCGTTGTCATCGGTGGTGGGCAAACCCTGGGCGCGTTCCTGTGCCACGGTCTGGCTGGCGAGGGGTATCGCGTAGCGGTTGTCGATATTCAGAGCGACAAAGCCGCAAATGTGGCGCAAGAAATTAACGCCGAATATGGTGAGGGAACGGCGTACGGTTTTGGTGCTGACGCCACCAGCGAGCAGAGCGTTCTGGCGCTCTCTCGTGGGATAGATGAAATCTTTGGTCGCGTCGATTTACTGGTCTACAGCGCCGGAATTGCAAAAGCAGCGTTTATCAGCGATTTTCAGCTTGGCGATTTTGACCGCTCGCTACAGGTGAATCTGGTGGGTTATTTCCTGTGCGCGCGTGAATTTTCGCGTTTGATGATCCGCGACGGGATTCAGGGACGCATTATTCAGATCAACTCGAAATCCGGCAAAGTGGGCAGCAAACACAACTCTGGCTATAGCGCAGCGAAATTTGGTGGCGTCGGGCTGACTCAATCACTGGCGCTGGATCTGGCGGAGTACGGCATTACGGTGCATTCACTGATGCTCGGTAACCTGCTGAAATCGCCGATGTTCCAGTCACTGTTGCCACAATACGCGACCAAGCTGGGTATCAAACCGGATCAAGTCGAGCAGTATTACATCGATAAAGTACCGCTCAAACGCGGCTGCGATTATCAGGATGTGCTGAATATGCTGCTGTTCTACGCCAGTCCAAAGGCGTCGTACTGCACCGGACAGTCGATCAATGTCACCGGTGGTCAGGTGATGTTCTGATCAACAGCGGAGATCCGTTAAGGATCTCCGCGAGACTAATAGAATGCCTGATGCGCTACGCTTCTCAGGCCTACAGGACTTCCGCCACTACATTAAGGAGAAGTTATGGTATCAGCTCTCATCACCGTCGCCGTTATCGCCTGGTGTGCGCAACTGGCCTTAGGCGGTTGGCAAATTTCTCGTTTTAATCGAGCCTTCGACGCGCTCTGCCAGCAAGGGCGCGTCGGTGTAGGCCGTTCCAGTGGGCGCTTTAAGCCACGGGTCGTGGTCGCCATCGCCCTGGACGATCAGCAGCGCGTCACCGACACCTTGTTTATGAAAGGACTGACCGTTTTCGCCCGACCACAAAAAATTCCCGCAATTAAGGGTATGTATTCTGGTGATTTGAGGCCCGATGTGATCTTTCCCCGTGATCCACTATCACAGAATGCTCTATCATTGGCGCTTAAACTGAAACGTGGATAATTTCGTTGTGAATGTTACTTGCTTGCGAAGTTATCATTTTGAAACCTAAATCAGGTAATCACGCCCATGAAACCTCGTCAGCGTCAGGCCGCCATTCTGGAGTACCTGCAAAAGCAGGGGAAATGCTCGGTTGAAGAATTGGCTCAATACTTTGACACCACAGGCACCACCATTCGCAAAGATCTGGTCATTCTGGAACATGCAGGAACCGTCATCCGTACCTATGGCGGCGTGGTGTTAAATAAAGAGGAATCCGATCCGCCTATCGATCATAAAACGCTCATCAACACCCACAAGAAAGAGCTGATTGCGGAAGCCGCCGTCAGTTTTATTCATGATGGCGATTCGATCATTCTTGATGCTGGCAGTACCGTGTTGCAGATGGTCCCCATGCTCTCGCGCTTTAATAACATCACGGTGATGACCAACAGCCTGCATATCGTCAACGCGCTATCCGAACTGGATAACGAACAAACCATCCTGATGCCAGGCGGAACATTTCGCAAAAAATCGGCCTCATTTCACGGGCAACTGGCAGAGAATGCCTTCGAGCATTTCACCTTCGATAAATTATTTATGGGCACCGACGGCATCGATCTCAATGCGGGCGTAACCACGTTCAACGAGGTCTATACCGTCAGTAAGGCAATGTGCAATGCCGCGCGCGAAGTGATTTTGATGGCTGACTCATCGAAGTTTGGCCGTAAAAGCCCCAACGTAGTTTGCAGTCTTGAAAGCGTCGATAAACTGATTACCGACGCAGGTATCGATCCGGCGTTTCGTCAGGCGCTGGAAAAGAAAGGGATCGACGTGATCATTACCGGAGAAAGCAATGAGTGAAGCACTACTAAACGCAGGGCGTCAGACGTTAACCCTGGAGTTGCAGGAAGCAAGCCGTTTACCGGAACGTCTGGGCGATGATTTTGTTCGCGCCGCCAATATCATCCTGCACTGCGAAGGCAAAGTGGTGGTTTCGGGAATTGGCAAATCGGGCCACATTGGCAAAAAGATCGCCGCAACGCTTGCCAGTACCGGCACACCGGCTTTTTTTGTCCATCCCGCAGAAGCACTGCACGGCGATCTGGGGATGATTGAAAGCCGCGATGTGATGCTGTTTATCTCTTACTCCGGTGGCGCGAAGGAACTGGATCTGATTATTCCGCGTCTGGAAGACAAATCTATCGCGCTGCTGGCGATGACCGGCAAACCGACGTCACCGCTGGGCCTGGCGGCAAAAGCGGTGCTGGATATCTCCGTAGAACGCGAAGCCTGTCCGATGCACCTTGCGCCGACCTCCAGCACCGTCAATACCCTGATGATGGGTGACGCGCTGGCGATGGCGGTCATGCAGGCACGCGGATTTAATGAAGAAGATTTTGCCCGCTCCCACCCAGCTGGGGCACTGGGCGCTCGCTTGCTGAATAAAGTGCATCATCTGATGCGCCGTGATGACGCTATCCCACAGGTAGCATTAACCGCTAGCGTGATGGACGCGATGCTGGAACTCAGCCGCACCGGTTTAGGTCTGGTGGCAGTGTGCGATGATCAACGACTGGTGAAAGGCGTCTTTACTGACGGCGATTTACGTCGCTGGCTGGTTGGCGGCGGCGCACTCACCACGCCAGTTAATGAAGCGATGACGACAGGCGGCACCACATTACAGGCGCAAAGTCGCGCCATCGACGCCAAAGAGATCCTGATGAAGCGCAAAATCACTGCCGCACCGGTGGTGGATGAAAACGGCAAACTCACCGGCGCAATTAACCTGCAGGATTTCTATCAGGCCGGGATTATTTAATCCTTCAATCCCAGACGTTTCGCCAGCCGATGCAGGTTGGCGACGTCGGTTTCCAGCATCCGCGCGCAGGCGGCCCAGTTGTGATGATTTTGTGCCAGTGCCTGGCGAATAGTTTCACGCTGGAACGCTTCTGTCGCTTCACGCAGATTTTGCTTAATAACGGGCACCGCCGCCGCTTCTGGCGTCGGCAACGTCACCTCAGGAAAAGCAAAATGTTGCGCCTCAAGAATCACTTCATCGCCGCTGCGGGTGGCTCTCGACAGTACTACCGCCCGATGAATAGCATGTTCCAGTTCACGCACGTTTCCCGGAAAACTGTAGTGTTGCAGTAAATTTCGCGCTCCGGAACTTAACACTACGCGGGAGAGCCCCAGCCGCAAACGGCACTGCTCACAGAAATACCCCGCCAGAAGAGTGACGTCATCGCCCCGCTCACGCAGCGGCGGCACCGAAAGCGGAAACACGCTCAGGCGATGGAACAAATCGGCGCGGAATCGCCCTGCCAGCACCTCTTCACGCAAGTCGCGGTTAGTCGCCGCCAGCACGCGCACATCGACCCGCAAACTGCGGTCATCGCCAACGCGCTGAATATCGCCATACTGCAACACCCGCAGCAGCTTGGCCTGCAATGCCAACGACAACTCGCCGATCTCATCGAGAAACAGCGTGCCGTTATCCGCCATTTCAAACTTCCCGCTGCGGTTACTGATAGCGCCAGTAAACGCTCCTTTCACATGCCCGAACAATTCACTTTCCGCCACACTTTCCGGCAGTGCGGCACAGTTGAGATAGACCAGCGGATTCACCGCCCGTGGCGAGGCTTCATGAATCGCTTTCGCCACCAGCTCCTTACCGGTTCCCGTCTCACCGCTGATTAAGACGTTGAGATCGGACGCCGCCACAATCTCAATCTCTTTTTTTAATTGCGTCATACCTGGCGACAGACCGATCATCTGCGTCTGTTTCACCGCTTCAAACGGCGCGGCATCGCCCGGCAGCATATTCTGGCTTTCCAGTTGCTCAATCAGCAACGCATTGCTTAACGCTCCCGCCGCCAGCGCGGCAATCAGGCGTAACTCTTCGTCGCTGAAAACATCGAACTGATCGGGCTGCATCCCGTCGAGCGTCAGTGCGCCGATCAGGTTTTGCCCGGCAAACAACGGCAGACCAACGCAGGCGTGAACCTTCAGTCTCTCCTGCCCGGGAATCAAACCGTCATAGGGATCGGGCAATTCGCTGTCTGCGGGAAAGCGCACCACGTCCCCAGCGCGGGCAATCGCTTCCAGCCGAGGATGCCCTTCCAGCGCAAAGCGTCTACCGAGTACATCCTTCGCCAGCCCGTCGATGGCAAGCGGAATAAACTGCCGCGAGTCGTAACGTAGCAACGCAGACGCATCGCACTCCAGCACCTGACGCAGCGTGGTGATCAGGCGCTGAAAACGATCCTGATGACCAATCCCACGCTGCAATTCGATGGCGATATTCGCCAGCACATCAACGGAAAAACTCATCTTTGCCTCACTGTCAATTTGACTATTGATATTGTCATATTGACCATTTTATTGATAGTCATTTTGACTACTCACTAATGAGCATAAATTAATTTATACATTAAAAACAATCAGATAAAAAACTGGCACGCAATCTGCAATTAACAAGGCATCTTTTTAGAACACGCTGAATAAATTGAGGTTGCTATGTCTATTGTGGTGAAAAATAACATTCATTGGGTGGGTCAACGTGACTGGGAAGTACGTGATTTTCACGGCACGGAATATAAAACGCTGCGCGGCAGCAGCTACAACAGCTACCTCATCCGCGAAGAAAAAAACGTGCTGATCGACACCGTCGACCATAAATTCAGCCGCGAATTTGTGCAGAACCTACGTAATGAAATCGATCTGGCGGATATCGATTACATCGTGATTAACCATGCAGAAGAGGACCACGCCGGGGCGCTGACTGAACTGATGGCGCAAATTCCCGATACGCCGATCTACTGTACAGCCAACGCTATCGACTCGATTAATGGTCATCACCATCATCCGGAGTGGAATTTTAATGTGGTGAAAACTGGCGACACGCTGGATATCGGCAACGGCAAACAGCTCATTTTTGTCGAAACGCCAATGCTGCACTGGCCGGACAGCATGATGACTTACCTGACAGGCGACGCGGTGCTGTTCAGTAACGATGCTTTCGGTCAGCACTACTGCGACGAGCATCTGTTCAACGATGAAGTGGATCAGACCGAGCTTTTCGAGCAGTGCCAGCGTTACTACGCCAATATCCTGACGCCGTTCAGCCGCCTGGTAACGCCGAAAATTACCGAGATCCTGGGCTTTAACTTGCCAGTCGATATGATAGCGACCTCTCACGGCGTGGTATGGCGCGATAACCCGACGCAAATTGTCGAGCTGTACCTGAAATGGGCGGCGGATTATCAGGAAGACAGAATCACCATTTTCTACGACACCATGTCGAATAATACCCGCATGATGGCTGACGCTATCGCCCAGGGGATCGCGGAAACCGACCCGCGCGTAGCGGTGAAAATTTTCAACGTCGCCCGAAGCGATAAAAACGAAATCCTGACCAATGTCTTCCGCTCAAAAGGCGTGCTGGTCGGCACTTCTACGATGAATAATGTGATGATGCCGAAAATCGCCGGGCTGGTGGAGGAGATGACCGGATTACGCTTCCGTAACAAACGCGCCAGTGCTTTCGGCTCTCACGGCTGGAGCGGCGGTGCGGTGGATCGTCTTTCCACGCGCCTGCAGGATGCAGGTTTCGAAATGTCGCTTAGCCTGAAAGCCAAATGGCGACCGGATCAGGACGCTCTGGAGTTATGCCGTGAACACGGTCGCGAAATCGCCCGTCAGTGGGCGCTCGCGCCGCTGCCACAGAGCACGGTGAATACGGTGGTTGAAGAAGAAACCTCTACTGCCACGACGGCTGACCTCGGCCCACGGATGCAATGCAGCGTCTGCCAGTGGATTTACGATCCGGCAAAAGGCGAGCCAATGCAGGACGTTGCGCCAGGAACGCCGTGGAGTGAAGTCCCGGATAACTTCCTGTGCCCGGAATGTTCACTCGGCAAAGACGTCTTTGACGAACTGGCATCGGAGGCAAAATGAGCAACGGCATTGTGATCATTGGTTCGGGCTTCGCCGCCCGCCAACTGGTGAAAAATATTCGCAAACAGGACGCCAGTACTCCGTTAACCCTGATTGCCGCCGACAGCATGGATGAGTACAACAAACCTGACCTCAGCCATGTTATCAGTCAGGGGCAACGTGCCGACGACCTTACCCGCCAGACGGCAGGTAAATTTGCCGAGCAGTTTAATCTGCGCCTGTTTCCGCACACCTGGGTGACGGATATCGATGCCGAAGCCCATGTGGTGAAAAGTCAGAATAATCAGTGGCAATACGACAAGTTAGTGCTGGCAACCGGTGCCAGCGCCTTTGTCCCGCCAGTGCCCGGGCGTGAGTTCATGCTGACGTTAAATAGTCAGCAAGAGTATCGCGCCTGTGAAACGCAACTGCGGGAAGCGCGGCGCGTATTGATTGTTGGCGGTGGTTTGATTGGTTGCGAACTGGCGATGGATTTTTGTCGGGCAGGCAAAGCGGTCACGCTAATCGACAACGCCGCCAGTATTCTGGCGTCATTAATGCCACCGGAAGTAAGCAGCCGCTTGCAGCATCGGTTGACGGAGATGGGCGTCCATCTGCTGTTGAAATCTCAGTTGCAGGGGCTGGAAAAAACGGATTCTGGCATTCGGGCAACGCTGGATCGCCAACGCAGCATCGAAGTAGATGCAGTAATTGCCGCCACCGGACTGCGCCCGGAAACCGCCCTGGCACGACGTGCCGGACTGACGATTAATCGCGGCGTTTGCGTAGATAGTTATCTGCAAACCAGTAATGCCGATATTTACGCGCTGGGCGATTGCGCGGAGATTAACGGTCAGGTATTGCCGTTCCTCCAGCCGATTCAACTTAGCGCGATGGTGCTGGCAAAAAATCTTCTCGGCAATAACACGCCGCTGAAACTACCGGCGATGCTGGTGAAAATCAAAACGCCGGAATTACCGCTGCATCTGGCAGGGGAAACCCAGCGTCAGGATTTACGCTGGCAGATTAATACCGAACGCCAGGGAATGGTGGCGCGCGGCGTTGACGATGCTGACCAGCTTCGCGCCTTTGTGGTCAGTGAGGATCGGATGAAAGAGGCGTTCGGATTGTTGAAAACGTTGCCGGTGTAGGTGGGCTACTGTGCCCAAAATGTCGGATGCGACGCTGATGCGTCTTATCCGACCTACAGGGTGCGCATGTGTAGGCCGGATAAGGCGTTTACGCCGCATCCGGCAATGGTGTCCAAATGCAACACGCTTTATCCGTTCTGGACTTCACCCGCTAACCAACGCGCCGCAGCAATAACCCCCTGCCCCAGAGACAACCCGCCATCGCCCGCCGGTAAACTCTGTGGAAAGAGCAATGTGAAATCAGCGAGATAATGCGCCAGGCGTGCACGCAGCAAACGGTTATGAATAACGCCACCACTAAATACCAGCGTAGTGATACCCCGCATCGTAGCCTGCTCACGCATCAACGATGCAAAACCCTGCGCCAGCGCATCATGAAACGCCCACGCACGTTCATTAACCGGTGCCTGCCAGTTCAGCCACTGCTGCCAGAAGGTGGCGAGATCCAGTTGATTATCTACCAACGGCATCGTTACCTGATGCTTCACGCCGTGGCACGAAGCTGCCAGCGCCTCCAGCGCACAAGCCGCTTCGCCTTCATAACTTAATGTGGCTGGCGCACAGCCCAGCGCCGCCGCCACAGCATCGAACAAACGCCCGCACGATGACGCCAGCGGCGCGTTAATTCCACGCTCAATGGCCCGCGCCAGCACGCTCCAGTTTTGCTGTTGCACACTTGCCGTTTCAGGGTAATTCTGCCACTGCGGCACAAAGCGCAGGCACTGCGCCAGCA
The DNA here is from genome assembly GCF_002965705.1 of Escherichia sp. MOD1-EC6842. Classification (NCBI taxonomy): domain Bacteria; kingdom Pseudomonadati; phylum Pseudomonadota; class Gammaproteobacteria; order Enterobacterales; family Enterobacteriaceae; genus Escherichia; species Escherichia sp. MOD1-EC6842. The sequence goes on along the minus strand of NZ_PTRF01000003.1, from coordinate 303,259 downwards.
GGTTACGCCACGGCTGCTTTGCAGCCAAATCGCCCCCCGGAAGCGCCACCGCAGGCAAGCCGCCCAGGTGCTCACATTCGCGATAGTTCACCCGCAGGCACTCGCCGCCCCACAAAGCGCCGTTCTCCCCCATACCGATACCGTCGAGCGTCAACGCAATGACATCACCGCCATCCAGCGGCCAGTGATGTTCTGCCAGACACGCCGCTGCGTGGGCATGATGATGAAGCACCGTTTGCGTCGGCAGATTCATTTCGCTCGCCCACTGGCTGGAGACATAGCCCGGATGCACGTCATGCACAACGTATTGCGGGGTAAAATCGTAGATGTTTTGCATCAGGCGTAACGCTTCGCGCCACTGCATCTGGATGCCATCGTCACTTAAATCGCCCAGATGCTGACTCAACACCGCTTGCTCACCGCGCACCAGGCAGAAGGTATTTTTCAGATCCGCGCCGAGACACAGCACAGGCGGAACATTTTTAAAGCCCGGAGGCAAAGCCAGCGCATCCGGCACATACCCCCGCGAACGGCGCAGCATTTCGCCGCTTTCGCGCACCACCGAATCATCCATCCGCTGCACGATGTCGCGGTTATGTATCAAGAATCCGTCGGCAATGCCCTGCAAATCCGCCAGCGCCTGTTCGTTGCTGATAGCCGGTGGTTTACCGCTCAGGTTGCCGGAGGTCATCACCAGCGGGCATTGCAGTTCCTGTAACAGCAAATGCTGAAGCGGATTCGCAGGCAACATCACCCCGACTTCGTTAAGGCCAGGGGCGATATCATCACAAAGCTCAGGAACGTATTTTTTATCCACCAGCACAATCGGCGCGGCGGGCGTGGTGAGCAACTGGCGCGCAGCGTCTGGTAAGACTTCTGCCGTTGGCAACATAACCGCCAGCGGTTTCGCCGGGCGATGTTTGCGCGCCCGAAGTGTCGCCACTGCGTTACTATTGCGTGCATCGCAGGCGAGATGAAATCCGCCAATCCCTTTGATGGCAACAATGTTTCCCATTTTTAACTGTGCAATAGCTGCCTGTAATGCCGCCTCTTGTTCCGCATGTTCACCATGACTTACCCATTCAAGATGCGGGCCACACTCCGGGCAGGCCACCGGCTGGGCATGGAAGCGGCGATCGAGCGGGTCGCGGTACTCTTTGTCACAGGCCGGACACAGCGGAAACGCCGCCATCACGGTAAACGGGCGGTCGTAAGGCATCGCGCGAATAATGGTGAAACGCGGGCCACAATGAGTACAGTTGATAAACGGATAACGATAACGCCGCTCGCCTGGGGTATTCATTTCGGCAAGACAGGCAGGGCAAGTAGCGGCATCGGGAACAATTTGCGTATTCATGGTGCCGCCTGCGCTCTGGCGGATGGTGAACTCAGTGGGCAGTTGTGACCAGGTAAAAGGTTCACGCTCGACGCTATCAATACGCGCCAGCGGCGGGCAGTGTTGATGCAATTGAACAAGAAACGTTTCCGGGTCTTCCAGCAGCCGGACTTCTACGCCATCGCCGTCATTACAGACATCGCCGTGAAGATTTAATTGCTGTGCCAGCTGCCAGACAAACGGACGAAAACCGACGCCCTGCACTTTGCCACGAATACGCAGTTGGACACCGCAAGATGTGTTTTTTGCCATTGAGTTATTCCCGCCATCATGAATTGCGTAACCCGCCCAGCCGGACACGAGCGCGTCGCATCCGGCAGTCACAGGTCAGCGAAACCGCCCGCTCCGTATTCTACGAATATTTCCGGGAATTCCTTTGATGCCAGAACAGTTCTGTAAGATTTTTAGAACATCAGCGCCGTGCGGCGACGTTTTTCTGCGCTCAGTTGTTCAAGTTTATTACGATCGACACAAATCAGCGCATGGGTCGGGCAAGCCGCCATACACGCCGGGCCGTCTTCACGATGGTTGCACAGGTCGCATTTATTGGCTTCGGCTTTGTCTGCACGTACATTCAGCCCTGCGCCGCTGTTGCGAATTACCGGACGCACCACCACTTCCATCGCACCATACGGGCAAGCCACAACGCAGGTTTTGCAACCAATACAACGTTCCTGCATGACATGAACAAACCCTTTATCACGGCTGATAGCACCATTCGGGCAGACGTTAGCGCACGGTGCATCTTCACACTGACGGCAGACTGTTGCCGTGGAAATGTTCACACCTTTAATGACATGGATACGCGGTAAAAAAGTTTCCGGGGTCAGCGATGCACAGTCCTGATTCTCCTGATGAGAAACCACGCACGCCACTTCACAGGTACGGCAACCAATACATTTACTCGCGTCAGCAATGATGAAACGGTTCATCAAATTCTCCAGCAATGACAGTTAATGCGCCGATACATTCACAAATCATGCCAGTTTTTAATTTACTGTTATTTAAGGAAATTAAAATCTGTAATGCAGAAAAAACGATGTCATCGACACAAGTGACGATGACATGTGATGACAATGTTTATCGCGAAAGAGCAATGAGGGAGTCGCGGCGGATCAGTTTTCCGCTGAAGGTTTTCGGCGGTGAGAAATTCCCGCCATCGAGCATAAAAATCAGCCGTCCAATAACTTCCTGAATCATCTCAGTCACCGGAATTTTTACGCTCGAGAGCGCCGGGATCGTGTACGGCGCCATGGCGATATCATCAAATCCGATAACCGACACCTGCTCCGGCACCGCTACGCCGCGCTCGTGCAACGCTTTCATCGCCCCTATCGCCATATCGTCATTACTGGCAACCAACGCGCTAAATTTAGCCCCACGTGCGAGCAACGTTTCTACTCCTTCGGCTCCGCTGGCGGGCGTCCATTTACCGTTAGCGATAAGTTTTTCATTGAGCGCAATACCATGCTGCGCCAGCGCGTCTTTATATCCGGCAAGACGCTCAATGCTGGTGGGGGAATCCATCGAACCGGTAAGAAAAGCAATCTCCTGATGCCCGGCGTTTATCAACTCTACCACGGCGTTAAAGCTGGTCTGTTTATGATCGCACCAGACGCTATGGCTGCTGTTTTTGCGCAAGCGTCGATTGAGCACCATTATCGGCTGACTGTGCGCGTCAATAATGTCATCGATCTCATCCACGCTTAAAAAACGCGGGTAAATCATAATGGCGTCGCAGCGCAGATCCAGCAGATACTGAATCGCCTGGCGCTCTTCTTCGGCGCTGTGTTTACCATCTGCCAATAGCAACTGTCGCCCTTTCTCTTCCGCCATTCGCGCGGCATGAAACAGTAATTCACTAAAATAAATGCCGTGGTAAAGCGTGTTGGTCACTACCAGCCCCAGCGTCTGAGTACTCTTCGCCGACAGATTGCGCGCCAGCAAATTTGGGCGGTAACCGCTCTCTTCTACCGCCTGAAACACGCGATCTTTCGTCTCCTGGCTGACGTAGCCATTACCTGAAAGCACGCGGGAAACGGTCGCTTTTGAAACCCCGGCGCGCTTCGCCACTTCCAGCATTGTCGTCATTGTTTTCATCCCTTTACACGCAGTCATCGCAGTTTACTGCACCGTTTGCTGATTGTCCTTGCGCAATCAGCGGGAAAAATATTCAGGTGACCGGTTTCACAAATATAAAAAATGAACAATTAAATCTCTTGCTTATTTAGTGACAACTATTCATGATTTTGTGAAACCGGTTTCTTACTTCCGTTTCAGCATCGGCATTTTCCCGTCACGTCGACTGATAACAACTACCTCTACCCTACTGATAACAGGATAAAATCCGATGGCCAAAAATTATGCGGCGCTGGCGCGCTCGGTGATAGCGGCACTGGGCGGCGTTGATAACATCTCGGCGGTCACGCACTGTATGACGCGTTTGCGCTTTGTTATTAAAGATGATGCGCTTATCGACAGCCCGACGTTGAAAACCATCTCCGGCGTACTCGGCGTGGTACGTAGTGACAACCAGTGTCAGGTGATTATCGGCAATACCGTTTCACAAGCCTTTCAGGAAGTCGTCAGCCTGCTGCCGGGAGATATGCAACCCGTCCTGCCCGTGGGTAAACCCAAACTCACGCTACGTCGCATTGGTGCAGGGATCCTTGATGCGCTGATCGGCACTATGTCACCGCTGATCCCGGCGATTATCGGCGGATCGATGGTCAAACTGCTGGCGATGATCCTCGAGATGAGCGGTGTGCTGACAAAAGGATCGCCGACCTTAACCATCCTGAATGTGATTGGTGACGGTGCTTTCTTCTTCCTGCCGCTAATGGTCGCGGCATCTGCCGCCATCAAATTTAAAACCAATATGTCGCTGGCGATTGCCATCGCGGGTGTACTGGTACATCCGAGTTTCATTGAGCTGATGGCGAAAGCGGCTCAGGGTGAACATGTTGAATTTGCCCTGATTCCGGTCACGGCGGTGAAATACACCTACACGGTGATCCCGGCGCTGGTGATGACCTGGTGCCTGTCATATATCGAACGCTGGGTGGACAGCATTACACCGGCAGTGACGAAAAACTTCCTCAAGCCGATGCTGATTGTGTTGATTGCCGCACCGCTGGCAATCCTGCTGATTGGCCCGATTGGTATCTGGATCGGTAGCGCCATTTCGGCGCTGGTTTACACCATTCATGGTTATCTGGGTTGGCTTTCAGTCGCCATTATGGGCGCGCTGTGGCCGCTGCTGGTAATGACCGGGATGCACCGCGTCTTTACGCCAACCATCATTCAGACCATTGCCGAAACCGGAAAAGAAGGGATGGTCATGCCGTCAGAGATCGGCGCTAACCTGTCGCTGGGCGGTTCATCGCTGGCGGTGGCGTGGAAAACGAAAAACCCGGAACTGCGCCAGACGGCACTGGCTGCGGCGGCATCAGCCATTATGGCGGGGATTTCCGAACCGGCGTTATACGGCGTGGCGATCCGCCTGAAACGTCCGCTTATCGCCAGTCTTATCAGCGGTTTTATTTGCGGTGCGGTTGCCGGTATGGCGGGGCTTGCCAGCCACTCAATGGCAGCGCCGGGGCTATTTACCAGCGTGCAGTTCTTCGATCCGGCGAATCCAATGAGCATCGTCTGGGTGTTCGCGGTCATGGCGCTGGCGGTGGTGCTGTCGTTTATCCTCACACTGTTGCTCGGCTTTGAGGATATTCCTGTGGAGGAAGCGGCCGCCGAGGCACGAAAACATCAGAGCGCACAACCGACCGTCGCCAAAGAAGTAAGTCTTAATTGAGGATGAAAATGTCAGTATTTCCGCAAGGTTTTTTATGGGGCGGCGCGCTTGCCGCCAACCAGTCTGAAGGTGCGTACCGTGAAGGTGGCAAAGGGCTGACCACGGTCGATATGATCCCACACGGCGAGCATCGAATGGCGGTGAAACTGGGGCTGGAAAAACGTTTTCAGTTGCGCGATGACGAGTTTTACCCCAGCCATGAGGCGACGGATTTTTATCATCGGTATAAAGAAGATATCGCCCTGATGGCAGAGATGGGATTCAAGGTTTTCCGTACCTCGATTGCCTGGAGCCGCCTCTTCCCGCAGGGCGATGAGCTGACGCCCAACCAGCAGGGCATTGCTTTTTATCGTTCTGTCTTTGAAGAGTGTAAAAAGTACGGTATCGAACCGCTGGTCACGTTGTGTCACTTCGATGTGCCGATGCATCTGGTGACGGAATATGGCTCCTGGCGTAACCGCAAGCTGGTGGAGTTTTTCACTCGCTACGCCCAAACCTGCTTTGAAGCATTTGATAGTCTGGTGAAATACTGGCTAACCTTCAATGAAATCAACATTATGTTGCATAGCCCGTTCTCCGGCGCGGGTCTGGTGTTTGAAGAAGGGGAAAATCAGGATCAGGTGAAATATCAGGCCGCACACCACCAGCTGATTGCCAGTGCATTAGCCACCAAAATCGCTCATGAGGTTAACCCGCAAAATCAGGTGGGCTGTATGCTGGCGGGCGGTAACTTCTACCCTTACAGTTGCAAGCCGGAAGATGTCTGGGCGGCGCTGGAGAAAGATCGGGAAAACCTGTTTTTTATCGATGTGCAGGCGCGGGGCGCGTACCCAGCTTACTCTGCCCGCGTATTTCGCGAAAAAGGGGTAACCATCGACAAAGCACCGGGCGATGATGAGATCCTGAAAAACACCGTCGATTTTGTCTCTTTCAGCTATTACGCCTCGCGCTGCACCTCGGCGGAGATGAACGCCAACAACAGCAGTGCGGCGAACGTGGTGAAATCGCTGCGTAACCCGTATCTGCAAGTGAGCGACTGGGGCTGGGGAATTGATCCACTCGGTCTGCGTATCACCATGAATATGATGTACGACCGTTATCAGAAGCCGCTGTTTCTGGTGGAAAACGGCCTGGGCGCAAAAGATGAATTTGCTGCCAATGGTGAGATTAACGACGACTATCGCATCAGCTATTTACGCGAACATATCCGCGCAATGGGCGAAGCGATTGCAGACGGCATTCCGCTGATGGGCTACACCACCTGGGGCTGTATTGATTTGGTTTCCGCCTCAACGGGTGAAATGAGCAAACGCTACGGTTTTGTCTACGTAGACCGTGACGACGCAGGCAACGGTACGCTGGCGCGCACGCGTAAGAAATCATTCTGGTGGTATAAAAAAGTGATTGCCAGTAATGGTGAGGATTTAGAGTAGGTAACCGTGCCGGATGCGGCGTAAACGCCTTATCCGGCCTACATGTCGCACGAACCAGGTAGGCCCGATAAGCGCAGCGCAGCGGGCAATCTGGCGTTTGCTATCAGTTCTGATTCCCTCATCAAGAACATCCCTGTCCTGATTCCTTACTGAAAAACTACTCTTCTTCCACCGCTAACTGCGCGAATCCGCCATTCCCTTCCCAGCCTTCCAGTCGTTGATAAACGGTTTCTACCGCATCTTTAATCGGCTGGGTCATCGGGTAGTAAAAGCCGACGATATCCGGCTGGATGCCGAGGAAAATCACTTCGCCAATATCTTCTTTCAACTGGTCGATAAGGTAGTTCAACGGCATGTTATGGGTAGTCATCATAAACATCTCGGCGATATCATCCGGATCGATGATGCGGATCTCGCCGGGGTTTAGCCCCATATCCGTGGCGTCGACAATCAGCAGTCGTGTCGGGCGCAGTTCGCGAATAGCGACAATGTCGTTTTCCGGTGCACTACCGCCGTCAATCACCACCCAGTGACCTTTCGGCGCGGCGGCGCACTTTTCCGCCAGTAGCGGGCCTGCGCCATCATCGCCCATCATGCTATTACCAACACAGAGTAAAACGTCAGTCACGCAGTCTCCTCACCATCAAATAGATGGCGTTTTCCTGATGAATATCATGCAGCATACTTAACAGCATTGTACTCCATTCCTTCTGCTGCGAAGTTTGCGTTGCCCGGGCTTTATCGAATGCGTTGGCCAGCATCGGCACATGGTTAATGTCGATGACGATCTCGCCATATTTCGGCACGCCTTCCATTTTGCGGCGGGCTTCGCTGCCCGCCTCCAGAGTGGCAATCCATGCCAGATATTCATCCCACGGGCAGGTGAGCGCCGCTTCCAGACAATCGATAACCCCAAGGTGGTGACCAATCGCCAGGCTGTAATAGACCACCTGCTGCGCCTCGGCGGGCGTGGCATCGTTCTCATCAATAAATTTACGGCTCAGTTGACTGAACACCACCTTTTCACTCATCGGATACGCGCCTCTTCAACAACATGATTCAGATGGCTGACAATCTCGTTCAGACGCGGATCGTTTTCCGCTTCCAGCCAGCGAGCAACCTGCTCTTCGCCCTGCCCTAATTGCGTAAGGAAGTCATCGGCAATCTGGCGACCGTAGCGGTAACCCGCCAGGCGACGCGCTTCGCGATCCACTTTCACGCGCAGCGGCTGCACCATATCCGGATGCAGAATCTCTGCCGGTTGCTCATCCAGTTCGCCTGGCTCACGGGCATGGATTTTCTGCTCCAGCAGGCCGAGCGCCATTGCAAAGCCGTACAGCGTGGCGGCAGGCGTTGGCGGGCAACCAGGGATGTAAACATCCACCGGGACGATTTTATCCGTACCGCCCCACACGCAGTAGAGATCGTGGAAAATGCCACCGCTGTTGCCGCAGGCACCGTAAGAGATACAGATTTTAGGGTCCGGCGCGGACTGCCACGCACGTAGCGCAGGGGATCGCATTGCACGGGTGACCGCGCCGGTAAACAGTAAAATATCCGCATGACGCGGGGACGGAACAACTTTAATACCGAAGCGTTCTGCATCGAACAGCGGCGAAAGCGTGGCGAAAATTTCAATTTCGCAGCCGTTGCAGCCACCGCAGTCCACGCGGTAAACGTAGGCAGAACGTTTGATTTTTTTCAGTAACGACGCCTTCATGCTGGCGATGGATTCATCCACCGTCATCGGAACCGGAATGCCGTTGGCGTCACGGGGGCCTAATAAATTGCTCATCAGATGGCCTCTTTCATATGGCGAGTCAGTTCAATACGGTCGGACGGCACCAGGCATTTCTGGCGCTTACATTCCGGGCAAGTCTCAAAGCTTTCGCGGTGGTTTTCCGCGCGGCTGTCACCATTGTGCTTAAGCAGCGCAATGGCGTAGTCGATCTCTTTCTGTACGGCGAAAGGACGATTGCAGACGCGGCAGTTGCACAGCGCGAAGCGGGACTGTTGCAGGAAGTCTTCTTTCTTCCATACCGCCAGTTCGTACTCTTGCGACAGTTTGATCGCCGCCGTCGGGCAGACTTCTTCACAGCGTCCACAGAAGATGCAGCGCCCGAGATTGAACTGCCACGCCAGCTCACCGGTGGCGAGGTCAGTTTCAACCGTTAAGGCGTTTGACGGGCAGGCATTGACGCAGGCCGCGCAGCCGATGCACTGCTGCGGGTTCTGCTCTGGCTTACCACGGAAGTTTTTATCAACCGCAATCGGCTCCAGCGGATAAGACGAGGTCGCCGTGCAGGTTTTGATGACTTTTTTGATAAAGGTAAACATGGCGATTCCTTATTTCAGCGGCGAGTTTTTACGCTCAATGCTGTAACGCTCGAGTTCTTTGTACGGCACCACTTTGCTCTTCTTCTTACGCACATCGACCACGGTCATGCGGTCGGTACAGGAGTAGCAAGGGTCGAGGCTACCGATAATCAGCGGCGCATCAGAAACGGTGTTGCCGCGCAGCATGTAGCGCAGGGTCGGCCAGTTCGCGTAGGTCGCGGCACGACAGCGCCAGCGGTACAGCTTCTGGTTATCGCCGGTCATGCTCCAGTGGATATCATCGCCACGTGGCGCTTCGGCAAAGCCCAGCGCAAAACGGTGCGGAATGTAGGTGAATCCTTCCACCGCCAGCGGGCCGCCTGGCAGATTGTCCAGGCCGTAGTCGATCATATTGAGCGAGGTAAAAACTTCGTTGATACGCACTTTCAGACGCGAAATAACGTCGCAGCCCTGCTCGCTGTGAACTTCCATCGGCAGCAGGCCATAACCGACAAACGGGTGATCAGCACGGGTATCACGAGCGTGGCCGCTGGCGCGCACCATCGGGCCAACGTTACTGAAATCGCGGGCGATTTCCGGATCCAGACGACCAATGCCGACGGTGCGCTGTTCCATATTTGGCGTACTCAGCAGCACATCCACCAGCTCCTGTACTTCACGACGCATTTGCTGCGCCAGTTGACGGGTCTGGATCATGTCATCTTTCAGCAGATCGCGACGAATCCCGCCGATCAGGTTCAGACCGTAAGTTTTACGCGCCCCGGTGAGGATCTCCGCCATTTTCATGGAAGATTCACGCACGCGGAAGAACTGCATAAAGCCGGAGTCAAAGCCGGTAAAGTGACAGGCGAGGCCGAGGTTGAGCAGATGCGAGTGCAGGCGTTCCACCTCCAGCAGAATGGCGCGGATCATCTGCGCGCGTTCTGGCACCTGAATACCCATCGCGTTTTCCACCGACGTGGTGTAGGCGGTGCTGTGGGCAAAGCCGCAGATCCCGCAAACACGATCCGACAGGAAGGTCACTTCGTTGTAACCCATACGGGTTTCCGCCAGTTTTTCCATGCCGCGATGGACGTAGAACAGGCGGTAGTCGGCGTCGATAATGTTTTCGCCGTCAACGAACAGGCGGAAGTGACCCGGTTCATCGGAGGTAACGTGCAGTGGGCCAATCGGCACCACGTTGTTTTTCTTGTCGCCCAGTTCGTTGATGAACTCGTAGGTTTCTGCATCGGTGGTTGGTGCCGGACGTTGACGATAATCCATGCTGTCTTTACGCAACGGGTAGAGTTCATCCGGCCAGTCATCCGGCAGCACCAGACGGCGTTCATCCGGCAGACCAACCGGAATCAAACCGTACATATCGCGCACTTCACGCTCGCCCCACACCGCCGCCGGAACGCGCGGCGTCACGGACGGATATTCCGGTTTGTTGGCGTCAACTTCGACGCGCACGGTTATCCAGCACTTCGTGCCCTTCTCCATCGACAGCACATAGTAAACGGCATAATGACCATTCAGTTTGCGTTCGTCGTTACCAAACAGTACCGACAGCCAGCCACCCTGTTTGTAGTAGAGGAACTCCACCACTTCCGGCAGATAGTTCACCTTTACGGTCACGGTCAGCTGATCTTTGGTCTGCCAGGCGTGATTCAGCACGACGCCCGGAAATGCCTCATTCAGCGCGGCGAGATAATGTTGACCTAATTTTTCTTCAGACATGCTCATACTCTCTTTAATCACGCCACCAGCAAGGAGACGAACGCTAAAAATGCAAAGCCAAACCCAGCCCAGGTAATGCGCGGAGTAATATCAAGACGCAGACGGGCCATGCTATTTTCGAACAGCGCGATAACCAGGACGCCGACCACCAGTTTGACGATGGCAATCACCAGCGCCAGCAGCAGCCCGCCAGCGGTGAAGGTTTCCATTTGTCCCCACGGAATAAACACCCCGACGAACATCTGCAACACCACCAGCTGTTTCAGGCTGATACCCCATTTCATGACGCCAAAGCCGCTGCCGCTGTATTCAGAGAGCGGCCCTTCCTGCAACTCCTGCTCGGCTTCCGCCAGGTCGAACGGCAGTTTGCCCATTTCGATAAAGGTGGCGAATGCGCAGGCACAGAGTGCCAGCACCAGCGGGATGCTCTGGCTCAGAGGCCAGTGGTAAACGGTGTCGGTGATGTTGCTGATGTTGGTGGAACCGGCAACCTGCGCCGCGACCCACAGGCCGAGCAACAACATCGGCTCGACCAGCACACCGAGCATCGCTTCACGGCTCGCGCCGATAGCGGTAAACGGGCTACCGGTATCCAGACCGGAAATGGCAAAGAAGAAACGCGCGATGGCGAAGAGATACAGTAAGGTGATCAAATCGCCCAGTTGCGGCAGCGGAGAACCGACGGTCACCACCGGCAGCGCGGTAGCGATAGTCAGCATGACGCCCACCATCACGTATGGCGTCAGGCGGAACACCCAGCCGGAGGCATCCGGGCCAACACTCTGACGCCCCAGCAGTTTGATAATGTCGCGATACTCCTGCAACACGCCCGGCCCGCGACGGTTATGCAAGCGTGCGCGCGCCACGCGGGTTATACCGGAGAGCAGCGGCGCAACGGCAAATAACACCAGCGCCTGAATTAACGGATATAAAACACTCATTCTCAGGCTCCTCGTGAAACAATAATCACCACCAGCACCGCCAGTTCAACCAGCGCCATCCGGCGGAACAGCAACGCACTCCCCTCGCTCTGCCAGCCCGGCACCAGCGACACTGGATTCAGCACTTTGCGCAGTTTCAGCACCGGCGCAAACGCCTGTTTCACCGGCATGGCAAAACCATGAGCAGTAATCACCATTGATTTTTCATGGTCGTAGCCGCACACCCATGCCGCGCCACGGGAACGCGACGGCAGACGGTCGCCTTTGCAAATCGCCATAATGATGAATGGCAGCAGCGGGCAGGCAATCAGCAGCAACGTGATCATGGGTTGAGAAACGGTGGTGTTAGCAGGCTCCAGCGGCAGAGGTACAGCAGCAGAGAGCATCGGCAGCAGCCACGGCGCAGCAACACCGCCAATTACGCAGCAAATCGCCAGTGCCACTACGCTGACGCTCATCAGGAGCGGCGCACAGGTGGCGTTTTCGGCTTCTTTGGTACGTGGCGCACCGAGGAACGTGACGCCATAGACTTTCGCCATACACATCACCGCCAGCGCACCGGTAATTGCCAGACCCACTGCGAGCAGCGGCCCCAGCAGACGGGCAACGAACGTTCCGCTATTGCTCAGTTTGAAGAAGGATTGATAGATAACCCATTCACCGGCAAAACCGTTCAACGGCGGCAGCGCAGCCATTGCCATCAGCCCGACTAACATGGCGATGGAGATAACCGGCATTTTCTTGCCAATGCCGCCGAGTTTTTCGATATCGCGATGACCAGTACGGAACCAGACGCTACCCGCCCCAAGGAACAGTACGCTTTTGAACAGGCTATGATTAAGCAGATGGTACAGGCCACCGACCAGGCCAAGAGCAATCAGCGCCGGTTGTTCGAGCGCGATACCCGTTACGCCAGCCCCCAGCCCCAGCAGGATGATGCCGATATTTTCCAGTGTGTGGTAAGCCAGCAGACGCTGGATGTTGTGCTCCATCAGCGCATACAAACCACCGACGAACGCGGTGATCATGCCGAGCACCAGCAGCGCAATTCCCCACCACAGCGGCGCGTTACCGCCCAGCAGAGACAGGGTTAAAATGCCTAGCAGGCCGATTTTCATTACCACCGTGGAAAACAGCGCGGCAGCAGGCGCAGAAGCGTTAGCATGAGCCTGCGGCACCCAGCCGTGCAGCGGGATAATCCCGGCCAGCAGACCAAAGCCAATCACGCCGAGCAGCCAGATATCGGAACCGAGCGGCAGCTGTTGCACGCGCATATCCAGCAGGCGCAGATCCAGCGTGCCGTAACGTTGCCAGACCAGCCAGCAGGCAATCGCCAGCAGCAGAGTGCCAAGACGCCCCAGCGCAAACCACAGTTTGCCCTCTTTGCTGTTGCTGGTGAGAAACACCGCGCACAGAGCCATGATTTCGGCCATTACCACGAACATGCCCAGATTGCTGGCAATGACGGCGCACACGGCGGCAACCATCAGCATATTGATCTGCAAACCGTTGCATTTCACCTGCGCGTGGCGATGCCAGTCAATGTTGTAGAGGCTGACAAACAGGCCGCACAGGCCGAGGGTTATCAACCAAATCGCGTTAAGCGGAGAGATTTGCACATCGTAGCTTACCAGTGACAGCGTACCGCTCACGCCGACCGCCCCCGTCAGCACGGTGAAACCTGCTGCTGCTGTGTACACGCTACCAACCGCGCCGCCAATCCCGGCTATCCAGCCACTCAGCGCCTTATGAAAAGAAAAGAGAAATGCCAGAACAGCGGCGGCAACAAACCACGCCACGCCGCTGTTGATCAGGGAAATTGCGCTCATTTAGCCTCTCCACTTTGAGCCTGCTGAAACAAGGTGAGATCGCCAAAGTCCGTATTAAAAGTCAGCTCACGCTTACGTTTGCTGACGCGGGCGATATCGGTGTTATCCACCAGATGCAGGGCTTTGGTTGGGCACATCCGCACGCAAGCTGGACCTTGTTCATCAAAGCTACAAAGATCACATTTGACGGCGATCGCGCGAATGCCCGGCACCCAGTCAAGCAATGTGCTGACACGCGCCGGAGCAGGCGGTGCCGGTGGCGCTTTCGGGGTATTGGCATTTGCCGGAATATCCAGCGGACGGCTGCCGGAAAATTCAATTGCGCCAAACGGGCAGGCGATGCCGCAAAGTTTGCAGCTTACGCACAGACTTTCATTCAACTGCACGGCACCATCAACGCGGGTGATGGCATTAACCGGGCAGACCACCGCACAGGGCGCATCTTCACAGTGGTGACAGAGCTGCGGTGCAGATTCTTTTTCATTTAGCATCACTCGCAGGCGCGGCATGGATTGCAGGCCGTGCTGGCGATGCGTCTCTGAACAGGCGGCCTCACAGGTGTGGCAGCCGATACAGAGCGTGGAGTCAGCAATTACAAAACGATTCACCAGGCATTCCTCAGGTGATTGTCATTTTTGACGAAAACATGCCGATGAAATGTCATTTTCGACACTCATCGACACGCCCATCCCCAAACAGGCATGACGCCTGCAAAACGGGCAAAGCCTCAGCTCATGCTGCCGAGCTTTGTCCCTCTACCAGTTGGCTTAAATTCACCGGGGTATTGTTTTCAATGGCGGTGTATAAGCTGTCGTAAACGCCGGCGATTTTTTCGAGATAGTGTTCCAGCACTTGTTCGCGATTACGGATGTTGACCTTGCCATCAATCATGCCGTCACTGCTCAACTGAGCCAGTGCAATCCGCTGTTTGTCTTCGCCATCTTTCGTTTCGACGTAATACTCGATGGTATGGCTGTTAAAGCCATCCGCCAGGGTGACGTAAATGCGAAAATGTTCAAAAAGAACGAAACAGAGTTCTTTATCTGGCGCGCAGCTCATCGCGTGATGCAAACGCGCTTTTGATAACGTGATCCCCTGAACCAGCGAATTGCAATAGATATGCCACTGGTCCTGTAGGCGACGATGCCGCTGTGCGATGTAATCGGCTTTCTCGCTTATTTCCCAAATAGTCATTGTCAGGTTACCCGTTTAACAGAGATGCCTGCCCTTAAGCATTTTTTGTGCCAATTTTTAATTCATTGTTATTTAGGTGATTTTTATGATTCCGCTGAATTTCGACGCCGTGTCGACGTGTCATTTCGACATCATCGACATTATTCACCGCAGGGATAGTCAACACTGGCACAATTATTGCTTATAGCTGGCAATAGTTAATGGGAGGCGATATGCACGAAATAACCCTCTGCCAACGGGCACTGGAATTGATTGAACAACAGGCCGCAAAGCACGGTGCAAAACGCGTAACTGGGGTCTGGCTCAAAATTGGCGCATTTTCTTGTGTCGAAACCAGCTCTCTTGCCTTTTGTTTTGATCTGGTTTGCCGTGGCAGCGTGGCGGAAGGTTGTAAACTGCACCTCGAAGAACAAGAGGCCGAATGCTGGTGTGAAACATGCCAACAGTATGTGACGCTACTGACCCAGCGCGTCCGCCGCTGCCCACAGTGTCATGGCGACATGCTGCGCATTGTGGCAGACGACGGTTTACAGATTCGGCGGATAGAAATAGACCAGGAGTGAGCGATGTGTACAACATGCGGTTGCGGTGAAGGCAACCTGTATATCGAGGGTGATGAACATAACCCTCATTCCGCGTTTCGTAGCGCGCCTTTTGCCCCGGCTGCACGCCCGAAGATGAAAATAACCGGCATTAAAGCGCCTGAATTTACCCCCAGCCAGACCGAAGAGGGCGACCTGCATTACGGTCATGGCGAAGCAGGCACACACGCGCCGGGCATGAGCCAGCGCCGGATGCTGGAAGTCGAAATTGACGTGCTGGACAAAAATAATCGCCTGGCTGAACGTAACCGCGCGCGTTTTGCTGCCCGTAATCAACTGGTGCTCAACCTGGTATCCAGCCCCGGTTCCGGTAAAACCACGCTGCTGACGGAAACCTTAATGCGCCTGAAAGACAGCGTTCCGTGCGCGGTGATTGAAGGCGACCAGCAAACCGTGAACGATGCCGCACGTATTCGCGCTACCGGCACGCCAGCGATTCAGGTGAACACCGGTAAAGGTTGCCATCTTGACGCACAGATGATCGCCGACGCCGCGCCGCGTCTGCCACTGGACGATAACGGTATTCTGTTTATCGAAAACGTCGGCAACCTCGTATGCCCGGCCAGCTTCGATCTGGGTGAAAAACATAAAGTTGCGGTGCTTTCCGTTACCGAAGGCGAAGACAAACCGCTGAAATATCCGCATATGTTTGCCGCCGCCTCGCTGATGCTGCTCAACAAAGTTGACCTGCTGCCGTATCTCAATTTCGACGTTGAGAAATGCATCGCCTGCGCCCGCGAAGTCAATCCAGAAATTGAAATCATCCTCATTTCCGCCACCAGCGGCGAAGGGATGGACCAGTGGCTGAACTGGCTGGAGACACAGCGATGTGCATAGGCGTTCCCGGCCAGATTCGCACCATTGACGGCAACCAGGCGAAAGTCGACGTCTGCGGCATTCAGCGCGA
The DNA here is from genome assembly GCF_002965705.1 of Escherichia sp. MOD1-EC6842. Taxonomy (NCBI): domain Bacteria; kingdom Pseudomonadati; phylum Pseudomonadota; class Gammaproteobacteria; order Enterobacterales; family Enterobacteriaceae; genus Escherichia; species Escherichia sp. MOD1-EC6842. Next base: position 287,093 of record NZ_PTRF01000003.1, on the reverse strand, counting down.
TGTCGATTTAACGTTAGTCGGCAGCTGCGATGAAAACGGTCAGCCGCGCGTGGGTCAGTGGGTACTGGTTCACGTTGGCTTTGCCATGAGCGTAATTAATGAAGCCGAAGCGCGCGACACCCTCGACGCATTACAAAATATGTTTGACGTTGAGCCGGATGTCGGCGCGCTGTTGTATGGCGAGGAAAAATAATGCGTTTTGTTGATGAATATCGCGCGCCGGAACAGGTGATGCAGTTAATTGAGCATCTGCGCGAACGTGCTTCACATCTCTCTTACACCGCCGAACGTCCTCTGCGAATTATGGAAGTGTGCGGCGGTCATACCCACGCCATTTTTAAATTCGGCCTTGACCAGTTGCTGCCGGAAAACGTTGAGTTTATCCACGGTCCGGGCTGCCCGGTGTGTGTACTGCCGATGGGCAGAATCGACACCTGCGTGGAGATTGCCAGCCATCCGGAAGTGATTTTCTGTACCTTTGGCGACGCCATGCGCGTACCTGGAAAACAGGGGTCACTGTTGCAGGCAAAAGCACGCGGTGCCGATGTGCGCATCGTTTACTCGCCAATGGATGCGTTGAAACTGGCGCAAGAGAACCCAACCCGCAAAGTGGTGTTCTTCGGTTTAGGGTTTGAAACCACCATGCCGACCACCGCCATCACCCTGCAACAGGCAAAAGCCCACGATGTGCAGAACTTTTACTTCTTCTGCCAGCACATTACGCTTATCCCCACGCTGCGCAGTTTGCTGGAACAACCGGACAATGGCATTGATGCGTTCCTCGCGCCAGGCCACGTCAGTATGGTTATCGGCACCGATGCCTATAATTTTATCGCCAGCGATTTTAATCGTCCGCTGGTGGTCGCTGGTTTCGAACCACTTGATCTACTACAAGGCGTGGTGATGCTGGTAGAGCAGAAAATAGCGGCCCACAGCAAAGTAGAGAATCAGTACCGTAGGGTGGTGCCTGACGCAGGTAACCTGCTGGCGCAACAGGCGATTGCCGATGTGTTCTGCGTCAACGGCGACAGCGAATGGCGCGGCTTAGGCGTGATTGAATCTTCTGGCGTGCATCTGACGCCGGATTATCAGCGATTTGACGCTGAAGCGCATTTCCGCCCGGCACCGCAGCAGGTTTGCGATGACCCACGCGCGCGCTGTGGCGAAGTATTGACGGGCAAATGTAAGCCGCATCAATGCCCGCTTTTTGGTAACACCTGTAATCCTCAAACCGCATTCGGCGCGCTGATGGTCTCCTCTGAAGGAGCGTGCGCCGCGTGGTATCAGTATCGTCAGCAGGAGAGTGAAGCGTGAATAATATCCAACTCGCCCACGGCAGCGGCGGCCAGGCGATGCAGCAATTAATCAACAGCCTGTTTATGGAAGCCTTTGCGAATCCGTGGCTGGCAGAGCAGGAAGATCAGGCGCGTCTTGACCTGGCACAACTGGTGGCGGAAGGCGACCGTCTGGCGTTCTCCACCGACAGTTACGTCATTGACCCGCTGTTCTTTCCTGGTGGCAATATTGGCAAGCTGGCGATTTGCGGCACGGCGAATGACGTGGCGGTCAGCGGCGCAATTCCACGCTATCTCTCCTGTGGATTTATCCTTGAAGAAGGATTGCCGATGGAGACGCTGAAAGCCGTGGTCACCAGCATGGCTGAAACTGCCCGTGCGGCTGGCATTGCTATTGTCACCGGCGATACCAAAGTGGTGCAGCGTGGGGCGGCAGATAAACTGTTTATCAACACCGCAGGCATGGGCGCGATCCCGGCAAATATTCACTGGGGTGCACAAACCCTGACCGCCGGCGATGTATTGCTGGTTAGCGGTACGCTCGGCGACCACGGTGCGACTATCCTTAACTTGCGCGAACAACTGGGGCTGGATGGCGAACTGGTCAGCGACTGCGCGGTGCTGACGCCGCTGATTCAGACGCTGCGAGACATTCCCGGCGTGAAGGCGCTGCGCGATGCCACCCGTGGTGGGGTGAATGCGGTGGTTCATGAGTTTGCGGCAGCCTGCGGTTGCGGCATTGAACTTTCAGAAGCTGCGTTACCGGTTAAACCTGCCGTGCGCGGCGTTTGTGAGCTGCTGGGGCTGGACGCCCTCAACTTTGCCAACGAAGGTAAGCTGGTGATTGCCGTAGAGCGTAACGCGGCTGAGCAAGTGTTGGCGGCGCTGCATTCCCATCCACTAGGACAGGATGCGGCGTTAATTGGCGAAGTGGTGGAACGTAAAGGTGTTCGTCTCGCAGGGCTTTATGGCGTGAAACGAACTCTCGATCTACCTCACGCCGAACCGCTGCCTCGTATATGCTAATAAAAATCTAAAGCTCCTATAATTTGTCATTTACCTTTTGCACCGCTTAGCGGTGCTTTCCTGGAAGAACAACATGTCGTATACACCGATGAGTGATCTCGGGCAACAAGGGTTGTTCGACATCACTCGGACACTATTGCAGCAGCCCGATCTGGCCTCGCTGTGTGAGGCTCTTTCGCAACTGGTAAAGCGTTCTGCGCTCGCCGACAACGCGGCGATTGTGTTGTGGCAAGCGCAGACTCAACGTGCGACTTATTACGCGTCGCATGACAAAGAACCCCCTATAAAATACGAAGACGAAACCGTTCTGGCACATGGGCCGGTGCGCAGCATTTTGTCACGTCCTGATACGCTGCATTGCAGCTACGAAGAATTTTGTGAAACCTGGCCACAACTGGCCACAAGCGGGCTATACCCTAAATTTGGTCACTATTGCCTGATGCCACAGGCAGCGGAAGGACATATTTTTGGCGGCTGTGAATTTATTCGTTATGACGATCGCCCGTGGAGCGAAAAAGAGTTCAATCGCCTGCAAACCTTTACGCAGATTGTTTCTGTTGTCACCGAGCAAATTCAGAGTCGCATCATCAACAATGTCGACTACGAACTGTTATGTCGGGAACGGGATAACTTCCGCATTCTGGTTGCCATCACCAATGCGGTACTCTCCCGCCTGGACATGGACGAACTGGTCAGCGAAGTGGCGAAAGAGATCCACTACTACTTCGACATTGACGATATCAGCATCGTCTTACGCAGCCACCGCAAAAACAAACTCAACGTCTACTCCACTCACTATCTCGATAAACAGCATCCCACTCACGAACAGAGTGAAGTTGATGAGGCCGGAACCCTCACCGAGCGCGTATTTAAAAGCAAAGAGATGCTGCTGATTAATCTCCACGAGCGGGATGATTTAGCCCCCTACGAACGCATGTTGTTCGATACCTGGGGCAACCAGATCCAGACGCTGTGCCTGCTGCCGTTGATGTCTGGCAATACCATGCTGGGCGTGCTGAAACTGGCACAGTGCGAAGAGAAAACATTTACCACCACCAACCTGAGTTTGCTGCGCCAGATTGCCGAACGAGTGGCAATCGCCGTCGATAATGCCCTCGCCTACCAGGAAATCCACCGTCTGAAAGAGCGGCTGGTTGATGAAAACCTAGCCCTGACTGAACAACTCAACAATGTAGATAGTGAATTTGGCGAGATTATTGGTCGCAGCGAAGCCATGTACAGCGTGCTTAAACAAGTTGAGATGGTGGCGCAAAGCGACAGTACCGTTCTGATCCTCGGTGAAACTGGCACGGGTAAAGAGCTGATTGCCCGCGCAATCCATAATCTCAGTGGGCGTAATAATCGTCGCATGGTGAAAATGAACTGCGCGGCGATGCCTGCCGGATTACTGGAAAGCGATCTGTTTGGTCATGAACGTGGTGCCTTTACCGGTGCCAGCGCCCAGCGCATCGGTCGTTTTGAACTGGCGGATAAAAGTTCGCTGTTCCTCGATGAAGTGGGTGATATGCCACTGGAGTTACAGCCGAAGTTGCTGCGCGTATTGCAGGAGCAGGAGTTTGAACGCCTCGGCAGCAACAAAATCATTCAGACAGACGTGCGTTTAATCGCCGCAACTAATCGCGATCTGAAAAAAATGGTCGCCGACCGCGAGTTCCGTAGCGATCTCTATTACCGCCTGAACGTCTTCCCGATCCACCTGCCGCCGTTACGCGAGCGCCCGGAAGATATTCCGCTGCTGGCGAAAGCCTTTACCTTCAAAATTGCCCGCCGACTGGGGCGCAATATCGACAGCATTCCTGCCGAGACACTGCGCATATTGAGCAACATGGAATGGCCGGGTAACGTGCGCGAACTGGAAAATGTTATTGAGCGTGCGGTACTGCTGACTCGCGGTAATGTTCTACAACTCTCTTTACCCGATATCTCACTGCCAGAACCCGAAACGCCGCCTGCTGCAACGGTCGTCGCTCAGGAAGGCGAAGATGAATATCAACTGATTGTTCGCGTATTAAAAGAGACGAACGGCGTAGTCGCGGGTCCGAAAGGCGCTGCGCAACGTCTGGGGTTAAAACGCACCACCCTGCTGTCACGGATGAAGCGGCTGGGAATTGATAAAGCGGCGTTGGTTTAATCGTCTGGAGTGCCGGACAGGAAGATCTATCCGGCACGCTATTCACGTGGTTTCTTCGGGCGATATTTTTCCGGCAATTCCGGCACCGGACGCTTGTCATCAATCAGATGACGCACGGTTAAGATCGGATGACGCCACAGCATTCGCGGCCCTGCCCAACGCATAATCTGCTTCATCTCCTCACGCTTTGCTGGCTGATAACAGTGAACCGGACACTGCTTACAGGCTGGTTTCTCTTCGCCGAACACACATTTATCCAGCCGCTTTTGCGCGTAAGCAAACAGCGCATCGTAATGCCCCGGCTCCGCTGACGCCTGCGGGCATTGCGCTTGATAAAGATCGATCATTCTTTTAATCGTCAGTTTTTCACGAGAGATACGCTTACCGGACATGCTGCCTCCACACTCTTAAGGTGCATTTATATTACAACTTAAATGTAAAGGGGACTATGGCTCTGAAGGAGAAGGTTTCTTCAACCAGACAATGTTGCGCCCCTTCTCCACAGCCAACAAGCAAACGCTGCAAAGCAGCATTTTTCCCGGAACCGACATCAAGAACTCACCTTTCGTGTCTTCCCCTGAAATGATTAACTCCGGTATCATGTGTGCCTTATGTGATTACAACGAAAATAAAAACCATCACACTACATTTAACATCAGGGAACCGGATCTAACTCCATGAGTGTAATAGAAAATTTCGACGCCCATACTCCGATGATGCAGCGGCATGTTAATAAATAAAATTTAATTTTATATCATGTTCCTGGATGTAATGAAGCTACAAAGAATGAGAATAATTTTTGCGTTTAGAGCCTCAACTCCCCTCAAGGAGATCATTTTTTTAAATATATAAAATACCCATGCGATAATCACGATTCATTCTATCTGATATACAGATTATTAAAGAAATATCACCAGAGAACTAAATCTTCCCCCCAGCACAACAGCAGCTAGCGGTCTGCAGATCAATGGCATGTCTAAACAATTTGTGAAAAAGGCTATATCGGATTCATACCAAAGCCAAATTTAAGAGCAACATAGCTGAACCTTGCAGCAATAGATAACATTAACTGAAGCATACTAAATGCTGTCCGGCGGTGGCGGGGCAAAATCAATGGGAATACATTAAGCACCAACAGGAAGAGGATAAACCAAGGAGACAACTCTCGATTCTATTTACGGACTATAAGTAATCCATAGCGGCAAATATTCGATTGCGATGCATCTGTAAGAGTACTGCAGATAACAGAATCTTATAGACGCATATGAAAAACCGCCGGCAGCACTGGAAATCTATTTATTTTGAGAGACTAAATGTGGAAATTTCTGAATTAAAGGCTTTTATGGCTACAGTTGATACCGGCAGTGTCACTCAAGCTGCACGATTTTTATACAGAACTCAGTCCAGTATTTCATTACGTCTGAAACAATTAGAAAGTAAGGTTGGAGTTTCACTCCTGGAACGACGGAACGACGGCGTATTCCCTACTTTACAAGGACGATTATTATATGACTATGCTCAGAAAATTTTGTCACTGATTGACGAACTTGAAGGTAAACTACATACAGATAATACTTATCGTGAAATTAAGCTAGGCAGTATTTCAAGCCTGTCGGCTGAACATTTACATGCCATTCTTGATAGGGCTAGTGATAAAAAAATAGATATTGATATAACACTAGGCAATTCTTTAGAATTAGCCGAAAGACTACAAAGCAGAGATCTGGACATTGTTATTACTGGAGCGGGCATAGTTGCAGAAAATAACTATCATGTCCATCTATTTTCTGACGATATGGTCATTATATCCTCTCGGGAAAGAAGGGATATAACACATCTATCTGAACTCAAAGATAGTGTCTTCCTGGTAAATAGTAAAAGGAGTGCATCATCCAGAAATCTTAATATCCTATTTTCTACCGCTGGATTTAAGCCTAAAAAGATTATAGAGTGTGGTTCCTATTCTGTTCTTTTTACCGGCGTGGCTAAAGACAAAGGTATTTCAATGGTCCCCAAAACTTTAGCCACATCACCTATGTATAGAGACTCTGTAAAAATTCACAACATTTCAGGAGAGTTTACACCATTTAATACCGTGTTATCTTATGCAAAAGACTCGCAACATCATTTCGTTCTATCATTGGTTAGTATTATCAAAGATTATTTCAGGGAGATAAAATACTCAAACGAGATCAAATAAAAATTTCCACAAGTGAATTAAATAATTATATGTGGCGATATTTATTACCGCCACAAAATGCAAACCCTAATTTTGGGCATTTACGAGCAACATGAATATATAACAGCTTCTTCTTCATAAGAATTATGCAGAAGAAGCTCATCTTCTATAGTTTCAATTATGATAGTGTCTCCATGACGTAACTCAACCCCAGCTTTATCGGTACTAATTGATGCCCCCAGTAATAAATAATGAACAGAATAAACAGGAGATTTTAATAAGTCACTGCCAAATAAAATATCCATTAGTTGGCTTTGGGTATGTCTCATATTTTCGAATCCGAGTACACTTTCTTTCCGCCATATATCTGAACCTTCACGTACAACCTTACAGACCACTTTTGAATGTTCTGGTATTTTATCAGTTAATATTAACTCATGCCCGATTCCTGTGCTCATCAACTTCGATAGATTAGCTAAGTTGGGATGTATTTTCCTCATTCCAACATCAGAGAAGTCATTAGCTATTGTATATCCAACCACCTTTGGCCTTCCGTTGTTTGTTATTATAATGACTAATACATATTCGACCTCAATACCTCCTGAGAAAGACTGCATAGGAAGGATTATACGTTCACCTGTAGTTCGTAACGTAGTACCATTTCCTTTAAAAAACCAATCCAGCTCTCTATTTCCAGCAGGTAACCCATTCAACGTATTATGTGTCCGACCAAAAGAACTGACAAAAACATTTCTATCATCAGCTGGCTTCATCGGGATGTTATATATGTTAGTTTTTATGTTTTCTTGTTGTATACGTTTTATATCAGGTAATTTATCCATTAAGGAAGATATAGAAATATTTTGTTCAATACTTTTACAAAGAAGATCATAACTTGATGTATTCTTTATTAAATATACACATTCCTCACTGCAATGTTTTTTTTGGAGGATAACAGACCTATTCCCATTAATAGTGCAGTCGATAAGTGATTTCATATAAATCCCCTTTTATGAAATTTTACTCTGCGGCTTCTTTCCATGGCGAGAGCAAAGGAAAACGCCTATGCATATCGCCATAATACTTATCACATGATATTGTGTTAAATTTACTTTAAGAAATATGACACTTAGTACCCCTGCCGATAATGGGATTAAATGCGTAAAAATCTCTCCCCTGGTAGCACCAATTATTGATATACCTTTACTCCAAAATAGATATGACAGCCAGGATGGAAAAATAACCAGATATGCCATACCAATAACGTTATAAAAATCAGAATCGAACTTTATTAATGCACCATTGTGAATCAAGCTAATTAAACTAAACGGTATTAACACAATAGCACCAACCACCGCACACGCAGTTACAAATACATTTCCAGAAATTTCTTTCGGTTTCTTTCTAAGGAAAGAACAATAGATCGCCCAACTAACTGCGGAAATCATAGTCCAATAGTCACCGCGATTAATTTTTTCTAAAAATTGTAGATTTGTTATATCACCTTTTGTAACTAACCAAGCAACACCTAGCGTACTAATTATAACACCAGCAACATTTGATTTTGATATGTAATCCCTAAAAAATATCCAGTTAAATGCAAGAACCAATCCTGGAGTGGATGATAAGTATATAGCGGCATTTAATGAAGTTGTGTATTGCAATCCAATATATAATGCCACTGGGAACATTACTTGCCCTAATATAGCCAATAGTATAATGGATTTTTTATTGCGAATTATTAAATTATAATTTTTCTTAATTGCTATAAAATTAAATGCAACAAGGATTATACTGGTAAGTAGCCACCTTAATTCTGATAACAGAATAGGGTCCATATTAACCACCATAATCTTACCAACAACATAATTACCGCCCCAGAATATAGCCGCTAGAGATAACATTATATAAGGCATTATTTTTATCCTTTTTTCTCTAACATAACATATGATTTTTCACCATAAAAAATTTCCCGATTAAAAACAAATTCCCCATATAAACATTCTGAAGTCAATGACTCACAAATTAATTTATATGCTTCTTGTTGCAAAATTATTTTAGCATCTGGTGCAGCCACTCGCATGATCTCATTCATTAACTTATCATTAATTTCTTTAGTAGAAAGGTGGCAAATTATAAGAGAATATCCCGTTTTTCTACGATAATGAGCACTGCCTCCAGTCAAGAAGGGTAATGAGAAGAGATTAAAATCCCCTCTAAATCGAACATTATAGCAATCATTATTCAAACACCATTGTAATACAGAAGGACAAATATTTCGTTCAGTTGAGATTATATCCAGCTTCTGTTTAGTAAAATCAGCAAGACCATTGGCATCAGGTGGATTAATAATTAAAACACCATCTTTATTATTTAGTTGTATTGTTTCATGTAACATGTGGCCTATGATATTACCTTCAACTTCATTCCGATAATAACGTAACCACTCTTCATCGACAGAAACCCAGTCATCAATCATCAATATTTCTTTGAATGATAGTTTTTTATGCTCCAGTAAATATGCTTTAAATGGCATATATTGCAAAACCTTCCCTCTGTCTCCAACAACTGAATAATCTCCTACCCATGTGTTTACAAACGTTCTCGTTGCAATAATGCTTGCTTTACCAATATAGTCTGCAGCCCATCCAACCATAGCCTCTCTACCAACCCATGCATAATCAGAGAGGGTTATAGCTGGTAGTGTTGTCATTGCAACAGTTCTGGCTCCTACAGATGGACGACCGTAGGGATCATGATTCTGCCGAAGAAGTTGGCTTCCTGGTGATAACCATACACCAATGCCAATAGTGATATCGCCGCCAGCATTAACTGATGCATTTCTACCAAAACGAACGTATTGACCTATCCTTATTTTAGGAATCTGCTCAGCCTTTAGTTCCATCTGATGGTCAGCATGTGGATGACTAAAATATGCGCCATTCTCAAAATGGGTAGTTGAAATGAGATGTTCCCCTCCATATTCTTTAACTAAAAACTGTGAACCACTGATGTCAATTGAAAAATGATCTTCTGGTAAATTATAGCGTTTTGAAAATTCTGCCAATTTTTCTTTAAAAAGCATTGCAAATTCTATTTCTTCTCGTTGAGTTGTTACCTTCTGTACTTCTTTGCGCAGATATTTCAGAACTCTAGTGTAATCGGAAATTGGTGAGGTACTGTTTTCAGAATTGATATTTTTTTCCAAGTCGCATAGGAACATTTCTGAATTGCTTATTTCGATTTCTTCTATTTCTGTGGGGGTGTTTTTACTTGTCATCAACTTACTCCGTTATCGTTAGTTGTTTCAACTTATATCCTTTTAATAAATATATTAAATGAATAGGAAGAGCGATATTAAATAATATCAATACCGATATTGACATTATCAATAGCGATTATCTTGAAAGTTCTAAAATAAAGTGTATATAGGAGTAAAATACACAGAGACTAAAACATTCATCAATAACAAATTGACTGTTTTACCTTTTCAGGCGTTTTTGGGCTTTATTTAGCATATCCAGTGTGTTGGGCTTTACCGGTTTCAATCTGCCTATAAGATGGCTTCCGTATTGCGCAAAACTTCACTGAGCGTTAGCTCAGAAGCCTCTGTTTTTCGCTTTACTGCATTCGGATTTCGTCTGATAAATTTCATAGTTTCAACAAATTTGCGAGCAGTCTCGCGCGCCCGTTCATTGCTGGCAAAATCTCAAACATTGCCAATCATAGATCTGATAACCTGTTTCGACGTCTTGCCCCCGTCGTTGATGATACAGGTCGTTTTGGGGTGACCTGATTTTGATACAAAAACCCACGGATGAATACCTGCGGTTGTCAGTGATAAGATACGGTTTTCGATCAGGATTAGGTAAGTAGACAACTCGCTCTTTCTGGTCGAGTTTTGATTTCACGTCGATAGATAACTTATTGATTATAATCGGCTGAAAAAGTGTCATTTATATAATATGTATACCAGCAAGTCAGAGTATGTGCCAACTACATACCAGTATGCTTCTGGTATACACAAATTTATCGATTTATATGGGTTTAAAGCGGTTTCACATGGGGCCACATGGGTAGCCGCAAGACTTAAAAAATGAGTAAAATCAATATGCAAGAGTCTATCGACAAGGATCTCTCAGACCATACGCCCATGATGCAGCAGTACCTCAAGCTGAAAGCCCAGCATCCTGAGATCCTGCTGTTCTACCGGATGGGTGACTTTTACGAGCTGTTTTATGACGACGCAAAACGAGCATCGCAGCTGCTGGATATTTCACTGACTAAACGCGGCGCATCTGCGGGCGAGCCGATCCCGATGGCGGGTATTCCCTACCATGCAGTGGAAAACTATCTCGCCAAACTGGTGAATCAAGGTGAGTCGGTTGCGATTTGTGAACAAATCGGCGATCCGGCTACCAGCAAAGGGCCGGTTGAGCGCAAAGTTGTCCGTATCGTCACGCCGGGCACGATCAGCGATGAAGCCCTGCTACAGGAGCGTCAGGACAATCTGCTGGCGGCTATCTGGCAGGACAGCAAAGGTTTCGGTTACGCGACGCTGGATATCAGCTCCGGCCGTTTTCGTCTGAGCGAACCGGCTGACCGCGAAACGATGGCGGCAGAGCTGCAACGCACCAATCCGGCGGAACTGTTGTATGCAGAAGATTTCGCCGAGATGTCGCTGATTGAAGGTCGTCGCGGCCTGCGTCGTCGCCCGCTGTGGGAGTTTGAAATCGACACCGCGCGCCAGCAGTTGAACCTGCAATTTGGCACCCGCGATCTGGTCGGTTTTGGCGTCGAGAACGCGCCTCGTGGGCTTTGTGCTGCCGGTTGTCTGTTACAGTATGCGAAAGATACCCAACGCACGACCCTGCCGCATATTCGCTCTATCACTATGGAACGTGAGCAGGACAGCATCATTATGGATGCTGCGACGCGTCGTAACCTGGAAATTACCCAGAATCTGGCGGGCGGCGCGGAAAATACATTGGCTTCCGTGCTCGATTGCACCGTCACGCCGATGGGTAGCCGTATGCTGAAACGCTGGCTGCATATGCCGGTGCGCGACACCCGTGTGTTGCTTGAGCGTCAGCAAACTATTGGCGCATTGCAGGATTTCACCACCGAGTTACAGCCGGTACTCCGGCAGGTCGGCGATCTGGAGCGTATTCTGGCACGCCTGGCGTTGCGTACCGCTCGCCCGCGCGACCTTGCTCGTATGCGTCATGCCTTCCAGCAACTGCCGGAACTGCGTGCACAGCTAGAAAATGTCGATAGTGCACCAGTACAGGCGCTGCGTGAAAAAATGGGCGAATTTGCCGAACTGCGCGACCTGCTGGAGCGAGCAATCATCGACACGCCACCGGTGCTGGTGCGCGACGGTGGCGTCATCGCTCCAGGCTATAACGAAGAGCTGGATGAGTGGCGTGCGCTGGCTGACGGTGCGACCGATTATCTGGAGCGTCTGGAAATCCGCGAACGTGAACGTACCGGTCTGGACACGCTGAAAGTCGGCTTTAATGCGGTGCACGGCTACTACATTCAAATCAGCCGTGGGCAAAGTCATCTGGCGCCAATTAACTATATGCGCCGCCAGACACTGAAAAACGCCGAACGTTACATTATTCCGGAGCTGAAAGAGTACGAAGACAAGGTACTGACTTCAAAAGGTAAAGCACTGACGCTGGAAAAACAGCTTTATGAAGAGTTGTTCGACCTGCTACTGCCGCATCTGGAAGCGTTACAACAGAGTGCGAGCGCGCTGGCAGAACTGGACGTGCTGGTAAATCTGGCAGAACGCGCATATACCCTGAACTACACCTGCCCGACCTTTATCGATAAACCCGGCATTCGTATTACCGAAGGTCGCCATCCGGTGGTTGAACAGGTGCTGAATGAGCCGTTTATTGCTAACCCGCTGAACCTGTCACCGCAGCGACGGATGTTGATCATCACCGGTCCGAACATGGGCGGTAAAAGTACCTATATGCGCCAGACCGCGTTGATTGCGCTGATGGCGTATATTGGCAGTTACGTACCGGCACAAAAAGTCGAGATTGGACCGATCGATCGCATCTTCACCCGTGTTGGCGCAGCGGATGATCTGGCTTCCGGACGTTCAACCTTTATGGTGGAGATGACCGAAACCGCTAATATTCTGCATAACGCCACCGAGTACAGTCTGGTATTGATGGATGAGATTGGGCGCGGAACGTCGACTTACGATGGCCTGTCGCTGGCGTGGGCATGTGCCGAAAATCTGGCGAATAAAATTAAAGCGTTGACGCTGTTTGCTACCCATTACTTCGAGCTGACTCAACTGCCGGAGAAAATGGAAGGCGTCGCCAACGTGCATCTCGATGCGCTGGAGCACGGAGACACTATCGCCTTTATGCACAGCGTACAGGACGGCGCGGCGAGTAAGAGCTACGGTCTGGCGGTTGCTGCGCTGGCAGGTGTACCGAAAGAGGTGATCAAACGTGCGCGACAGAAACTGCGTGAGCTGGAAAGCATTTCGCCGAATGCTGCCGCTACACAGGTAGATGGTACGCAAATGTCACTACTTTCTGTGCCGGAAGAAACCTCGCCAGCGGTCGAAGCACTGGAAAATCTCGATCCAGATTCTCTGACTCCGCGTCAGGCGCTGGAGTGGATTTATCGGTTGAAGAGTCTGGTGTAAAAATAATTCCCGATAGCCTTTTACTATCGGGAATATTAACGACAACTGACGAATCTAATAAAAATACCCTGTATAATAGTAGAGATTATTTTACAGGGTAAAATCATGCCATCAACACGCTATCAAAAAATTGATGCTCATCACTACCGCTATATATGGGCTGTTGGTGATATTCATGGTGACTATCAATTATTACAATCCCGTTTGCATGAATTATCTTTTTGTCACGAAACAGACTTACTTATTTCCACAGGCGATAATATTGATCGTGGGTCGGAGAGTCTTAATGTGCTACGCCTGTTAAATCAGCCCTGGTTTACCTCCGTGAAAGGTAACCATGAAGCGATGGCACTTGATGCATTCGCGACTGGTGATGGCAGTATGTGGTTAGCCAGCGGCGGTGACTGGTTCTTTGATTTAAATGATTCAGAGAAAAAAGAAGCAATAGATCTGTTACTGAGATTTCATCATCTCCCGCATATTATCGAATTGAGTAACGATTTAATAAAATATGTCATCGCACATGCAGATTATCCGGGTAATGAATATCACTTTGGCAAAGAAATCGCGGAAAGCGAATTACTCTGGTCTGTTGATCGCGTGCAGAAGTCGCTTAATGGCGAGTTACAAAAAATAAACGGTGCTGATTATTTTATATTTGGACATATGATGTTTGATAACATTCAGACATTCGCTAACCAGATTTATATTGATACCGGATCGCCGAAAAGCGGACGGTTATCGTTTTATAAAATTAAATAATTAATCCAGTCAGGATAAGGATCATCTCTGGTTCAGATCCGCTATTGCCAATATCGGTCATGAATTTCTTCATAAAGACATCGGGTTTCGCACACCAGTTTACTGTCAGAAGTCGGCGTCACCATCAACGCTATTCAGGACGGATCATACAAAAGAAAAAGGCCAGCCTCACTTGAGACTGGCCTTTCTGACAGATGCTTGCTTATTCGCGGAACAGCGCCTCGATATTCAGCCCCTGAGTCTGCAAAATCTCACGCAGACGGCGCAGGCCTTCAACCTGAATCTGGCGAACACGTTCACGAGTGAGGCCAATTTCACGACCTACATCTTCCAGTGTTGCCGCTTCGTACCCCAGCAAACCGAATCGACGTGCCAGCACTTCACGCTGTTTGGCGTTCAGCTCGAACAGCCATTTGACGATGCTCTGCTTCATATCGTCATCTTGCGTGGTGTCTTCCGGACCGTTCTCTTTTTCATCGGCCAGAATGTCCAGCAACGCTTTTTCGGAATCACCGCCCAGAGGGGTGTCTACCGAGGTAATGCGCTCGTTAAGACGAAGCATACGGCTGACGTCATCAACTGGCTTATCCAGTTGCTCTGCGATCTCTTCCGCACTCGGTTCGTGGTCCAGTTTATGGGACAACTCACGTGCGGTTCGCAGGTAAACGTTCAGCTCCTTTACGATGTGAATCGGCAAACGAATAGTACGGGTTTGGTTCATAATCGCCCGTTCGATCGTCTGGCGAATCCACCAGGTTGCGTATGTTGAGAAGCGGAAACCACGTTCCGGGTCAAACTTCTCAACCGCGCGGATAAGCCCCAGGTTGCCCTCTTCGATAAGATCCAGCAAAGCCAGACCACGATTGCCATAACGGCGGGCAATTTTTACCACCAGACGTAAGTTACTCTCAATCATCCGGCGGCGGGAGGCAACATCTCCACGCAGTGCGCGACGCGCAAAATAAACTTCTTCTTCGGCCGTTAACAGTGGTGAATAACCAATCAATCTCACCAAGGTAAAGCTGAGTCGCGTCCAACACACGCTGTGTGGCTCCCTGCGATAACAGTTCCTCTTCGGCCAAATCGTTATCACTGGGTTCCTCTTCTACTAAGGCCTTTTCGTCAAAAACCTCAACTCCGTTCTCATCAAATTCCGCATCTTCATTTAAATCATGAACTTTCAGCGTATTCTGACTCATAAGGTGGCTCCTACCCGTGATCCCTTGACGGAACGCTCAAGCAACAGCCTGGTTCCGCCGAATTATCGCTGCGGCAAATAACGCAGCGGGTTTACGGATTTCCCCTTGTAACGAATTTCAAAATGCAAGCGTGTTGAACTGGTTCCGGTGCTACCCATGGTTGCTATTTTTTGCCCCGCCTTCACTTCTTGTTGTTCCCGGACCAGCATTGTGTCGTTATGGGCGTAGGCACTCAGGTAATCATCATTATGTTTGATGATAATCAGATTACCGTAACCGCGCAGCGCATTACCGGCATAAACAACGCGGCCATCTGCGGTCGCGGTAATTGCCTGTCCTTTGCTACCTGCGATATCAATCCCCTTATTGCCCCCCTCAGAAGCGCCAAAGGTTTCAATCACTTTGCCCTCAGTTGGCCAGCGCCAGGTGGAGATAGGCGTGCTGGTTGATGTACTGCTGACAGTCGGCTCGGTTGTGCTTGCTGTTGGCACCGTTACAGGCGCTGTGACCGTGGTCGCAGTTGGCTTGTTGTTCGGCAACATTTTGTTAGCACTCTGTTCACCCGAAGACTCAGAATACGTAATTGTCGGTTGCGACGCAACAGCAACGGTGGAATTTTGTGCAGGCTTGATCACAACTCCTTGCTCTGCTGCATCCGCCTGGGTAATGGCATTTCCGCCAGTAATCGGCGTACCGGAGGCGTTGCCAACCTGCAAGGTCTGACCGACGTTCAACGCGTATGGTGCCTGAATATTATTGCGCTGAGCGAGGTCACGGAAATCGTTGCCGGTGATCCAGGCGATATAGAAAAGTGTGTCGCCTTTTTTCACGGTATAGGTACTGCCGCTATAACTGCCTTTCGGAATATTCCCGTACTGACGGTTGTAGACGATACGCCCATTTTCCATTTGCACCGGTTGCTGAGCGACAGGCTGTACCGGTTGGATTTGTGGTTGTTGCGTAGACTGAATTTGTGGCTGCTGTACCGGCTGAATTTGCGGTTGCTGCGCTGTAGATGTCGTTCCCATTTTCGGCGGTGGCGTAATCAACATACCTGAATTGGTATTTGCAGGCGCATTACCATTAACGGAACTGACCGGTGCCGGTGGATTCGATGTGTCAGAACAGCCAGCCAGCCATAGCGAAACCAGTGACAAAGCCGCAATACGGCGAACGGTGAATTTTGGGCTTCCCGCGCTCATTTATCCCCCAGGAAAAATTGATTAATAACCAGTGACATAATTACCGTGCAAGGCACCCTACTGAACACTGGAAAAGATGTTCACGATACGCTGACTTGCTGCAAAATAACCAGGAAAATTCCAGGTATTTCCTCGCAATTCAAGCCAGCTCCCCCTTCACTAAGGGGACAAAGCGCACGGCCTCTACGGTATCGATAATAAATTCGCCCCCACGACGACGCACCCGTTTCAAATACTGGTGCTCTTCCCCGACCGGCAAGACGAGAATCCCGCCTTCATCCAGTTGCGTCATTAGCGCAGTAGGAATTTCGGGCGGTGCCGCCGTTACAATGATAGCGTCAAACGGCGCACGTGCTTGCCAACCTTGCCATCCATCGCCGTGACGGGTTGAAACATTATGTAAATCAAGATTTTTCAGGCGACGACGCGCCTGCCACTGCAAGCCTTTAATCCGTTCGACCGAACATACATGCTGGACAAGATGCGCCAGGATTGCCGTTTGATATCCCGAACCAGTGCCGATTTCCAGCACCCGCGACTGCGGCGTCAGTTCAAGTAATTCGGTCATTCGCGCCACCATATATGGCTGCGAAATTGTCTGCCCCTGACCTATCGGCAACGCGATATTATCCCAGGCCTTTTGTTCAAACGCTTCATCAATGAATTTTTCACGCGGCACGGCGGCGAGTGCATTCAGCACCTGCTCATCCTGAATACCTTGCGCACGTAATTGATCCAGAAGTGCTTGTACGCGTCTGCTTACCATTGCGTGCCAACTCCCACGCTGTTTAACCAGTCTGAAACCACATCTTGCGCGCTATGCGCAGTTAAATCCACATGCAGCGGCGTGATGGAGACATAGCCCTCATCTACCGCAGCAAAATCGGTCCCCGGACCGGCATCACATTTACCGCCCGGTGGGCCAATCCAGTACAGCGTATTGCCGCGCGGATCTTGCTGCGGGATCACCTGATCTGCCGGATGTCGTGTACCGCAGCGAGTGACACGGATACCTTTAATCTGCTCCAGTGGTAAATCCGGTACGTTAATATTGAGAATACGCCCGGTACGCAGCGGCTCTTTACACAGTGCGCGCAAAATGGAACACGTTACCGCCGCAGCAGTGTCATAATGTTTATGTCCATCAAGCGAGACAGCCAGCGCCGGAAAACCTAAATGACGGCCTTCCATCGCGGCGGCTACCGTACCGGAATAGATAACATCATCCCCCAGATTGGGGCCGGCGTTAATGCCCGAAACCACAATATCCGGACGTGGACGCATTAGTGCGTTCACGCCAAGATAGACGCAGTCGGTCGGGGTTCCCATTTGCACAGCGATATCACCATTTTCAAAGGTAAACGTTCGCAGGGAGGATTCCAGCGTCAGGGAATTTGAAGCGCCGCTGCGGTTACGATCGGGGGCAACCACCTGAACATCAGCAAACTCACGCAAGGCTTTCGCCAGCGTTTGTATACCGGGTGCATGTACCCCGTCATCATTACTCAGCAATATGCGCATAATCACCTGTTGTGTTGATAAGTTCCCTGACAACGCTGGTCGCAAAACTTCCCGCCGGAAGCCAGAAACGGATTTCTACGGTGACGTCATCCCACCAGTTCCAGCTTAATTGTTGTGGATATAACAGCATCGCTCTGCGCGCGGCTTCAACTTTTTCGCGCAGCAGCAAAGCTTGTAATTCAGTTTCTTCGGCTATCGCCGCTTGTTCGAATGCCAGAGCCTCACGTTGGGTTCCCCACTCGCCGCTACCGGGCAAAGCTGCGGTAATCATCAGCTCTTTATCGTTGACGCGACGCTGTAATTCCGCCAGTTCTTCGTGAGTTGCAACAAACCAACTGCCGCGCCCGGCTAATTGTAGCGCATCGCCGTCAACAACTTGATTAACTTCTGCTTTTTTGAGGCGCTCAGCAACAATCTGATTAAACAACGCACTACGTGCTGCCGACAACCAAAAACTGCGTTTATTGCGATCGCGTACCGGAGTATTGGTTTGCGCCCAGCGCAGCGCGCCCTGCAAGTTACTACCGCCAATACCGAAACGCTGCGCGCCAAAGTAGTTCGGTACACCTTTTACGCAAATATCGATCAGACGTTGTTCAACGTCATCGCGATTGCTCACTTCGCGTAGTACCAGGGTAAAGGCGTTGCCTTTCAGTGCCCCTAAACGCAGTTTACGCTTGTGGCGCGCATACTCCAGCACCTGACAACCTTCCAGTTGAAACGCGCTCAGATCGGGCATCTCTTTGCCAGGAACGCGAGCGCATAACCACTGTTCCGTCACTGCATGTTTGTCTTTCTGCCCGGCGAAGCTGACTTCACGCGCATGAATTTTCAGGAATTTCGCCAGCGCGTCAGCCACAAAACGGGTATTGCAGCCGTTTTTAAGAATGCGCACCAGAATATGCTCACCTTCACCATCAGGCTCAAAGCCTAAATCTTCCACCACCACAAAATCTTCCGGGTTGGCTTTCAGCAGCCCGGTGCCTTGCGGTTTACCGTGGAGGTAAGTGAGATTATCAAACTCAATCATTTTGTTGCCTTAATGAGTAGCGCCACCGCTTCACAGGCAATCCCTTCCCCACGGCCGGTAAATCCGAGTTTTTCCGTAGTAGTGGCTTTCACGTTAACATCATCCATATGGCAGCCGAGATCTTCGGCAATAAACACGCGCATTTGTGGGATGTGCGGCAGCATTTTCGGTGCCTGAGCGATGATAGTGACATCGACGTTGCCGAGGGTATACCCCTTCGCCTGAATGCGTCGCCAGGCTTCACGCAGTAGCTCGCGGCTGTCTGCTCCTTTAAATGCCGGATCGGTATCCGGAAACAGTTTGCCGATATCCCCCAGCGCCGCTGCACCAAGCAATGCATCGGTCAACGCATGGAGCGCCACGTCGCCATCAGAATGCGCCAGCAGCCCTTTTTCGTAAGGGATGCGCACACCACCAATGATAATTGGGCCTTCGCCGCCAAAGGCGTGTACGTCAAATCCGTGTCCAATTCGCATTATGTATTCTCCTGATGGATGGTTCGGGTGAGGTAAAATTCGGCAAGCGCCAAATCTTCCGGGCGCGTGACTTTAATGTTATCCGCACGGCCTTCGACCAGCTGCGGATGAAAACCGCAGTATTCCAGCGCCGAGGCTTCATCGGTAATGGTAGCGCCTTCATTTAATGCACGCGTCAGGCAGTCATATAACAGCTCACGAGGGAAAAATTGCGGCGTCAACGCGTGCCATAGGCCGTTGCGATCAACAGTATGAGCAATGGCATTTTTGCCCGGTTCGGCACGTTTCATGGTATCACGCACCGGCGCAGCGAGAATGCCCCCCGTGCGGCTGGTTTCGCTCAACGCCAACAGACGCGCAAGGTCATCCTGATGCAGACAAGGGCGAGCGGCGTCATGCACCAACACCCACTGCGTGTCGCCAGCGGCTTTCAGACCTGCCAGCACGGAATTAGCACGCTCTTCACCACCGTCAACAACGGTGATCTGCGGATGATTTGCCAGAGGAAGTTGTGCAAAACGACTATCGCCAGGGCTTATAGCAATGACGACACGCGACACCCGGGGATGCGCCAGCAGCGCATGTACCGAGTGTTCAAGAATGGTTTGATTACCGATTGAGAGATATTGCTTAGGACATTCCGTTTGCATTCGGCGGCCAAATCCGGCCGCCGGAACCACGGCGCAAACATCCAAATGAGTGGTTGCCATGTTAATTCCTGGGCTGATTTATCGATTGTTTTGCCCCGCAGACTGTGCGCGTTTCGACGCGTCAGGCACCAGACGATAGAAAGTTTCGCCCGGCCTGGTCATGCTGAGTTCATTACGCGCTCGTTCTTCGAGCGCCTCCTGACCGCCATTGAGATCGTCAATTTCGGCAAAAAGCTGATCGTTTCGCGCTTTAAGTTTCGCGTTTGTAGCTTGCTGTGCCGCCACATCATTATTGACGCGGGTATAGTCATGTATACCGTTCTTACCGAACCACAGCGAATACTGTAGCCAGACCAGAATAGCCAGCAACAGCAGCGTTAGTTTACCCATCCTGCCCCCTGAAAAACGGCATCTTCATCCCATACATCCGAAGACGACTCTACATCCTCTGTTGGGGATACCGCGACAACGCGGGCAAATGTACCACATTTGTCCATTGTTACGTATACCCAGGGCGTGCGGAACATAATCTCATTATTGGTTACGGTTTGAATTATGAACAGAGTAGACGGGAAAGAACAAATTAGCCCAACAACCACATAAACAGTGCACCAAACATAATACCTACAGTCACCAGGGTAAAAACAATACTGTAGCGTAGCTTTCCGTCCATCAATGAATGCAGCGCAATACCTACCACTACCGCGACAGGCATCAGTGCCAGAAAGAAAGGCCAGGTGTAGATAAAGAAGAACAGCGTGTTAGAGCCATAAATCAACATCGGCATCGCCAGCGCAAATAACCATGAGATAAAACCGACCACGGCACCAGGCAGTGACCATGTGGTTTCTTCATCCTCAGTAAGGCTGTCGTTATTTGTTAGTGTAATGTTATGGCTATTACGCATATTTGATCCTGTTACTTTGACGAACCGGGCATGGAAACCCGGTGGTGTCTCAGGATCTGATAATATCGTTCTGTCTCAGTAGATCTAATAATTGCTGAACCAAATTTGTTACTAATTGTTCACCATTGAGATGAATTTCTGCCGATTCAGGCGCTTCGTAAACCGAATCAATTCCGGTAAAGTTGCGCAGTTCACCGGCACGCGCTTTCTTATATAAGCCTTTTGGATCGCGAGCTTCGCAAATCGCCAGCGGCGTATCGACAAACACTTCGATAAATCGCCCTTCTCCTACACGTTCACGAACCATCTGGCGTTCGGCGCGGTGTGGTGAAATAAACGCAGTCAGCACCACCAGTCCGGCTTCAACCATTAAATTCGCCACTTCACCGACGCGGCGGATATTTTCTTTACGATCGGCATCGCTAAAACCGAGATCGCTGCATAAACCGTGGCGAACGTTGTCGCCGTCCAGCAAATACGTACTGACACCAAGTTTATGTAACGCCTCCTCCAGCGCCCCGGCGACCGTTGATTTACCGGAACCGGAGAGACCGGTAAACCACAGCACAACACCACGATGACCGTGGTGTTGCTCGCGTTGTTGCACAGTGACCGGATGGCTATGCCAGACGACGTTTTCGTCATGCAGCGCCATTATTTATCTCCCAGCAAATCGCGCGCGCCCCAGTGAGGGAAATGGCGGCGCACTAACGCATTCAGTTCCAGCTCGAACGCGCTAAATTCCGACGGCGCAACGGCGGCCTCGTTTTTCGGCTCATGCACCATACCGGCACCAACAGTCACGTTGCTCAGGCGATCGATAAAAATCAGCCCACCGGTAACAGGGTTTTGCTGATAGCGATCTAACACCAACGGCTCGTCAAAGGTGAGATCAACCTGACCAATGCCATTGAGCGGTAAATTTTCAACTTCATGTTGGTTAAGGTTATTAATATCAACCTGATAGCGAATGCCATCAACACGAGCACGCGTCTTCTTACCGGCAATTTTGATGTCGTAACTCTGCCCTGGGGAAAGCGGCTGTTCCGCCATCCATACCACATCCACCGACGCGCTCTGCACTGCCGGTAATGCTTCGTCTGCCGCCAGCAGCAGATCGCCACGGCTGATGTCGATCTCATCCGTCAGCACCAGAGTGATCGCCTCTCCGGCAAAGGCTTCTTCGCGATCGCCATCAAAAGTGACGATCCGCGCAATGTTTGACTCCACTCCCGAAGGCAACACTTTGACTCGTTGCCCGACTTCCACACGACCGGATGCCAGCGTTCCGGCGTAGCCACGAAAATCAAGATTCGGGCGGTTAACGTACTGCACCGGGAAGCGCATTGGCTGGGCATCCACCACTCGCTGGATCTCTACGGTTTCGAGCATTTCGAGCAATGTCGAACCGCTGTACCACGGCATCCTTTCACTTTGCGAAGCCACGTTATCGCCTTCCAGCGCGGAGAGTGGCACAAAGCGGATATCCAGATTGCCCGGTAATTGTTCCGCAAAAGTCAGGTAGTCTTCACGAATGCGGGTGAACGTCTCTTCGCTGTAATCCACCAGATCCATTTTGTTGATCGCCACGACCAGATGTTTGATCCCCAACAGCGTGGAGATAAAACTGTGGCGACGGGTTTGATCGAGCACGCCTTTTCGGGCGTCGATCAGCAAGATCGCCAGCTCACATGTCGATGCGCCGGTCGCCATATTGCGGGTGTACTGCTCGTGCCCTGGGGTGTCGGCGATAATAAATTTACGCTTCTCGGTGGAGAAATAGCGATATGCCACATCGATAGTGATGCCCTGTTCGCGCTCGGCTTGCAGACCATCCACCAGCAATGCCAGATCCAGTTTTTCGCCCTGAGTGCCGTGACGTTTACTGTCGTTATGCAGCGATGAGAGCTGATCTTCGTAGATTTGGCGGGTATCGTGCAGCAAACGACCAATCAGGGTACTTTTGCCGTCATCAACGCTGCCACAGGTCAGAAAACGCAGCAGGCTTTTATGTTGTTGCGCGATCATCCAGGCTTCGACGCCGCCTTCATTGGCGATTTGTTGTGCAAGTGCGGTGTTCATCTTAAAAATACCCCTGACGTTTTTTCAGCTCCATAGATCCCGCCTGGTCGCGGTCAATCACGCGGCCCTGACGTTCACTGGTGGTGGAAACCAGCATTTCTTCGATGATCTCCGGCAGTGTTTGCGCATTTGACTCCACCGCACCGGTCAGCGGCCAGCAGCCCAGCGTGCGGAAACGCACCATCCGTTTTTTAATCACTTCGCCGGGTTGCAGGTCGATACGGTTGTCATCAATCATCATCAACATACCGTCGCGTTCCAGAACCGGACGTTCAGCGGCGAGATACAGCGGAACAATGTCGATATTTTCCAGCCAGATGTATTGCCAGATATCCTGCTCAGTCCAGTTAGAGAGCGGAAAGACGCGGATACTTTCGCCTTTGTTAATTTGTCCGTTGTAGTTATGCCACAGCTCCGGACGCTGATTTTTCGGATCCCAGCGATGAAAGCGGTCACGGAAAGAGTAGATACGCTCTTTAGCACGGGATTTTTCTTCGTCACGGCGTGCACCACCAAAGGCGGCATCAAAACCGTATTTGTTCAGCGCCTGTTTCAGGCCTTCAGTTTTCATGATGTCGGTATGTTTGGCGCTGCCGTGCACGAATGGATTAATCCCCATCGCCACGCCTTCTGGATTTTTATGTACCAACAGTTCGCAGCCATAGGCTTTAGCTGTGCGATCGCGGAACTCATACATCTCGCGGAATTTCCAGCCAGTATCAACATGCAGCAATGGGAAAGGCAGCGTACCTGGATAAAACGCCTTGCGCGCCAGATGCAGCATGACGCTGGAATCTTTACCGATAGAGTAGAGCATCACCGGATTTGAAAATTCTGCCGCCACCTCGCGAATAATGTGGATACTTTCCGCCTCCAGTTGCCGCAGGTGAGTAAGTCGTTTTTGATCCATAACCGTTCCTTTGCAATACCGCTATTTTCTTGCCATCAGATGTTTCGACTATAGGGAGCGTAAGAGAACGAATGAAATTACCAATTAGAATGAGTAGTTCCTTAACGGAATAACGATTTGGCAAAGCTAATATCAAAAAGTGCTTAAGGCTCCGGATTTCGGGCATTTAGGAAGATTTGAAATTGTTTTAGCGCAGCGGCAGTTTCATACTATGGCGGTAAAAAAATTTGCATGGTATTTAAGGACTCACTATGTTTTCCGCATTGCGCCACCGTACCGCTGCCCTGGCGCTCGGCGTATGCTTTATTCTCCCCGTACACGCCTCGTCACCTAAACCTGGCGATTTTGCTAATACCCAGGCACGACATATTGCCACTTTCTTTCCGGGACGCATGACCGGAACCCCCGCAGAAATGTTATCTGCCGATTATATTCAGCAACAGTTTCAGCAAATGGGTTATCGCAGTGATATTCGGACATTTAATAGCCGATATATTTATACCGCCCGCGATAATCGCAAAAACTGGCATAACGTGACGGGAAGTACGGTGATTGCCGCTCATGAAGGCAAAGCGCCGCAGCAGATCATTATTATGGCGCATCTTGATACCTACGCCCCGCAGAGCGATGCTGACGCCGATGC
Source organism: Escherichia sp. MOD1-EC6842 (assembly GCF_002965705.1). Classification (NCBI taxonomy): domain Bacteria; kingdom Pseudomonadati; phylum Pseudomonadota; class Gammaproteobacteria; order Enterobacterales; family Enterobacteriaceae; genus Escherichia; species Escherichia sp. MOD1-EC6842. Next base: position 262,380 of record NZ_PTRF01000003.1, on the reverse strand, counting down.
CAATCTCGGCGGGCTGACGTTACAAGGAATGGATGATAACGCCGCAGGTTTAGGTGTCATGCTGGAACTGGCAGAACGCCTGAAAAATACGCCTACCGAGTATGGTATTCGATTTGTGGCGACCAGTGGCGAAGAGGAAGGGAAATTAGGCGCTGAGAATTTACTCAAGCGGATGAGTGACACCGAAAAGAAAAATACGCTGCTGGTGATTAATCTCGATAACTTAATTGTTGGCGATAAATTGTATTTCAACAGCGGTGTAAAAACCCCTGAAGCAGTAAGGAAATTAACGCGCGACAGGGCACTGGCAATTGCGCGTAGTCACGGAATTGCCGCAACGACCAATCCGGGTTTGAATAAAAATTATCCGAAAGGCACTGGGTGTTGTAATGACGCCGAGGTTTTCGACAAAGCCGGTATTGCCGTACTTTCGGTAGAAGCAACAAACTGGAATCTGGGAAATAAAGATGGTTATCAGCAACGCGCAAAAACAGCCGCATTCCCTGAGGGAACTAGCTGGCATGATGTAAGACTGGATAATCAACAGCATATTGATAAGGCACTTCCTGGAAGAATAGAACGCCGCTGCCGTGATGTAATGCGGATAATGCTACCGCTAGTGAAAGAGCTGGCGAAGGCGTCTTGATGGGTTTTAACTGATTATTCCCGTGCCTGCAGGAAATCAACGCCACCTGAAACAGAGTAAAAAAAGGGTGCAGGAGACCAAACCATCACAATCCAATACGCGGGGTTTTACCCCCGCGTGGTGGCTACTTCTTCGATTCGTAAGCGAGAACTGCCTTAAACTCCATACCACGTTCTCTGATACTCAACTCACACAACGAGTCGCCTACCATCAGCGTGAATCCCAATGCTGTAAAACACAGCACTATGATTGCCACAAGGGCATATTTTGTCAGCATGTCTTGCCTCCCTGCAAAGAAGAGACTAACATCCGAATTGCTTAGGTTCGAACGCTGGCCTCAGGTTGATAGAAATATCGCCTGGGGCTTTTGTCCATCTGGAACCTCGCGAATGCTTAACGCCAGACAGCCTCAAGCACCCAACACCATTCTATACCTGTTGATTCTCCCTGCGGCGTTCACATTTAAAATAAGGAATGCTGCTCGCAAAATAAAAACGCCCCCATCATTTCTGACAGAGGCGTTTAATTTATCCGGATAACGTTTACCCTTCGTGTAATCCACATTCCCTTTTTAAGCCAAAGAAACGCGTTTCTTCTTCCGCCATGCCGGGTTCCCATTTACGGGTTGTATGAGTATCACCGACCGATAAATATCCTTCATCCCACAATGGGTGATATTTAAGACCGTGTTTTTGCAGGTACTGATAAATAGTTCGGTTATCCCAGTCGATAATCGGCAGGACTTTAAATACACCACGCTGGATAGCCAGCACTGGCAAATTAGCGCGACTGCCGGATTGTTCGCGGCGCAGGCCAGCAAACCAGGTTTGCGCGTTAAGTTCTTTCAGCGCCCGGTTCATCGGTTCGACTTTGTTGATGTCATTGTACTTTTCAATGCCTTCAACGCCCTGCTCCCACAGTTTACCGTAGCGCGCTTCCTGCCAGGCGGCGCTTTCTTTTGCCCTGTAGACCTTCAGATTTAGTTTGAGTTTGTCCGTTAACTCGTCAATAAAGCGGTAGGTTTCCGGGAACAGATAACCGGTATCGGTGAGGATCACCGGAATATCCGGGCGAATCAGGTTCACCAGATGCAAGCTGACCGCCGCCTGGATACCGAAGCTGGAAGAAAGCACATATTCACCGGGCAGATTATCCAGCGCCCAGGCAACGCGGCCTTCAGCGTCCAGTTTTTCCAGTTGGGCGTTAGTTTCCGCCAGCGCCAGAATGCGCTCTACCTTCGGTAGTTCGTTCAGGGCGTTTAGATCGAGTTTGGACATAGATTCCTCACTGTTTGCCTTGCCTGATGCGACGCTCACGCGTCTTATCAGGCCTACAAGACCGGGCTGATGGTTAATCCCACAAATCGCGTGCCGGATCGAGCACCGGGCGAATGATGCCCGCACGCACCGTAAAGTCGCCGAAGCCTTCACCCGCTTCACGCTCTTTCGCCCAGCGCCCTATCAGTTCATCAAGCGACGCCAGGATTTCCGGCTCGGTGATGTTTTCTTTATACATCCGAGGGATACGTGTCCCAATGCGGTTGCCGCCAAGATGCAGGTTGTAGCGACCCGGCGCTTTACCCACCAGGCCCACTTCCGCCAGCATCGCGCGACCACAACCGTTCGGGCAGCCTGTTACACGCATCACGATATGCTCATCGCTGACACCATGTTTCGCCATTAAATTATCGATGTTGTCGATAAAAGACGGCAGGAAACGCTCCGCTTCCGCCATTGCCAGCGGGCAAGTCGGGAATGACACGCAGGCCATCGAGTTTTCACGCTGCGGCGTGACGACATTCATTAACCCGCTCTCTTTGGCGATCTTCTCGATCTTCGCTTTCTCGCTTTCCGGCACACCGGCGATGATCAGATTCTGGTTCGCCGTAATGCGGAAATCGCCTTTGTGGATCTTCGCGATCTCCAGCAGACCGGTTTTCAACGGACGCCCCGGATAATCAAGGATGCGACCATTTTCGATAAACAGCGTCAGGTGCCAGTTATCATCAATGCCTTTAACCCAGCCGATGCGATCGCCGCGTCCGGTGAACTCATACGGACGGATCGGTTCGAACTTGATCCCCGCGCGACGTTCCACTTCCGCTTTAAACGTCTCAACACCCACACGTTCCAGCGTGTATTTGGTTTTGGCATTTTTACGATCGGTTCGATTACCCCAGTCACGCTGAGTCGTCACGACGGCTTCCGCCACCGCCAGCGTATGCTCCAGCGGCAGATAACCAAACTCGCTCGCGGTGCGGGCGTAGGTTTTTTTGTTACCGTGTTCGATAGACAGCCCACCGCCCACCAGCAGATTGAAGCCTACCAGCTTGCCGTTCTCCGCTATTGCCACAAAGTTCATGTCATTGGCGTGCAGATCGATGTCGTTCTGCGGCGGGATCACTACCGTCGTTTTAAACTTACGCGGTAAATAGGTCTGACCGAGGATCGGTTCTTCATCAGTGGTAGCGACTTTCTCCTGATCGAGCCAAATCTCCGCATATGCACGAGTACGTGGCAGCAGGTGCTCAGAAATTTTCTTCGCCCATTCATACGCTTCCGCGTGCAGCTGCGATTCAAACGGGTTCGAGGTGCAAAGCACGTTACGGTTCATGTCGTTGGCGGTTGCCAGCGCATCAAGCCCGACCGAGTGCAGCATCTGGTGTGCCGGCTTGACGTTCTTTTTCAGAATGCCGTGGAACTGGAACGTCTGGCGGTTGGTCAGACGAATGCTGCCGTAAATCGTGTTGTCTTCAGCAAATTTATCAATCGCCTGCCATTGTCTGGTGGTGATCACTCCACCAGGAAGACGGCAGCGCAGCATCATCGCGTGACGTGGTTCCAGCTTCTGCTCGGCACGCTCAGCGCGGATATCGCGGTCATCCTGCTGATACATACCGTGGAAACGGATCAGCAGAAAGTTGTCGCCTTTAAAGCCGCCGGTCAGGCCGTCGTTTAAATCTTCAGCAATCGTGCCGCGCAGATAGTTGCTCTCAAGCTTCATGCGCTCCGCGTCTGCCAGTTTACCTTCGACCACTAAAGGCCCTGGATGTTTTTCGCTCATTAGTAGACATCTCGCTGATAACGGCGCTCAACGCGCAGCTCACTTAAAAATTCATCCGCCGCTTCGGTGTCCATGCCACCAAATTCGGCAATCACTTCCAGAAGTGCCTGTTCAACGTCTTTCGCCATGCGATTGGCGTCGCCGCAGACATAAATGTGGGCACCGTCATTGATCCAGCGCCACAGCTCTGCGCCCTGTTCGCGCAGTTTGTCTTGTACGTAAATTTTTTCTTTTTGATCGCGCGACCAGGCGAGATCGATACGCGTCAGCACGCCTTCTTTGACGTAACGCTGCCATTCCACCTGATAGAGGAAATCTTCCGTAAAGTGCGGATTACCAAAGAACAGCCAGTTTTTACCCGGCGCTTCGTCGGCGGCACGCTGCTGCATAAAGGCGCGGAACGGCGCGATGCCCGTACCGGGGCCAATCATAATCACCGGCGTTTCCGGATTAGCAGGCAAACGGAAGTTGTCGTTATGTTCGATAAACACCCGAACTTCGCCCTCTTCTTCCACGCGATCGGCGAGGAAGCTGGAGGCACCACCCGCACGGGCGCGACCTTCCACGTCATAACGCACAACGCCGACGGTGATGTGCACTTCGCTCTCGACTTCCGCCTGCGATGAGGCGATGGAATATAAGCGCGGCGTCAACGGGCGCAAAATACCGATGAATGCATCAGCGTCCAGTTGTGCCGGAGAGAAACGCAACATATCGACAATTGGCGTGGTTGCCGCGTAATGCTGCAACTTCGCTTTATCGCCCACCAGCGGCAGCAGCGTTTCACTGCGCGTTAAAGTGGCGTAGTTCTCAACAATATTCGCGGTGTTGACGGTCAGTTCAAAATGCCACTGTAAGGCTTCTGCCAGCGGTAGCGTTTTGCCATCAACAGTGACAGGCTCATCGCCTTTCAACCACAGCAATTCAACAATCTCTTTTACCAGTGCCGGATCGTTCTGATACCAGACGCCCAGCGCGTCGCCCGGCTGATAGTGCAGGCCTGAATCACCTAAATCGATCTCGATATGGCGAACGTCTTTTTCAGAATTGCGTCCGGTAATTTTCTGGTTAACCGAAAGGCTCGCCACCAGCGGCGCTTCTTTGCTATACGGGCTGGTGTGAATTTCATTTACCGCGCCAGTAGCGACAGATTGCGAAGGTGCCGCAACAGGCGCGCGGGACTTCAGAACATCAACCACGCGGGCGCGCCATTCGATGGCGGCTGCCTGATATTCAACGTCAGCATCAACACGGTCGAGCAGGCGCTCACCGCCCAGTTCCGCCAGCTTGCTGTCAAAATCTTTACCGGACTGGCAGAAAAACTCATAAGAGGTGTCACCAAGGCTAAACACGGCAAAAGCGGTATTTTCCAGCTTCGGCGCTTTTTTGGAGAACAGGAACTTATGCAGCGCGACGGCTTCTTCCGGCGGTTCCCCTTCCCCTTGTGTTGAAGTCACCACAATGAGCAGTTTTTCACTGGCGATTTGTTTGAATTTATAGTCGCCTGCGTTCACCAACTTAACGTTCAGTTTTGCCGCTAATAAGTCGTCACGTAACGCTTCAGCGACCCGGCGAGCATTACCCGTTTGCGAAGCGGAGATGATGGTGATACCCGGCATTTCTGCGCCAGGCGCAGGTGTAGCTGCAAGTGTACCTGGCTGCTGGTTAAGTATTCCCCAGAAATAGCCGGATACCCACGCAAGCTGGGTAGGTGTCAAATCAGTAGTGGCTGCCTGGAGGCGAGCCAGTTGCTCCGGGTTCAGCGGAAGCAAAGCGGAAGGTGGGGCCTGTGTCGTCATTCGTCGTTATGTTCCAGTAAGCAAAGCTGTTTCTGCGCCCTGTCTGCGCCCATAAAACAAAAGAGAAGGTAAGGTTAACGGGGCGAACGGTGTGGATTAAAGACGGGATAGCGATAACTAATAACCAAATCGACTAACCTGTTTTAGCAATAGTCTTTAACAACAAAATAGATTTATTAACCCAATGAAAATTAAATAAATATCGACCATCATTAAGATAATTAGGCTATTTTGCGCAACAAACCCATTTTAGATAATGCGAAAAAACAGGCTTTCCGGTACTCTACGCCCGTTTTGTCGTCCTGTAGAGAAATTATGATGTCCACCACGTTATTTAAAGATTTCACCTTCGAAGCCGCTCACCGCTTGCCACACGTCCCACAAGGGCATAAATGTGGTCGCCTTCACGGGCACTCTTTTATGGTGCGCCTGGAAATTACCGGGGAAGTCGATCCGCATACGGGCTGGATTATCGATTTCGCTGAACTGAAAGCGGCATTTAAACCAACCTATGATCGCCTCGATCACTATTATCTCAATGATATTCCTGGCCTGGAAAACCCGACCAGCGAGGTTTTAGCAAAATGGATTTGGGATCAGGTTAAACCGGTTGTTCCGTTGTTAAGTGCGGTTATGGTGAAAGAAACCTGCACCGCAGGTTGCATCTATCGCGGCGAATGATAAGAGTGTGTCGGCGGTCAATTTCGCTTAAGTAACGCTATGTTAGGGTGTTGCGCTCTGGATATATGGGGCACGACATGGAAGACGACTGCGACATTATTATTATCGGTGCCGGCATTGCGGGCACCGCTTGTGCGTTACGCTGCGCGCGAGCGGGCTTATCCGTTCTGTTACTGGAACGCGCTGAAATCCCTGGCAGCAAAAATCTTTCCGGCGGACGGCTATATACCCATGCACTCGCGGAACTCCTCCCCCAATTTAACCTGACCGCGCCCCTTGAGCGACGCATCACTCACGAAAGCCTTTCTCTGCTAACGCCGGATGGCGCAACGACATTTTCCAGCTTACAGCCTGGCGGTGAATCCTGGAGTGTCTTACGCGCTCGCTTCGATCCGTGGCTGGTGGCTGAAGCCGAAAAAGAAGGTGTCGAGTGCATCCCTGGCGCGACGGTGGATGCGCTACATATAGAAAACGGCAGAGTATGTGGCGTTATTTGTGGTGACGATATTCTCCGCGCTCGTTATGTGGTGCTGGCGGAAGGTGCCAATAGCGTACTGGCAGAACGTCATGGGTTAGTTACCCGCCCTGCTAGCGAAGCGATGGCGTTGGGAATCAAAGAAGTTCTGTCGCTTGAAAGATCCATTATCGAAGAACGTTTTCATCTGGAGAATAACGAAGGTGCGGCGCTATTGTTTAGCGGCGAAATCTGTGATGACTTGCCCGGCGGCGCCTTTCTTTATACCAATCAACAAACGCTTTCAGTTGGGATTGTTTGCCCGCTCTCTTCCCTTGCACAAAGCTGTGTTCCAGCAAGCGAGCTGTTAGCTCGTTTTAAAACACATCCGGCAGTGCGCCCGCTTATCAAAAACACGGAATCGCTGGAGTATGGCGCGCATCTGGTGCCAGAAGGTGGCCTGCACAGTATGCCGGTGCAATACGCTGGTAACGGCTGGTTGCTGGTGGGCGATGCATTACGCAGTTGCGTCAATACTGGAATTTCAGTGCGCGGCATGGACATGGCGCTGACTGGTGCGCAGGCAGCAGCGCAAACGCTGATTAGCGCCTGCCAGCACCGCGAGCCGCAAAATCTTTTTCCGCTTTATCATCACAACGTAGAACGTAGCCTGCTGTGGGATGTTCTACAACGTTATCAGCATGTTCCGGCGCTTTTACACCGCCCTGGCTGGTATCGGAAATGGCCAGCGTTAATGCAGGATATTTCCCGTGATTTATGGGATCAGGGTGATAAACCTGTTCCACTGCTGCGCCAGTTATTCTGGCGTCATTTACGTCGTCACGGATTGTGGCATCTGGCAGGCGATGTTATCAGGAGTCTGCGATGTCTGTAGCCCGTAATCTCTGGCGCGCGGCTGATGCGCCGCATATTGTTCCGTCTGATTCCGTTGAGCGCCAGACGGCAGAACGGTTGATTAACGCCTGCCCGGCAGGTCTTTTTTCGCTCACGCCGGAAGGTGATTTGCGCGTTGATTATCGTAACTGCCTGGAGTGCGGCACCTGCCGTTTGCTGTGCAATGAAAAAACACTACAACAGTGGCGCTATCCGCCTTCCGGATTCGGCATCACCTACCGCTTTGGATAAATAATAAGGATAATTTATGCCCCTCTTACACCTGCTCCGCCAGAATCCGGTGATTGCTGCCGTTAAAGATAATGCCAGTCTGCAACTGGCCATTGATTCTGAATGCCAGTTTATTTCCGTGTTGTACGGCAATATCTGCACCATCAGTCAAATCGTCAAAAAGATTAAAAACGCCGGGAAATATGCCTTTATTCATGTCGATTTGCTGGAAGGAGCGTCAAATAAAGAGGTCGTCATTCAGTTTCTGAAACTGGTGACCGAGGCGGATGGAATTATCAGCACCAAAGCATCGATGCTAAAAGCGGCAAGAGCGGAAGGTTTTTTCTGTATTCATCGCCTGTTTATTGTTGATTCAATTTCGTTTCACAATATTGATAAGCAGGTTGCGCAATCGAACCCGGATTGCATTGAGATCCTGCCTGGCTGTATGCCCAAAGTACTGGGCTGGGTGACGGAGAAAATCCGCCAGCCGCTGATTGCAGGCGGACTGGTGTGCGATGAAGAAGATGCGCGCAATGCAATTGACGCCGGTGTGGTGGCGCTTTCGACCACCAATACCAGCGTCTGGACGTTAGCGAAAAAATTGCTTTAACGGGATTATCGTAACGGAATTTGTGTGGTTTATAGGCCACATCCGGCATTCGGCGCCTGATGCGACGCTAACGCGTCTTATCAGGCCTACGGGAACCACCAATGTAGGTCGGATAAGGCGTTTGCGCCGCATCCGACAAGCGATGCCTGATGCGACGCTAACGCGTCTTATCAGGCCTACAAGTCCCTGCCCCAGAACCGCATCCGGCTGTACGTTATTGGCACTCTGCGCGAATATTTGTCACCAGCGCCTCCAGTACCGCTTTCCAGTCATCTACCACGCCAACATCTGCCTGTGAAAATACCGCCGCGCTGGCGTCATGATTCACAGCCACCACAAACTGGCTATTACGCACGCCTGCCATTAACGCTGCCGCGCCGGACGCCCCGGCAACAATGCAAATCTCTGGCGCCAGCAAATGCCCGGAAATTCCAATCACTTTTTCCGCATCAAAACCACCGTTCATCACTCGCGCCCGACTGTAGCCCACTTCGGCGCCCAGCTTTTCAGCCAGCATAGCGATTTCATGGCTATCAGCCTCGCCACCCTGCCCCACCACCAGCACCCGTCTGGCTTCTACTAATGGGTCACGGGTAGTATTTTTCAGGTTTTCGATGCTAACAAACCAGTCTGGAAGTGCGCCGGGGACAATGTTTAGTTGCTGCATACCGGATGGCAGCATAGCGTTTTTCGCTGCTCCAGCCTGGCGCGCCAGAGAAAGACATAGCGGACGTTTTTCTGTTTGCAGCGTCGCCGTCAGCGCATTTCCCCAGTGGGATTTGCGCACGCTTACGGTTGGAATATCTAACGAAGTTACCTGGCAGATACTGGCACCATGTACACGCCAGGCCAGCCGGGTAGCCAGTTCATCGCCAAACGCGCCCGACGGAAAGAGAACAACTTCCGCAGGCGTTCGCTGCCACTGTTCCACCAGCGCATCCAGCACTTGTTCCGCCACTACGGGCTGAGGTTCAATTCGCCAGTGCGTCAGTGTACAACCGCTGAAATCCTGTTCTGCCAGCCAGCCTGCCATTGCGGAATGATCCTGATTGATTGTCACGATGGCGATATTCATGGCTGCATCCTCTGGCACAAATAATCCCGCCACAGTATTTGTGCTTTTTCTTTAGCTGTTTGCCCATTAACCAGCGTCGCACCGCGCCGTTGCTCCGGTCTTTCCAGTTGCAGGCACTGTATCACTGGCGCTTCTGCGACAAGAGTTTCGCGGGTAATCTCCGCTTTCCCCGCCGCCATACGCTGGCGCATCCCCGGTACAGGCAAGGCCACTTCGCCACACTGACGCACGGCAATCACCGCAGGTAAGCGGACACGGCAACAACGCAGCCCGTTTTCAGTACGCTGTTCGAGAGTGATAAACGGCGCGTCGAGAGTAAAACGCTCCACCTGCGTGAAACAGGGCCAGGCCAGTATTTCCGCCAGCAAAAACGGCGTTTGCCCGTTCTGACCTTCGCTGCTTTGGCAGCCGGTAATAATCAAATCCATCGGATTCAGGCGCTGCCATTCGGCAATATGGCGAGCGACAAATTCCGGGGCAAAACGCAGTATTGCCGTCGTCTCCAGTAATACAGCTTCCTCAAACCCAAGAGCAGTGAGATAGCGCAGCCAGTGCAACGCCCGTTCATCGCCCATGCTCAACGCGGTTAAAGTCATCGGCGTGCCACTTTTTCTCTGCGCCAACAGTAGCGCGGCAGCGGCCTGTTCATCAGCGCCGAGTAAACTTCGCAGCAACGAAACATCCGGCCCACTATGCCCCTGAGCCGCCGCCTGCCACTCTTTTTCCGCTAACATTCCGGCATCCGGTTCAGCTTTAAACGCTAACAGAATGTTCATTTGCACCTCCAACATTTCCCGCCGCCACCAGCGGGAGTGCTTTGGTTTCTGGCGCCCAAAGCCAGGTCACGATAAAACCAATCAATAACACTGCCGCCAGGAGCAATAAGGTGACCTGCATTCCCCACTGCGCCAGAATCCACGGCAGCAGGCCGGTACTTACCGCCGCCCCCAACCGACTCATGGCGGTGGCAAAACCAACGCCCAACGAGCGAATGTCAGTAGGAAAACTTTCCGCAGGCAAAATGCCCACCAGGTTACTGACTGCCGAAATGGTGGTACTGAAGAGGACAAAAAGCAGCAACGTTAGCGAACTGCCAGAAGGCAAACAGGCCATCACCATCAACGTGACCGCCAGCAGCAGAAAACTGCCAAGTAAAAATTTTCGATGTGCCAGCAGGTGGGTCAGGAATAAACCTAATATCGCGCCAACAATTAACAACGCATTGAGCATCAGGCTGGCAGTCAGCGCATCTTCCAGACCAATAGTCTGGGCGATAGTCGGCAGCCAGGTGTAAATCACAAACCACGGGATCACGAGGCAGACAAAGAACACGCTGTTAAACACCGTGCGTCGCCAGTAGCGCGAAGAGAACAAAGTTCTGATGTGTTTATGGGTCGCCGTTGCGACTTCATCGCCCAGTAAAACATGGGAACCAAAATAGCGATGTACGATAGCGTGAGCTTCTGCAAAACGTCCCTGACGCAGCAACCAGCGCGGCGATTCCGGCGTTCCCCAGCGTAAAAGCGTAATCAGCAAGGCTGGCAACGCCGCAGAAGCCAGCAGCCAGCGCCAGGCTTCCGGGCTTTCGCTAATAAAGTGATGTCCGGCAAGACTTGCCAGCACGTAGCCCACCGTCCATACCACGCTGAACGCCCCCAGCAAAATACCGCGATGGCGGCGCGGGGAAAATTCTGCCAGCAACGTGTGGCCTACTGAATAGTCGCCTCCCAGACCAATGCCGATCAAAATGCGCAGCCCAATAAGATGCTCTGGCGTAGTGGCAAAATATTGTAAAAACGAAGCGAGCGTAATCAGCAAGAAGCTGAAAGTGAATATTTTTTGCCGGCCAATATGGTCGGAGATCCAGCCCAGAACCAGGCTGCCGATAAACAGGCCAAGCAGCGCCGAGCCGCCGATCATTCCCGCCATAAACGGCGTCAGTTGCATGACAGGCGTAAGCTGAATGATGGCGTAACCAATGACGCCAAGAACATAACCGTCGGTCAGGTGCGCGCCGAAAGTGAGCGCAGCAATTCGACAGTGAAAACGGTTAAGTGGTAAATCATCCATTCGCACCGGTGAAGTGTTCATCTTTACCCCTTCATTGTCCGGTAATAAGAACGGCTTCCCGGTTGAGAAGCCGAAAAGGCAACGACCCGTCATCGCGGGACGCTGCCTGGAATATTATTTTTCAATCGGATAGATAGTACCCGTGTTCATAATGCCGTTAGGATCGAACTGCTTTTTCAGTCCTTCCAGCAATGCCCACGCGCTGCCGTGTTCCAGTTTGCTCCAGTGAACGCGATGTTTACCGATACCGTGGTGGTGCACCATCGAACCACCGAGGCGAATGGTTTCTTCGCAGATAATTTTGTTGAGCGGATTATGGTACTTGTCGATTTCCTCTTCCGGCTTACAGTCAACAACGTTGTAGTCGTAAACGAAGTACATGTTGGTGCCGTTCTGGTAGCTGTGAGAGGAGTGACCGCCCAGCATGGTGATGTCGTCGGCGTGTGGGAACTCGGTACGAATACGGTTGATGACGCTTTCGTAAATTTCGTGAATGCAGCTCCAGCAGCCGGACACTTCGGTGGTAAAGCCCATGTTGCCAGTTTTGAGGATCTGCACACGTTCGGCAGCCACTTTATCCGGTCCCCAGTTCAGGTGATTAAACCAGGTTTCGATCAGCTTGCTGTCCACGCGCCGGCATTGCGGGTAGCGGGCAACGATTTCCGCAATCCCTTCGCCTGTGGCCTGTGCGATGCGCGGATTGCCTTCAGCCATAAAGATCAGCACACATTTTCCGTCGGCAAAATGCGTGAAGTGCTGCGTACCATCTTCAGCGTCATACAAACGAGCAATCGACGGGCGATACCCTTCCACCATGATTTCGCGCAGGATGTCGAAGCCGGTTTTCATGTCTTCCAGGATATAGCCGTAGAAGAGGTTGTTTTCTGGCGTGAATTTGAAGATTTTCACTGTCACTTCAGTGATATAGCACAGTGCGCCTTCGTTGCCGATGATGATGTGACGAATGTCCGGGCCAGCCGCGCGGCGTGGCACGTTTTTAATGCGTGTCACGGTGCCATCTGCCAGTACCGCTTCCAGACCAACGACCATATCCTCAATAGCGCCGTAGAGTGTGGAGAACTGTCCGATACTGCGAGTCGCCACCAGGCCGCCCATCTGTGCCAGCGGTTTTGACTGCGGAGAATGCCCCGTGGTGTAGCCTTTTTCACGCAACGCGTTTTCCAGCACTTCCAGCGGAACGCCACATTGCGCCGTCGCCTGCATATTCTCAATATCAATATTAATGATTTGATTCATGGCGGAGCCATCGAGCACCACCGAGTTTTCCACTACGGTTTCCAGTCCACCTTCGGTGGCGGAAGCGCCGGTACGCGGCACACCGTTAATTTTGTGCGCATTCATAAAATTCAGCACACGGGATACTTGTTCTGTGGAACCGAGTTTTACGACCGCTGCCGGAATAGGCAAAGTATAAATACCATGAATATCCGGAAATTTACGAAAACGGTCAATGCTGTTTTTCTTTAATACAGTTTCATCGGTAATAACGCGATCTGCACCAACAATTTCCTTTAGCTGGTCGACAATCGCTGCGCGAGATAAAGACATAATAATTCCTTCCTGATAATAAAAATGGAATAGTCATTAATAAAAAAACAGAAACCACCGTTATGGATTAGCGCACTAAATAACCGCCATCAACAACCAGCAAATGACCATTAACATAGTTTGAAGCCGGACTTGCGAGGAATATTGCTGCCCCCATTAAATCCTGAGTATCACCCCAACGGTTTGCCGGAATATGGTCAAGAACACGCTGATTAGTTTCTGGATTACTGCGTGTCGCCAGCGTAATATCTGTTGCATAATAGCCAGGGGCAATACCATTTACCTGAATATTATATTGACCTAGTTCATCACAATAAGCTTTGGTGAATCCGGCAAGGGCGTGTTTAGTGGCAGAATATGCTGGAGACCATTGCCCGCCCAGGTAAGAAAACAATGAACAGATATTAATGATTTTACCGCTTTTTTGCGGGATCATAATTTTTGCCGCTTCGTAACTCAGCTCAAAAGCGGCTGTCAGGTTCACATCAATCATCGGGTCCCAGTCAGCACGACCGAAGTCCAGCACCTTATTCAGCTTACAAATACCTGCGTTATTGACCAGAATATCGACGGTGCCAAAACGCTCACAACAGGCGGCGATGATCTTCTGTGGCGCGCCTTCTGCGGTGATATCCACCTGCATAAAATCAACTTCAACGCCCTGTTTTTCAATAATTTCCTTCGTTTCGCCATTATCTTTGACGAAGCTTGGAATAAAGATATTTGCACCTGCTTTTGCCAGTGCCATCGCAAATGCCTGGCCTAACCCGCTATTCCCGCCGGTAACAATTGCCGTTTTACCTTTCAGGGAGAAAAAATCCATTGAGAACGCATTGAGAGATTCGATTGACATAGTTAGCTCCAATTTCCGTAAGGCAAAAAAAAAGAAAGGTAACTTCCCCCGCGAGAGGGAAGTTACCTTTCTCATTATCTCTGGTAACTGGGAATAATTTTTAGCATAAGGACATAATCGCTTATGTGATCATAATCACAGTGTGCTATTTGTATTGTCAAATGTTTTTAAAAAGTAGAATCGTGATTACTCTCACACAACACCTCTGCTTTCCATGTTATTTCTTATCGCAATTACTAGAGACCTGAGAAAAGTAATCCTCCTGAAAGGGCGGCTTACTTTTCTCTTTTTTTTGTCTATTACAAATGGGAATACGATATGCAACACAACTCATATCGCCGTTGGATAACCCTCGCGATAATCAGTTTTAGCGGCGGCGTTAGTTTCGATCTGGCTTATTTACGTTATATTTACCAAATTCCCATGGCAAAATTTATGGGATTCAGCAATACCGAGATAGGTTTAATAATGAGTACCTTTGGTATTGCGGCTATTATTCTTTATGCCCCCAGCGGCGTTATTGCCGATAAATTTTCACACCGCAAAATGATTACTTCCGCGATGATCATTACCGGATTATTAGGCCTGATAATGGCAACATATCCACCATTATGGGTAATGCTTTGTATCCAGGTCGCGTTTGCGATAACGACGATTTTAATGCTGTGGTCGGTATCGATAAAAGCCGCCTCATTGCTTGGCGATCATAGCGAGCAAGGGAAGATCATGGGCTGGATGGAAGGGCTGCGCGGCGTCGGCGTAATGTCGCTGGCGGTGTTTACCATGTGGGTCTTTTCCCGCTTCGCACCGGATGACAGTACCAGCCTGAAAACGGTCATTATCATCTACAGTGTGGTTTACATTCTGCTGGGCATCTTGTGCTGGTTTTTTGTTAGTGATAACAATAGCCTGCGTAGTACCAATAACGAAGAAAAACAGTCATTCCAACTTAGCGACATCCTGGCCGTTTTGCGCATCAGCACAACCTGGTATTGCAGCATGGTGATTTTTGGCGTCTTCACCATCTACGCCATTCTGAGTTACTCCACCAACTATCTGACCGAAATGTACGGCATGTCGCTGGTGGCGGCGAGCTACATGGGGATTGTGATCAACAAAATCTTCCGCGCGCTGTGCGGTCCGCTTGGCGGCATTATCACCACCTACAGCAAAGTGAAATCTCCTACCCGCGTGATCCAAATCCTTTCCGTAATCGGTTTACTGGCGCTGACTGCCCTGCTCGTCACCAACTCTAACCCGCAATCGGTCGCGATGGGGATTGGCCTGATTTTACTGCTGGGATTCACCTGCTACGCCTCACGTGGGTTGTACTGGGCCTGCCCCGGCGAAGCGAGAACGCCGTCTTACATTATGGGCACCACGGTAGGAATTTGTTCAGTGATTGGATTCCTGCCGGATGTCTTCGTTTACCCAATTATCGGCCACTGGCAAGACACTCTGCCCGCAGCAGAAGCCTACCGCAACATGTGGCTGATGGGCATGGCGGCGCTTGGCATGGTGATCGTCTTTACCTTTTTGCTGTTCCAAAAAATTCGTACTGCTGATAGCGCCCCCGCAATGGCTAACAGCAAGTAAGCCAGAAAAATTACAGGAGAAAAATCATGTCGAAAAAATACATCATAGGGATTGATGGCGGAAGTCAGAGCACAAAAGTGGTGATGTACGATCTGGAAGGTAACGTGGTTTGCGAAGGCAAAGGCTTATTACAGCCGATGCACACGCCGGATGCCGATACCGCAGAACATCCTGACGATGATTTATGGGCATCATTATGTTTTGCCGGTCACGATTTGATGAGCCAGTTTGCCGGAAATAAAGAAGATATTGTTGGCATTGGTCTGGGATCAATCCGTTGCTGCCGTGCGTTATTGAAAGCCGATGGTACGCCAGCCGCGCCGTTGATTAGCTGGCAGGATGCACGCGTAACGCGTCCCTACGAACACACTAATCCTGACGTGGCGTATGTCACCTCTTTTTCGGGCTACCTGACGCACCGTTTAACGGGCGAGTTTAAAGACAATATCGCCAACTACTTTGGTCAATGGCCGGTGGATTATAAGACCTGGGCATGGAGCGAAGATGCTGCGGTAATGGAGAAGTTTAATATCCCTCGCCAAATGCTGTTTGATGTGCAAATGCCGGGCACCGTGCTTGGGCATATAACACCCCAAGCTGCACTGGCGACACATTTCCCGGCAGGACTGCCGGTAGTGTGTACCACCAGTGATAAACCGGTAGAAGCACTAGGTGCCGGGTTACTGGACGATGAAACGGCAGTGATTTCATTAGGCACCTATATCGCGCTGATGATGAACGGCAAAGCACTACCGAAAGATCCGGTAGCGTACTGGCCGATTATGTCTTCTATTCCGCAAACGTTGCTGTATGAAGGTTACGGTATTCGCAAAGGTATGTGGACGGTGAGCTGGCTACGCGACATGTTGGGCGAGTCGTTAATTCAGGATGCCAAAGCGCAGAATCTGTCGCCGGAGGATTTGCTCAACAAAAAGGCGTCTTGCGTACCACCGGGTTGTAACGGACTGATGACGGTGTTGGACTGGCTGACCAACCCGTGGGAACCGTATAAACGCGGGATTATGATCGGCTTTGATTCCAGCATGGACTACGCATGGATATATCGTTCGATTCTGGAAAGCGTGGCGCTGACGCTGAAGAATAATTACGACAATATGTGTAATGAAATGAATCACTTTGCCAAACATGTGATCATTACTGGCGGCGGTTCGAACAGCGATCTGTTTATGCAAATTTTTGCCGACGTGTTCAACCTTCCGGCACGGCGTAACGCCATTAACGGCTGTGCAAGTTTGGGAGCAGCAATCAATACGGCGGTAGGTCTGGGTCTGTATCCGGATTACGCAACGGCAGTCGACAAAATGGTTCGCGTGAAAGATATCTTTATGCCTGTTGAGTGCAATGCCAAACGCTACGACGCGATGAATAAAGGCATTTTCAAAGACCTAACCAAACACACAGATGTGATTTTGAAAAAATCGTATGAAGTGATGCATGGTGAGCTGGGGAGTGCGGATTCGATCCAGAGCTGGTCGAATGCGTAAGTAAGGAAGACCGGGCGGGAAACTGCCCGGGCTGAACCCTACTGAAAGGTTTATCCCCGCTGACGCGGGGAACTCACTACCCGTGCGCAGCAATTTTTTGGTGATGGCGGTTTATCCCCGCTGACGCGGGGAACTCTCAGAATTACCACGTTGCCCGGAGTGCGGGAACGGTTTATCCCCGCTGACGCGGGGAACTCTCTAAACATAACCTATTATTAATTAATGATTTTTTAAGCCAGTCACAATCTACCAACTTTACAGGATCACACAAACAACACATCTACTATGTTAAAGAGCACTTAATCCATTGACTGAAAAGGTAAATATTTAAAATAAATCTATAAAAACTAAAATCTGCCAAACTTCACCGCAATAATTTTCACTCCAGCGAAAAATTAACGCCACAGAATTTGTAGAGAATGGCAATGATTAGTCCAGGATGGGCAAAATGGAGGTTTTTCAGAGGCGACAAAGAATATAAATGAGTGGAATTCTTTTACAGGTTCCACCCATTTATAACGCTTATAAATGTTTAGTCAGGCAATATTCAAATATTTATGCGTTTGCATCGACAAACGCCAGTTCCGCGCAATGCAGGTATCGATACATAAACGCGTGGCATCTTCTTTCTGACTAATCGGCTGAAGGGCAATGACTCGCGGTTTATCATCGGTCAGCGTCGCCAACAATTCATCCAGTGCTTCAATATCCCGTACGCGTCCAACCGGATGTTTAATTTCATTAGCTCGTTCCAGCGCCTGAGACAACACTTCATAGCCGCCGCGCATGTTCAGCTTTGGCGACACGGTAACCCAGGTATTCGGTGTGCAACGCACTTCATGAGTGCCGCTGGTTTCGATCTGGCAGCTAAAACCGTTCTTTTCTAGCAGGTCAGTCAATGGCAGCAAATCATGAATGCAAGGTTCACCACCAGTAATCACCACGTGACGCGCGGTATACCCCTGACGACTAATGACCGCTAACAAATCTTCGCTGCTCGCAGCCCCCCACTTATCACTCTCTTTGGTTTTCGCCAAAATGCTAAAAAGAGAAACTTCCCGATCCTCAAGTTTTTCCCATGTGTGTTTGGTATCACACCAGGCACAGCCGACCGGGCATCCCTGTAAACGAATAAAAATGGCGGGGACGCCGGTAAAGTAACCCTCACCTTGCAGGGTCTGGAACATCTCGTTAATCGGGTACTGCATAGCATTCTCTGTAAAGTGGATAATTGTTAATTATTGCAGATTTCCCCCGCCCGGTCATGCGCAGCGGCTGTGCTATAAATGGACGTAAAAAAACCCGCCGAAGCGGGTTTTTTATTAAGATGCTAAGTCGGACTTATGCCTGGCCTTTGATCTCTTTACGACCGTTGTACGGTGCTTTTTCGCCCAGAGCTTCTTCAATACGAATCAGCTGGTTGTATTTAGCAACGCGGTCAGAACGGCTCATAGAACCAGTTTTGATCTGGCCTGCAGCAGTACCAACAGCCAGGTCAGCGATGGTAGCGTCTTCAGTTTCGCCAGAACGGTGAGAGATAACTGCAGTGTAGCCAGCATCTTTCGCCATCTTGATTGCAGCCAGAGTTTCGGTCAGAGAACCGATCTGGTTGAATTTGATCAGGATGGAGTTAGCGATGCCTTTTTCGATACCTTCTTTCAGGATCTTGGTGTTGGTTACGAACAGGTCGTCACCAACCAGCTGGATTTTGTCGCCCAGAACTTTGGTCTGGTATGCGAAACCGTCCCAGTCAGATTCGTCCAGACCGTCTTCGATAGAAACGATCGGGTACTGTTTGGTCAGTTCTTCCAGGAAGTGAGTAAATTCTTCAGAGGTGAACGCTTTGTTGCCTTCGCCAGCCAGAACGTATTTACCGTCTTTGTAGAATTCAGAAGCTGCGCAGTCCATCGCCAGAGTGATGTCTTTGCCCAGTTCATAACCAGCAGCTTTAACAGCTTCAGCGATAACAGCCAGAGCTTCAGCGTTGGAACCCAGGTTCGGCGCATAGCCACCTTCGTCACCAACAGCAGTGTTCATGCCTTTCGCTTTCAGAACTTTTGCCAGGTGATGGAAAACTTCAGAACCCATGCGGATGGCTTCTTTCACAGTTTTCGCGCCAACCGGCTGAATCATGAATTCCTGGATATCAACGTTGTTGTCAGCGTGCTCACCACCGTTGATGATGTTCATCATCGGAACCGGCATAGAGTATTTGCCCGGAGTGCCGTTCAGTTCAGCGATGTGCTCGTACAGCGGCATACCTTTAGCAGCTGCAGCAGCTTTGGCGTTAGCCAGAGATACAGCCAGGATTGCGTTCGCGCCGAATTTGGATTTGTTTTCGGTGCCGTCCAGGTCGATCATGATCTTGTCAATGCCAGCCTGATCTTTAGCATCTTTGCCAATCAGCGCCTGAGCGATCGGGCCGTTTACCGCAGCAACAGCTTTGGTTACGCCTTTGCCCAGGAAACGGGATTTGTCGCCATCGCGCAGTTCCAGTGCTTCACGGGAACCAGTAGAAGCACCTGACGGAGCAGCTGCCATACCGACGAAACCACCCTCCAGGTGTACTTCGGCTTCAACAGTCGGGTTACCACGGGAGTCGATGATTTCACGACCGATGATTTTTACGATTTTGGACATTAGGGTTTCCTCAAGTCACTAGTTAAACTAAAACTCCAGACAAACAACGCGTACCCTGGGTACGCGTTGCCGTTCTAACTTTTTTACTTACTTCGCCTGACGTTTCTGGAACTCGCTGGCGGCTTTCACAAAGCCGGCAAACAGCGGGTGGCCATCACGTGGAGTAGAAGTAAACTCCGGATGGAACTGACAAGCCACGAACCACGGGTGATTCGGAACTTCGATGATCTCGACCAACTGATCATCCCCGGAACGGCCCGCAACGCGCAGACCTGCATCTTCAATCTGTTTCAACAGCATGTTGTTGACTTCGTAACGGTGACGATGACGCTCAACAATTGTCGGCGCATTGTACAGCTGGCGAACCAGGCTATCGTCAACCAACTGGCACTGCTGTGCGCCGAGACGCATGGTGCCACCGAGATCGCTCTTCTCGCTACGAACTTCAACGTTGCCGTTTTCATCACGCCACTCGGTAATCAGCGCCACAACCGGGTACTTACAGTCTGGCACAAATTCCGTAGAGTTGGCGTTCTCCATGTTGGCAACATGTCGAGCGTAATCAATTAACGCCACCTGCATACCCAGGCAAATGCCCAGATAAGGAATATTGTTCTCACGCGCAAAGCGTGCGGTAGTAATCATGCCTTCTACGCCACGATAGCCGAAACCGCCAGGTACGAGGATCGCGTCCAGACCTTTAAGGATTTCAACACCGCGCGTTTCAACATCTTGTGAATCGATCAGTTTGATGTTGACGCTGACACGATTCTTCAGCCCACCGTGTTTCAGTGCTTCAATTACGGATTTGTAAGCGTCTGGCAGTTCGATGTACTTACCGACCATACCGATGGTGACTTCACTCACCGGATTCGCTTCTTCAAAGATAACCTGTTCCCATTCGGACAGATCCGCTTCCGGGCAGTTCAAGCTGAATCGTTTACAAATATAATCGTCCAGCCCCTGAGATTTCAACAGGCCCGGAATTTTATAGATGGAATCGACGTCTTTCAGAGAAATAACCGCTTTTTCCGGAACATTACAGAACAATGCAATCTTCGCACGTTCGTTTGCCGGTACGGCGCGATCTGAACGACAAATCAGGATGTCAGGCTGGATACCGATAGAGAGCAGCTCTTTTACAGAGTGCTGAGTCGGTTTAGTTTTGACTTCACCAGACGCTGCCATGTACGGCACCAGCGTCAGGTGCATAAACAGAGTATGTTCGCGGCCAATTTCAACAGCCAACTGGCGAATCGCTTCGAGGAACGGCAGAGATTCAATATCACCTACAGTACCGCCGATTTCGACCAGAACCACGTCGTGGCCTTCGCCACCGGCAAGAACGCGTTCTTTGATAGCGTTAGTAATGTGCGGGATAACCTGTACGGTTGCGCCAAGGTAGTCGCCACGGCGTTCTTTACGCAGAACGTCAGAGTAGATACGACCCGTGGTGAAGTTGTTACGGCGGCTCATTTTGGTACGAATGAAACGCTCGTAGTGCCCCAGGTCCAGGTCGGTTTCAGCGCCGTCTTCAGTAACGAACACTTCCCCGTGTTGGATTGGGCTCATAGTACCTGGATCGACGTTGATGTACGGATCCAGTTTCATGATGGTCACATTGAGGCCACGGGCTTCAAGAATGGCTGCGAGGGAGGCTGCGGCAATGCCTTTACCCAGAGAGGATACGACCCCGCCGGTCACAAAAATATAGTTCGTTGTCATGCTGAACCTGAGAAGTTAGGTTGAAAAGACGATGGAATAACCAGGACGGGAAAGCAGTATACCCGAACATGACCTGTGCCACAAACTTTCATTATCCCTCCTCTTCGCCAGCGCACTATTGAAATCAGGAGTGAGAAAATAGCCCCTTTGGGGTAAATGTTTTTGACGCAAATCAATCGCTTGTCATTTAAAAAATGACACAAATCGCGCTTGACCGCGTAATTCCCTTAGAGATCAATTTCCTGCCGTTTTACCTGTTGCCAGACTTCTTCCATTGTTTCGAGGTCAACACCTGTCATTTCCAGTCCACGCGCGGCAACAATACGCTCCACTTCGCGAAAACGACGCTCGAATTTTTCGTTTGCTTTTTGCAATGCAATTTCCGCTTTTGTCCCTAAATGGCGAGCCAGGTTGACCGTAGCAAACAGCAGGTCACCCATTTCTTCCTCCAGTTTAGCCTGGTCGACAACAGCCTGCCGCGCCTCGTACATCACCTCGTCGATCTCTTCGTAGACTTTATCGACCACGGGGCCAAGTGTTGTCCAGTCGAAGCCAACGTTGGCGCAGCGTTTCTGGATTTTTTGCGCACGCATTAAGGCCGGTAAACTACGAGGAATATCGTCCAGCGCCGAATGCTGCGCTTTCTGCGCGCGCTCTTCGGTTTTGATTTGCTCCCAACGGGCAAGCACTTCACTGCTGTTTTCGGCAGAACTGTCGGCAAAAACATGTGGATGGCGACGCTCTAATTTATCGCTAATCGCAGCGCAAATATCATTAAAGTCAAAGCGCCCTTCTTCCTGGGCCATTTGCGCGTAAAACACCACCTGGAACAGCAGATCGCCGAGTTCACCGCGCAGATCGTCAAAATCTTCGCGGGCAATGGCATCCAGCACTTCGTAGGTTTCTTCAAGGGTATAAGGTGCAATAGAGGCGAATGTCTGCTCTTTATCCCACGGGCAGCCGTTATCCGGGTCGCGAAGACGCTGCATAATAGTGAGCAAACGGTCGATTTGATTCATTGGAATGTCCTGAAAATTGCGGGTCTGTCAGGTGTAATACCTTCGAGTAAAAGATATCGCTGGATACGGCTGACGCCATATCCAGCTATGTAAGATTAATTCCCGTGCAACCGACGCGCGTCGATAACGTCCGGCACCTGATTGAGCTTACCCAGCACGCGCCCCAGCACCTGCAGGTTATAAATCTCAATGGTCATGTCGATGGTCGCCAGTTGCTGTTTGGTATCGCTACGGCTGGCAACGCCCAGTACGTTCACCTTCTCGTTGGCGAGAATGGTGGTGATATCACGCAACAGACCGCTACGATCGTTCGCCGTTACGCGAACCACCAGCGAATACCCGGCGGAGTAGCTTTCGCCCCATACCGCGTCAACAATGCGTTCCGGCGCATGAGAGCGCAGTTCCGCCAGTTGTTCGCAATCGGCGCGGTGTACTGAAATACCACGTCCCTGGGTAATAAAGCCGACAATCTCATCCCCAGGAATCGGCTGGCAGCAGCGCGCGATGTGGTGCATCAGGTTGCCGACACCTTCTACTACCACGCGACCGTTATCTTTACTGCGGTTTTGCGACGTATAGCTTTTTTGCTGAAGCTGCTTCAGCGCGGCGGCGTCCTGCTCTTCGGCACTCGGCTTATTAAATTGCGATTGCAGGAAGTTCACCATCTGATTGAGACGGATATCCCCGCCGCCAATCGCCGCCAGCAACTCATCAACATCATTGAAGTTGTAACGCGGCAGCAGGTGTTTTTCTGCTTCTTTCAGGCTGATCCCCAGATGTTCCAGCTCGTCGTCAAGGATTTGCCGCCCAGCCAGAATATTTTTGTCACGATCCTGTTTACGGAACCAGGCGTGAATTTTCGAACGCCCACGGCTGGTTGTGACGTAACCGAGGTTTGGGTTTAACCAGTCACGGCTGGGGTTCGGCTGTTTCTGGGTGATAATTTCGATCTGGTCGCCCATCTGCAACTGGTAGGTGAACGGCACGATGCGCCCGCCAATTTTTGCCCCGATGCAGCGGTGTCCGACATCACTGTGGATGTGGTAAGCGAAGTCCAGCGGCGTTGATCCCGCAGGTAAATCAACCACATCACCTTTCGGCGTAAAGACGTACACCCGGTCGTCAAAGACCTGGCTGCGTACTTCGTCGAGCATTTCGCCGGAATCGGCCATCTCTTCCTGCCACGCAATCAGTTTACGCAGCCAGGCAATCCGGTCTTCATGTCCCGAACGTGCGCCGCCAGCAGCCGCGCCTTCTTTGTATTTCCAGTGCGCAGCAACGCCCAGTTCTGCATCTTCATGCATCTGTTTGGTGCGGATTTGGATCTCAACGGTTTTACCGCCCGGCCCCAGCACCACGGTGTGAATAGACTGATAACCGTTCGGTTTCGGGTTCGCGACGTAATCGTCGAACTCATCCGGCAGATGGCGATAGTGAGTGTGCACTATCCCCAACGCGGCGTAGCAGTCCTGTAAACGCTCGGCGACAATACGTACTGCACGCACATCAAACAGCTCATCAAAGGCGAGATTCTTTTTCTGCATTTTGCGCCAGATGCTGTAGATGTGTTTCGGACGACCATACACTTCAGCTTTAACGCCTTCAGCTTTCATCTCAGCGCGCAGATGACCGACAAACTCTTCGATGTAGTGTTCGCGGTCGAGGCGGCGTTCATGCAGCAGTTTTGCAATGCGTTTGTATTCGGTCGGGTGGAGATAACGGAAGCAGTAATCTTCCAGCTCCCATTTCAGTTGCCCGATCCCGAGACGGTTCGCCAGCGGCGCGTAGATATTGGTGCACTCTTTTGCCGCCAGTACGCGTTCATCTTCCGGCGCGTCTTTTACTTCGCGCAGATGAGCAATACGCTCTGCCAGTTTGATGACCACGCAGCGAAAATCATCGACCATCGCCAATAACATCCGGCGAACGTTATCGACCTGTTCGGAGGATACAGAATCGGTGTGCGTCGCTTTCAGCTGGCGGATCGCCGCCATATCACGCACACCGTGAATGAGATTCACGACCGACTTACCGACGCTCTCGCGCAGCACATCTTCGCTGACTACGTTGGCATCCGCCAGAGGGAACAGCAGCGCCGCCCGCAGCGTGTCAATGTCCATACTTAATGTCGAGAGGATCTCCACCATCTCAACACCACGCCACAATAGCAGACTGGCATCCGGATGCCCCTGCGTCTGCTGCAGACAATACGCCCAGGTTTCGGCTAAGCACTCACACGACTTCTGGCTGGTAATACCCAAACTTGCGATCCATTTTTGCGGATCAAATTCACCAGCCTTATTGATATGTGCACTTCTTACCGCAACCATTGTCCTCTCCTTTAGGGACCAGACCTGCCGAAATCAGCAAATCGTAACTATTTTACGCGCGAGAAAAGTACCATCGATTCCAGATGTCCCGTGTGTGGGAACATATCCAGCATCGCCAGCCGCGCAATGGTATATCCTGCTTTTAATAACGCTTCGCTATCCCGAGCCAGCGTTGCAGGGTTACAGGATACATAAACTATACGAATGGGTTCCAGTTTTATAATTTGTTGCATAACACCTGCGGCACCTGCTCGCGCCGGATCCAGCAACACTTTATCGAAGCCGCTTTTCGCCCACGGCTGCTTTGTGACATCTTCTTCAAGATTTTCGTGATAAAACGTCACATTTTGTAAGCCATTAAGGCGCGCATTATGCTGGCCTTTTTCCACCAGTGCCGGAACACCTTCTACGCCCACTACGTTTGCCGCACGAGTGGCTAACGGCAGCGTAAAATTGCCCATGCCGCAGAACAGATCCAGCACGCGCTCGTCAGGTTGCACATCCAGCCACTCCAGCGCGCGCGCCACCATTTTCTGGTTCACACCCGCGTTGACCTGAATAAAATCGCGCGGGCTAAAAGTTAAGCGCAACCCGTTTGAGTCATACCAGGGCATCTCACCAGTGACCGTTTCGAGTATCTCACTATCGGGGGCGAGATACAGATCCAGGCCTTCAGAATGCGAAAAGCGTTCCAGTTTTTCGCGATCAGCCGAACTTAGCGGTGCGGTATGGCGCAAAATTATCAGCGTGCCGCTGGTTGCCTGCACCAGTTCAACATGCCCAAGGTGGCGCATTCCCTGTAAGCTCGTCAGACATGCTCTGACTTTGGGCAGCAATGCTTCAAGTTGGGGCACTAAAACAGGGCATTGTTTAACATCGACAATGTCACTGGAACCCGCTTTGCGAAATCCCATCTGGAGTTGTTGTGTTTTAGGTTGATAGTTCAGACTTAAACGCGCACGACGCCGATAGCCCCAGGGGACGTCGGCGATCACTTCAGAGACGTCGTGTTTCATTAACCGGGCGAGCGCCGCGCTTTTGCTTCGCTGCTGTAAATCCACGCTGGCGTGTTGTTGCTGACAGCCACCGCATACGCCAAAATGAGGGCAGCGTGGCGTTTCGCGTTCCGGACTGTCGCTTAACCGCCGTACGACTTTAGCACGGGCATACTGTTTTTTATCTTCAGTAACAGTCACTTCCGCGTTTTCCTGCGGCAATAATCCGGGGATAAATAACGTTTTGCCGTTATGTCGCGCCACGCCCTGACCAAAAGAGTCGAGGTCGTTGACTGAAACGGTTATGATCTGACGCGTCGTCGTGCGTCGTTTTGCAGAGTAGAATTGCGCCATTGGCGAGACTTTCTCAATTTAACAGTGTGACCTTAATTGTCCCATAACGGAACTCCATGACCAACTACAGCCTGCGCGCACGCATGATGATTCTGATCCTGGCACCGACCGTCCTTATTGGTTTATTGCTGAGTATCTTTTTCGTCGTACACCGCTATAACGACTTGCAGCGTCAACTGGAAGATGCCGGTGCCAGCATTATTGAGCCACTTGCCGTTTCTACCGAATATGGCATGAGCCTGCAAAATCGCGAATCTATCGGTCAGTTAATAAGCGTACTGCATCGTCGCCATTCCGATATTGTTCGCGCGATTTCGGTTTATGATGAAAATAACCGACTCTTTGTCACCTCCAATTTTCATCTTGATCCTTCATCAATGCAGCTCGGCAGCAACGTGCCGTTTCCTCGCCAGCTCACTGTCACACGTGACGGCGACATTATGATCCTGCGCACACCGATTATTTCTGAGAGTTATTCCCCCGACGAATCGCCCAGTAGTGATGCCAAAAATAGCCAGAATATGCTGGGATATATTGCGCTTGAGCTGGATCTTAAATCGGTTCGCTTGCAGCAATATAAAGAGATCTTTATTTCCAGTGTGATGATGCTGTTTTGTATCGGTATTGCGCTTATTTTTGGCTGGCGCTTAATGCGCGATGTAACCGGTCCAATTCGTAACATGGTGAATACCGTCGACCGCATCCGTCGTGGGCAACTCGACAGCCGGGTGGAAGGATTTATGCTCGGCGAGCTGGATATGCTGAAAAACGGTATCAACTCGATGGCAATGTCGCTGGCAGCTTATCACGAAGAGATGCAGCACAATATCGACCAGGCGACGTCCGATCTGCGGGAAACGCTAGAGCAAATGGAAATTCAGAACGTTGAGTTGGATTTGGCGAAAAAGCGCGCCCAGGAAGCGGCACGTATTAAATCCGAGTTTCTGGCGAATATGTCACATGAGCTGCGTACACCGCTGAATGGTGTTATTGGCTTTACCCGCCTGACGCTGAAAACAGAATTAACGCCAACACAGCGCGATCACCTGAATACCATTGAACGTTCGGCAAATAATTTGCTGGCAATTATTAATGATGTTCTCGACTTCTCGAAACTGGAAGCAGGTAAGCTGATTCTGGAAAGTATTCCATTCCCACTACGCAGCACGCTGGATGAAGTCGTTACTCTGCTGGCACATTCTTCTCACGATAAAGGGTTGGAACTGACGCTCAATATTAAAAGCGACGTGCCTGATAACGTGATCGGCGACCCACTGCGATTACAGCAAATCATCACTAACCTGGTGGGGAATGCGATTAAATTCACCGAGAATGGCAACATTGATATTCTGGTAGAAAAACGTGCGCTAAGTAATACCAAAGTGCAGATTGAAGTGCAGATTCGTGATACCGGTATTGGTATTCCTGAACGCGATCAATCGCGCTTATTCCAGGCCTTCCGACAGGCTGATGCCAGTATTTCCCGCCGTCATGGTGGCACCGGGCTGGGGCTGGTGATCACACAGAAACTGGTTAATGAAATGGGCGGCGATATTTCGTTCCCTAGCCAGCCGAATCGCGGTTCTACCTTCTGGTTCCACATTAATCTCGATCTGAACCCGAATATTATTATCGAAGGGCCATCTACCCAGTGCCTCGCCGGTAAGCGTCTTGCCTATGTCGAACCGAACTCCGCAGCCGCACAATGTACGCTGGATATTTTAAGTGAAACGCCGCTGGAAGTGGTTTATAGCCCAACGTTCTCCGCGCTGCCTCCCGCACATTACGACATGATGTTGTTAGGGATTGCAGTGACCTTCCGCGAGCCGCTGACGATACAACATGAGCGGTTGGCGCAAGCGGTGTCAATGACCGATTTCCTGATGCTGGCGCTTCCTTGTCATGCACAGGTCAATGCAGAAAAACTCAAGCAAGATGGTATCGGCGCGTGTCTACTGAAACCGTTAACGCCTACGCGCCTGTTGCCAGCACTGACGGAATTTTGTCATCACAAACAAAACACACTTTTGCCTGTTACCGATGAAAGTAAGCTGGCAATGACAGTCATGGCGGTTGATGACAACCCCGCTAACCTGAAACTTATTGGCGCGTTGCTGGAAGATATGGTGCAACATGTGGAGCTTTGCGATAGCGGGCATCAGGCCGTTGAACGAGCAAAACAGATGCCGTTCGATTTGATCTTAATGGATATTCAAATGCCGGACATGGACGGCATTCGGGCATGCGAACTCATCCACCAGCTCCCACATCAGCAGCAAACGCCGGTTATCGCGGTAACGGCACATGCGATGGCAGGGCAAAAAGAGAAACTGCTTGGCGCGGGGATGAGCGATTATCTGGCAAAACCAATTGAAGAAGAGCGATTGCATAATTTGCTGTTGCGCTACAAGCCTGGCAGCGGTATTTCCTCTCGCGTCGTAACACCAGAAGTGAACGAAATTGTGGTGAACCAGAATGCAACCCTCGACTGGCAACTGGCACTACGCCAGGCAGCAGGAAAAACCGATTTAGCGCGCGATATGCTGCAAATGTTGCTCGATTTCCTGCCAGAAGTTCGCAACAAAGTTGAGGAACAACTGGTTGGAGAAAACCCGGAAGGTCTGGTTGATTTAATTCATAAACTGCATGGCAGTTGCGGCTATAGCGGTGTGCCGCGTATGAAGAATCTCTGCCAGCTGATTGAACAACAGCTACGCAGCGGTACTAAAGAAGAAGATTTGGAGCCAGAGCTTCTGGAATTGCTGGACGAGATGGATAATGTGGCGCGAGAAGCCAGCAAAATTCTTGGGTAATAAATATTTTATCGAGTAAAAACCGGCTTCTTATGAAGTCGGTTTTTGATTGAGGGCAAAGTGCCTGTGTTTATGCCGGATGCGGCGTTAACGCCTTATCCGGCCTACAAAACCAATTAAATTCAATGAATTAAAAAATCATGTAGGCTTGATAAGCGCAGCGCATCAAGCAATTTTTGCGTTTGACATCAGTCTCAAACCGGCTCCAGACAGAGCCGGTTTTGGTTTTCTGTCTTAACGCACCATGCACGGACGCTTGTTATCGAACGTCCAGCCAGGAATCAGGTACTGCATTCCCATCGCATCATCACGCGCGCCAAGCCCGTGTTTCTGATACAGCTCATGGGCTTTCATCACTTGATCCATATCGATTTCTACACCCAACCCCGGTTTTTCTGGCACCTGAACCAGACCGCCTTTGATCTCGAACGGTTCTTTGGTCAGGCGCTGATTACCTTCCTGCCAAATCCAGTGCATATCAATAGCAGTAATTTTACCCGGTGCAGCAGCGGCAACATGGGTAAACATCGCCAGGGAAATATCGAAGTGGTTGTTAGAGTGTGAACCCCAGGTCAGGCCAAATTCATGGCACATTTGCGCCACACGCACTGAACCTTGCATCGTCCAGAAATGCGGGTCAGCCAGCGGGATATCAACGGATTGTAACGAGAGCGTATGGCCCATCTGCCGCCAGTCGGTGGCTATCATATTGGTTGCAGTCGGCAGGCCAGTTGCGCGACGGAACTCTGCCATCACTTCACGCCCGGAGAAACCTTGCTCCGCACCACACGGATCTTCTGCATAAGCCAGAGAACCTTTCAGGTATTTACCAATTTTAATCGCTTCGTTCAGCGACCAGGCACCGTTAGGATCGAGCGTAATACGCGCCTGCGGGAAGCGTTTCGCCAGCGCCACAATAGACTCGGCTTCTTCTTCTCCGGCCAGTACACCGCCCTTCAGTTTGAAATCATTAAAGCCATATTTTTCATATGCTGCTTCCGCCAGGCGCACCACAGCATCCGGCGTCATCGCTTCTTCGTGACGCAGGCGATACCAGTCGCATGAGTCATCCGGCTGGCTTTGATACGGCAGCGGTGTAGCGTTGCGATTGCCGACAAAGAACAGATAACCGAGCATTTCGACTTCGCTACGCTGTTGACCATCGCCCAGCAACGACGCCACGTTAACCCCCAGATGCTGCCCCAGCAGATCCAGCATTGCCGCTTCAATTCCAGTCACCACATGAATCGTGGTACGCAGGTCAAAAGTCTGCAAACCACGCCCGCCAGCATCACGATCGGCAAACGTGTTACGCACCAGCGTCAGAACGTTTTTGTACTCGCCCAGCGTTTTACCCACCACCAGCGGAATCGCATCTTCCAGCGTTTTACGGATTTTCTCGCCGCCGGGAATTTCCCCTACGCCAGTGTGACCAGAATTATCTT
Source organism: Escherichia sp. MOD1-EC6842 (assembly GCF_002965705.1). Taxonomy (NCBI): domain Bacteria; kingdom Pseudomonadati; phylum Pseudomonadota; class Gammaproteobacteria; order Enterobacterales; family Enterobacteriaceae; genus Escherichia; species Escherichia sp. MOD1-EC6842. The sequence continues at coordinate 232,010 of NZ_PTRF01000003.1, read as the reverse complement.
TGATAATCACAATATTACGCGTGAAGAACGGTGCGTGTGCACCACTCAGATTCATCAGCATACTGTCATGACCCGCCACCGGGATGACCTGCATTTCAGTAACAACAGGCGTCGTAAATTGAGAACTCATGTTTATGTCCTTATTCAGAATCAATGACGGCCGAAAACGGGATGTTTACGGTCAGAAATTCAGGAGCCGGGATGTTTGAAATCGGGGTTATCATCTTATTTTCCCGCGACAGGTTTCAGCTCGATACGCTTGATATCGCCCACCAGCACCAGGTAGCTCAGTACCGCGATTAAGGCATGAACCCCAACATAAATCAGCGCCCCATTAAACGAGCCAGTCGTGCCAACGATATAACCAATTGCGATTGGCGTGACGATGCCAGAAATGTTACCGAACATGTTGAACAGGCCACCGGAAAGACCGCTGATCTCTTTTGGCGCGGTATCTGCCATTACGGCCCAACCCAGCGCCCCGATGCCCTTACCGAAGAAGGCCAGCGCCATAAAGCCGATGATCATCCACTCAACGTTGACGTAGTTACAGAACACCATCACCATCGACAGCAGCATTCCCATCACGATCGGCGTTTTACGCGCAATGTTCAGCGAACCCGTGCGACGCATCAGCCAGTCAGAAATAATCCCACCCAGCACGCCGCCGATAAAACCGCAAACCGCCGGAACAGAAGCCACAAAGCCCGCTTTCAGAATTGACATCCCGCGCGCCTGCACCAGATAAACCGGGAACCAGGTGATAAAGAAGTAAGTCATGGCGTTGATACAATACTGACCGATATAAACGCCGATCATCATCCGCGAACCTAGCAACTGTTTGATCTGCCCCCACTTCACGCTGAACGGCACTTTAACTTTGGTGTTTTGCTGATCCATATTGATCAGCGCCCCGCCCGCAGCAATGTAGTCCAGCTCTTTCTGATTTACGCCCGGATGTTGATTTGGCTCGTGGATGACTTTCAACCAGATAAAGCTGATGACAATGCCCAGACCGCCCATAAAGAAGAAAACGTGTGACCAGCCCACTTCATGAGTCAGCCAGCCCATAATCGGCGCGAAGATAACCGTTGCGAAGTATTGTGCGGAGTTAAAAATCGACACCGCCGTTCCCCTTTCCTGCGCAGGAAACCAGGCCGCTACAATGCGACTGTTGCCGGGGAAAGAGGGCGCTTCAGCAAGCCCGACCAGGAAGCGCAGCGTAAACAGGGCAACGATAATGCCGAATCCACTAAAGATATCGACGAAGCCTTGCAGCAAGGTAAACATCGACCAGATAAAGATCGACCAGAAGTAGACGCGTTTTGAACCAAAGCGATCCAACAACCAGCCACCTGGGATCTGCCCTATTACATAAGCCCATGAGAAAGCAGAGAACACATAACCCATTCCCACGGGATCAAGGCCGATATCTTTGGCCATTTCTGAACCGGCGATAGAGAGCGTAGCGCGGTCGCCGTAGTTGAAGGATGTGACGATAAACAACATCACCACTATCCAGTAACGAGCATTCGTGCGTTTTTCCACACTGCTCGCAGCCTGACTTAAAGAACTCATTGTTGCACTCCTGAAAATTCGCGTTAGCCACGCTCACTCTGGACTGCAATACCGCCAGGAAATCAGAGGTGACGTAGGGTGTTTTTTGCCGTTTTTATAGGTCGTTCGCCGAATGCGGCGCGTGTTTATATCTGGCAATAGCAGTATAAAAAGCGCGCCATAGCGGCTCACCGTGCAACAACACAACATTAATGCGTTCAATGAGGCCCGATTTTGGCATTAGCCCTGGACGGTGGAATCAACTTCACGGAAATGAAAACAAGAACAAGAAAGGAAGGGTTATAACGGAGAAATAAAGAAGAGTATGAAATGGATCGCTTGACTCCAGGCAAACGCCAGTAAAAAACCGTCACATTTGCAAGTTTTTACTGGCATTTGCCTGAAAGGATTCGATTCAGTTTGCTTAAAACGGCAATTTGTCAGGACAACAGCGTGCCCCAATGTTCGACCCACGGGTTTGATTCCGTTTCCGGTTCAGGGTTCTCACTGGCGTCAATCAGCAGCATTTCCCCTATCCGCTGCGCACTCTGTTCCTGCAACAAGGCATCGAACTGTTTGCCGCCGTTGCAGAAATTCACATAGCTACTGTCGCCGAGCGCAATTACGCCATAACGAAGATTCGGCTGAAAACCAAGGCTATCTTTGATTCCCTGAAAAAGCGGCACAATGCTGTCAGGCAGGTCGCCTTGCCCGGTCGTGGACGTAACCACCAGAACGAACTTGTCCTGATAGAGCAGCCAGTCGCTTAATTCTGGATCTTCAAACACCGTGGCTTTGTGCCCCTGCGCAGTCAGAATTGCTTCCGCTTCCTCCGCCACTAACAGTGAATTTCCGTACATGGTGCCCACAAAAATACCAATTTCCGCCATACCGTTTTCTCCCTGGATTAGGAACTTATCTCACCATCCTGACCTGATGGCGCACTGAACTCAACCCTTTCATTTTCAGGAAGCAGACCACGCCAGCCAAATTGTGATAACGCCTGCATCCAGGTGTCGTCCAGCCCCGCGTGAATAGTCAGCGGTTCGCCAGTGAACGGATGCATCAATGATAACTGACTGGCATGTAGCATTAACCGCTGGAGGCCAAAATGTTCAGCCCCACTGCGATTCTGGCGTAAATCGCCATGTTTGCTGTCGCCAATAATTGGATGACGCAAATGGGCGAGATGGCGTCGGAGCTGATGTTTGCGTCCGGTTTTCGGCTCCAGTTCCACCAGGCCGTAGCGCGTGGTCGGATAACGTCCGGTTGCGACTGGCATTTCTACCGTCGCCAGACCGCGATAATGCGTTACCGCTGGCTGTGGCCCTTTATCTTCACGGGCAAATTTATCAGCGATTTTGTCCAGTTCTTCCACCAGTGGATAATCCAGCACCGCTTCTTCCATTAGCCAGCCACGAACTATCGCATGGTAACGTTTCTGGATTTGATGCTGTTCAAACTGTTGTGCCAGCAGCCGTCCAGCTTCGCTGGACAGTCCCATCAGCAATACGCCGGAAGTAGGTCTGTCCAGGCGATGCGCGATAAACACGTGCTGGCCTATCTGGTCACGCACGGTTTGCATGACCACCACTTTCTCATCGCGATCCAGCCAGCTACGGTGGACCAGCCAGCCGGACGGTTTATTTACCGCAACCAGCCATTCATCCTGGTAGAGTATTTCCAGCATCAGTTTGCGTCATCCGCAAAAAGGGCATCCAGCTTTTCCAGTTCCGCCAGAATAAGCGTGCGTTGCGGGTGATCCGTCGCCAGCGCCATTTCATAGTACGGCGCCACGGCAAATGCCCCCGGTAATGGCTGGTTGTTATCTAATAAATCGTGCATTCGTGGGATAAGCACCCACTGCAACCACTCCAGTGGTTCCATGGTGTCCATAAAGAACGGTTGGGTACTGTTGAATTGATGCGGCTGGGGCTCATCGTTTCGCCAGTGCTGATGTTCACGCAGTAACGATTCAAGCGCCTGCAACTGAAGACGAACGCGGTCATGAGTGGTCATAAAGCAACCTCAATAAGAAAAAACTGCCGCGAAGGATAGCAGGAATAAAAAAAGGGAGCACTGTATTCACAGTGCTCCCGGTTCGTTTCGCAGCAATCCAGCTACTTTTGTTGCTCCCTGCTCATCCTTGACAACTTTTCCTCTGGTCTTGCGACCAATTGTTCATCCTGAACTATTGCTTCCTGCTCACACCACCCCGATGTGATACTTCATCCTGAAGTGTCCCTGGCCTTCCTGACCCACCGAATCATCCTGACCGGTTCTCATTCTCCATCCTGGAGGTGTCCTTTAACGCATCCAGCGTTTTCCTCTTCGCTTCATCCAGAAGCCTTTCCCTGAAACACCGTCCTGGCGTGTCCTTCAGAAGTGTCATCATCCTGATGTTCACTTCGTTGTCTGACTCCCTGTCGACGAAGATAGAATCGTCTTTTTCGCTGAGTCTTACAAGGCGCTTACAGACAAAGCCTTAAGGATAATTTCATATGAAAGTTAAGAAATTTCATGTAATCCATTGATTATAAATAAAAATATCGATTCTTATCTGTTTGAGTATTCGCTTATTTCCTGGCGATCTCCTACAGGGTCTGTAAGAGATCTCTCACAACCAGACGGGGTATTTGGATTACAGAAGAGGCTTAAGTTGGTTAAGGAATTCCGCAAGATTTGAGGCTAAATGCGTCCGTTTACGCGTTCCCAGCGTCTCTTTGCACACTTCACCAGAGAGATTACACACCGAGATGACCTCTAACTCTTCTTCCAGTGTTGCGATAAATAGCGTGGGCGGCAGTTTTAACCGTTTCTGAGTCACCAGATGACCAATCAGATTTTCCTGCACCCGGCGGAAGTCGTCTTCGCTCCAGGTTTGCAGTAATGTCAGTTTGATATCGCCAAACTGCGCATGCATATCCCCGGCAAACTGGGTTGTATAGAAGGTATGAATTGTGGGTTGTATCACAATATCAAACGCCCGTTCAACCGCGTTTACATTTTGTTCACCGGTAAACGGCTGGGGTTGCCAGTAAACGGCGTCATCGGTGGTTGAAATAATGCATGGTGAAGGCACGCCATACAGCTCCTCACTTAACGGCCAGCTTTTATGCTCTTCATGCCACGCATCGCAGTAGCGTGCAGTAAAATCTTTCAGGGCTTGTGCGGTCAAATCGTCCACTAATTTCTCTCTTCACTTAAACCAGATACACTTGTCGTTTAGTTTATCTGGTTTATGACGGTGAAACATGTCTTCTTATACAAACCATCAGGCACTTGCGGGCCTGACTCTCGGAAAATCAACCGATTACCGGGATACCTATGACGCCCGCCTGCTGCAAGGCGTTCCGCGTAGTCTGAATCGCGATCCTCTGGGCCTGAAAGCGGATAACCTGCCTTTTCACGGCGCGGATATCTGGACGCTGTATGAGCTTTCCTGGCTGAATGCCAAAGGTTTGCCACAGGTCGCTGTCGGTCATGTTGAACTTGATTACACCAGCGTAAATCTGATTGAGTCGAAGAGTTTTAAGCTCTATCTCAATAGCTTTAACCAGACGCGTTTTAATAACTGGGAGGAGGTGCGCCAGACGCTGGAGCGCGATTTAAGCACCTGTGCCCAGGGTAAGGTTAGCGTGGTCTTATATCGTCTTGATGAACTGGAAGGCCAGCCGGTGGGACATTTCAATGGCACCTGCATTGATGAACAGGATATCGCTATCGATAACTATGAATTTACCACTGACTATCTTGAGAATGCCGCCAGCGGTGAAAAAGTGGTGGAAGAGACGCTAGTCAGCCATTTGCTGAAGTCAAACTGTCTGATCACCCATCAGCCAGACTGGGGGTCAATCCAAATTCAGTACCGTGGACACAAAATTGACAGGGAAAAACTGCTGCGCTATCTGGTTTCTTTCCGTCATCACAACGAGTTCCATGAGCAATGCGTAGAGCGTATTTTTAATGACCTGCTACGCTTCTGCCAGCCAGAGAAATTAAGCGTCTATGCGCGTTATACCCGTCGTGGCGGCCTGGACATTAACCCCTGGCGTAGCAATAGCGACTTTGTCCCATCGACGACCCGACTGGTACGACAATAAATTTTTTCTCATTTTTGCGTACTGGATTCACGCATAGAGTTGTGAAAGGCCATCATGCAGGGCTATTGTAATCAAAGGGAATGACGATATTCGTCCCATAAGGAGTTTTTCTTGATTACACATATTAGCCCGCTTGGCTCCATGGATATGTTGTCGCAGCTGGAAGTGGATATGCTTAAACGCACCGCCAGCAGCGACCTCTATCAACTGTTTCGCAACTGTTCACTTGCCGTACTGAACTCCGGTAGTTTGACCGATAACAGCAAAGAATTGCTGTCTCGTTTTGAAAATTTCGATATTAACGTCCTGCGCCGTGAACGCGGCGTAAAGCTGGAACTGATTAATCCCCCGGAAGAGGCTTTTGTCGATGGGCGAATTATTCGCGCTTTGCAGGCCAACTTGTTCGCGGTTCTGCGTGACATTCTCTTCGTTTACGGGCAAATCCATAACACCGTTCGTTTTCCCAACCTGAATCTCGACAACTCCGTCCACATCACTAACCTGGTCTTTTCCATCTTGCGTAACGCTCGCGCACTGCATGTCGGCGAAGCGCCAAATATGGTTGTGTGCTGGGGCGGTCACTCAATCAACGAAAACGAGTATTTATATGCCCGTCGCGTCGGAAATCAGCTGGGTCTGCGTGAGTTAAATATCTGCACCGGTTGTGGTCCAGGAGCGATGGAAGCGCCGATGAAAGGCGCAGCAGTGGGTCACGCTCAGCAGCGTTACAAAGACAGCCGTTTTATTGGTATGACAGAGCCGTCGATTATCGCTGCTGAACCGCCTAACCCGCTGGTCAACGAATTGATCATCATGCCGGATATCGAAAAACGTCTGGAAGCGTTTGTGCGTATCGCTCACGGTATCATTATCTTCCCTGGCGGTGTGGGTACGGCAGAAGAGTTGCTGTATTTGCTGGGAATTTTAATGAACCCGGCCAACAAAGATCAGGTTTTACCATTGATCCTCACCGGCCCGAAAGAGAGCGCCGACTACTTCCGCGTACTGGACGAGTTTGTCGTGCATACGCTGGGTGAAAACGCGCGCCGCCATTACCGCATCATCATTGATGACGCTGCTGAAGTCGCTCGTCAGATGAAAAAATCGATGCCGCTGGTGAAAGAAAATCGCCGTGACACCGGTGATGCTTACAGCTTTAACTGGTCAATGCGCATTGCGCCAGATCTGCAAATGCCGTTTGAGCCGTCTCACGAGAACATGGCTAATCTGAAACTGTACCCGGATCAACCCGTTGAAGTGCTGGCTGCTGACCTGCGTCGTGCGTTCTCCGGTATTGTGGCGGGTAACGTAAAAGAAGTCGGTATTCGCGCCATTGAAGAGTTTGGGCCTTATAAAATCAACGGCGATAAAGAGATAATGCGTCGTATGGACGACCTGCTTCAGGGTTTTGTCGCCCAGCACCGTATGAAGTTGCCTGGCTCAGCCTACATCCCTTGCTACGAAATCTGCACCTAATCTCCCCTCCCCCGGTAACGTTTGTTGCCGGGTTTTTCTCTTATTTGGTCACTCACTCACCAATCCATTTCATTTGTTATCTGAATGTTTCAACGCATCATAAGACACTTAATATCACCAATATTAATATGTCATACAATTTATATTGCCACGCAAACGTTTACCTGCTTTCATAAACCGCATTTTATTACTGTGAAAAAGAAATTCTTATCATGATTAACTAAAAGTATTGATTTTTTCAGTTCAACCTACATATATTGCGCGCCCCGGAAGAAACCAGATATCGTTTAGTGGGAAAATATTGCCCTTAAATTCTCTTTTACTTTTGATTTACAGAGTAAAGAGTTGGGATTATCTATCTTCTAAGTAGATTATTGTATTTGAGATCAAGATCACTGATAGATGCATAACTTGTGTGTATCTTTCCGCCCTCAAATTATTACGGCGGAAAATGATTAAGCCATCGCCGATAGACAGATTTCATTTTTACGGCCAGGCACCTTCCCGGGCTGAACTGGCTAAAAGCTGAATTATTTGCATTCCTCCAGGAGAAATAGATGGAAACGACTCAAACCAGCACGATTGCGTCGAAAGACTCTCGCAGTGCCTGGCGCAAGACAGACACCATGTGGATGCTGGGCCTCTACGGCACGGCAATCGGCGCGGGTGTACTGTTCCTGCCAATCAACGCCGGTGTTGGCGGTATGATCCCGCTGATCATCATGGCCATCCTTGCGTTCCCGATGACGTTTTTTGCTCACCGTGGCCTGACTCGCTTCGTACTGTCTGGTAAAAACCCAGGCGAAGACATCACTGAGGTAGTAGAAGAACACTTTGGTATTGGTGCAGGTAAACTGATTACTCTGCTGTACTTCTTCGCTATCTACCCGATCCTGCTGGTTTATAGCGTGGCAATCACCAACACGGTTGAAAGCTTCATGTCTCACCAGCTGGGTATGACGCCGCCGCCGCGTGCGATTCTGTCCCTGATCCTGATCGTGGGTATGATGACCATCGTTCGCTTCGGTGAGCAGATGATCGTTAAGGCGATGAGTATTCTGGTATTCCCGTTTGTTGGCGTACTGATGCTGCTGGCTCTGTACCTGATCCCGCAGTGGAACGGCGCAGCTCTGGAAACGCTGTCTCTGGACACTGCATCTGCAACCGGAAACGGTCTGTGGATGACCCTGTGGCTGGCGATTCCTGTAATGGTATTCTCGTTCAACCACTCTCCGATCATCTCTTCTTTCGCCGTTGCGAAGCGTGAAGAGTACGGCGATATGGCAGAACAGAAATGCTCGAAGATCCTGGCATTCGCTCACATCATGATGGTGCTGACCGTAATGTTCTTCGTCTTCAGCTGCGTACTGAGCCTGACTCCGGCAGACCTGGCTGCGGCTAAAGAGCAGAACATCTCGATTCTGTCTTACCTGGCGAACCACTTTAACGCGCCGATCATCGCGTGGATGGCTCCGATTATCGCGATTATCGCTATCACCAAATCCTTCCTCGGCCACTACCTGGGTGCGCGTGAAGGCTTCAACGGTATGGTGATCAAATCTCTGCGTGGTAAAGGTAAGTCTATCGAAATCAACAAGCTGAACCGTATCACAGCACTGTTCATGCTGGTAACGACCTGGATTGTTGCTACGCTGAACCCAAGCATCCTGGGGATGATTGAAACCCTGGGCGGTCCAATCATCGCGATGATCCTGTTCCTGATGCCGATGTACGCAATCCAGAAAGTACCGGCAATGCGTAAGTACAGCGGTCACATCAGCAACGTATTCGTTGTCGTGATGGGTCTGATTGCTATCTCCGCAATTTTCTACTCTCTGTTCAGCTAAATCCTTTCGCGCCGCTTTCGGGCGGCGCTTCCTCCGTTTTAACCCGATGAATTTCCTATGATTAGCGTATTCGATATTTTCAAAATCGGCATTGGTCCTTCCAGTTCCCATACCGTTGGACCAATGAAAGCGGGTAAACAATTTACCGACGATCTGATTGCCCGTAACCTGCTTAAAGACGTGACCCGCGTGGTGGTTGATGTCTACGGCTCGCTCTCTCTGACCGGTAAAGGCCACCACACTGATATCGCCATTATTATGGGGCTGGCGGGTAACCTGCCGGATACCGTTGATATCGATTCCATCCCTGGTTTTATTCAGGATGTGAATACTCATGGTCGCCTGATGCTGGCAAATGGTCAGCACGAAGTGGAGTTCCCGGTTGATCAGTGCATGAACTTCCATGCCGACAACCTTTCTCTGCATGAAAACGGTATGCGCATCACCGCGCTGGCGGGCGATAAAGTTGTTTACAGCCAGACTTACTACTCCATCGGCGGTGGCTTTATCGTTGATGAAGAACATTTTGGTCAGCAGGATAGCGCACCGGTTGAAGTTCCTTATCCGTACAGCTCAGCAGCCGATCTGCAAAAGCATTGTCAGGAAACCGGGCTGTCACTCTCTGGCCTGATGATGAAAAACGAACTGGCGCTGCACAGCAAAGAAGAGCTGGAACAGCACCTGGCGAACGTCTGGGAAGTGATGCGCGGCGGTATTGAGCGCGGTATTGCCACCGAAGGCGTGCTGCCAGGCAAACTGCGCGTTCCACGCCGTGCGGCGGCTCTGCGCCGGATGCTGGTCAGCCAGGACAAAAACACCACTGACCCGATGGCGGTTGTTGACTGGATCAACATGTTCGCTCTGGCGGTGAACGAAGAGAACGCTGCTGGTGGTCGCGTGGTGACTGCACCGACTAACGGCGCGTGCGGGATTATCCCGGCAGTGCTGGCGTACTACGACAAGTTTATCCGTGAAGTGAACGCTAACTCACTGGCTCGTTACCTGCTGGTGGCAAGCGCCATTGGTTCTCTTTATAAGATGAACGCCTCGATTTCTGGTGCCGAAGTCGGCTGCCAGGGCGAAGTTGGCGTAGCGTGCTCTATGGCAGCGGCGGGTCTGGCAGAACTGTTAGGCGCAAGCCCGGCACAGGTATGCATCGCGGCAGAAATCGCAATGGAGCATAACCTCGGCCTGACGTGTGACCCGGTTGCCGGACAGGTACAGGTGCCGTGCATTGAGCGTAATGCCATTGCGGCAGTGAAAGCGGTGAACGCCGCGCGTATGGCGCTGCGCCGTACCAGCGAGCCGCGCGTCTGCCTCGATAAAGTTATCGAAACCATGTACGAAACAGGTAAAGATATGAACGCCAAGTACCGTGAAACTTCTCGCGGCGGCCTGGCAATGAAGATTGTTGCCTGCGATTAATCTCTCTCCAGAGGCCTCGTTTTGCGAGGCCTCACATTGTTGAGAATGTGCCTGTTGTTTATGTCGGATGCGGCGTAAACGCCTTACCCGACCTACAAAACAGCGAAAATTCAATAGATTGTGATTCTTTTGTAGGCATGATAAGCGTAGCGCATCAGGCAATTTGGCGTTGTCATCAATATCAAACCTCGTTTTGCGAGCTCTCTTCCCGATTTCTCATCCAGCCGTAGCCTGTTCCGACATCGAATGTTACCCTTATCGCCTGATCTTTAAGGGGGTTATCGTGGCTGTTCATTTGCTTATTGTCGATGCACTGAATCTTATTCGTCGCATTCATGCCGTTCAGGGCTCGCCCTGCGTGGAGACCTGCCAGCACGCGCTCGATCAGCTCATTATGCACAGCCAGCCAACCCACGCCGTCGCCGTTTTTGATGATGAAAACCGCAGTAGCGGCTGGCGTCATCAGCGTTTACCGGATTACAAAGCCGGTCGTCCGCCAATGCCGGAAGAGTTGCACAACGAAATGCCTGCGTTACGCGCAGCCTTTGAACAACGCGGTGTCCGATGCTGGTCAGCCAGCGGCAACGAAGCAGATGACTTAGCCGCCACGCTGGCAGTAAAAGTGACCCAGGCCGGGCATCAGGCAACCATTGTTTCGACAGATAAAGGCTACTGTCAGCTCCTTTCACCTGCACTGCGTATTCGTGATTACTTTCAGAAACGTTGGCTTGATGCGCCGTTTATCGATAAAGAATTTGGCGTTCAACCTCAGCAATTACCCGATTATTGGGGGCTGGCGGGGATCAGCAGCTCAAAGGTGCCGGGTGTTGCGGGGATTGGGCCAAAAAGCGCCACGCAGTTACTCGTCGAGTTTCAGAGTCTGGAAGGGATATATGAAAATATCGACGCGGTTGCCGAAAAGTGGCGCAAGAAACTGGAAGAACATAAAGAGATGGCGTTTCTGTGTCGCGATATTGCCCGCTTACAAACCGACTTGCATATCGACGGCAATTTACAGCAATTGCGGTTGGTACGATAACAGCGTGCCGAATACTACCGATTAACACCTCATTGAATTAAATGCACTTGTAGGCCGGATAAGACGCGGCTAGCGTCGCATCCGGCATTATCACATCAGCGCATTTACCAGGCGGTATGGTAAAGCTCGACAATATCCTCAAGCGTTGCTTCACGCGGGTTGCCACCGGTACAAACATCGGATGCCAGACCGGAGTCAATGCCCCAGCCAACTCACTTACCGTTCGTCGCGACGACCACCCACCGCAGCCCAGATACGACGGACATGCACCGTCACTTCTTCTCGATCGTGATACAACTGCCGCGCCTGAATCTGGGCGTTAATACCATGTTCATCAAGCTGTGCCTGAATGTACGCCAGATTGTGTGACACTTCTTCGTAGCGTTTTTTCATCGGTAGCTTAAGGTTGAAGATAGTTTCACGACACCAGCCATTAACCAGCCACTGTGCCATCAGTGCTGCGACTTTCGCTGGTTTTTCAACCATATCGCATACCATCCATGAGATGTTGCTACGTGTTGGGCGGAATTTGAAACCATCTTCCCGCAGCCACGTCACCTGTCCGGTATCCATCAGACTTTGCGCCATCGGGCCGTTATCGACGGAGTATACCCACATGTTGCGCTTCACCAGTTGGTAGGTCCAGCCGCCTGGACAAGCGCCCAAATCTACCGCCCACATTCCATTTGCCAGGCGTTCATCCCACTCATCCGCAGGAATAAACACATGAAATGCCTCTTCCAGTTTGAGCGTGGAACGGCTTGGCGCATCCGCCGGAAACTTCAGGCGTGGAATCCCCATATAGAACGGCGAATTATTATTGCTGTAGGAGTAGCCGGTATAGCAGCAGCCTGGTGCAATAAAGAATACATGCACCACCGGACGCTTCGGCGTTTCATAGTTCGCCAGTACGCCCGCCTCGCGCAAGGCAGCCCGTAGCGGCACGGTAAATTTACGGCAGAATTTCAGCAACTCTTTGCTTTCGTTGGTATCGGCAACTTCAACACGCAGTTCACCGCCCTTCTCTACTACACCCTGTAACATGCCGACAATGGGGGTAATTCGATCTTCTGGCGGCAAATGCTGCAGGAGTTCCCCCACCACAAACCACTGGCGAGCAAAAATTAATGAACTGAACGGCAGCTCACGGATTAACTTATCGCCATCATCCGGTTGATAACATTCATAGATGACATAACCCGCATTGTCTTTAACGCGGGCAAAACCGAATATTTCCCGCTGACCGGCTTTATCGGTAATTTCCGCAGCACACTCTTTTTCAAAGCCAGGACGGCACAACAATACAACCTTATTCATGATTTACGCCCTTGCGCTTTAAACGGATAGCTCCGACTAACATTAACGCCCAGCCCGCGAGGAAGCTCACGCCGCCAACCGGTGTGACAAACGCCCACAAACGCAGATGGGACAGCGCCAGGCAATAAAGGCTGCCGCTGAACAGCACCGTGCCTAACGCGAGGAAAACGCTACTCCAGTAAAACCAGATACTGATGCGACGCTGCATCGCCACCGCCAGACCTAAAATCGCCAGCGTATGGAACGCCTGGTATTCGAGGCCGGTCTGGATCCAGCCCATCTCAACGGCTCCCATGGTTTTACTTAACACATGCGCGCCAAAAGCGCCGAGAGCCACAAAAATGAAGCCGCTAATGGCGGCGAAAATCAGCATAAAACGGCTGGTCATGGTCGTACCCTACGTAAATTATTGTTCATAACGAAAGCGGAATTTTTCTTGTTCAGCAGCGGCTTTCGCCAGGATCCATTGGCGAAAGGCGGCTATTTTACCCAGTTCTGCCTGGCTGTCATGACATACCAGATAAAAAGCATTTTTACTGACCAGAACATCATTAAACGGGCAGACAAGGCGTCCGGCCTCGATTTCCGATTGCGCCATCACATTATTCGCCAATGCGACTCCCTGCCCGTGGATAGCCGCTTGCAGCACCATCGCGCTGTGACTGAAGATCGGCCCTTGTTGAACGTTGATATGATTTAACCCCAACTGGCGAGTATATGTCTGCCAGTCACGCCGGGACGCATCGTGTAATAACGTATGTTTAGCCAGATCTTCTGGCGTCTTCAAGGGTTTTTCGCCGGTTAACAGTAGCGGGGAACACACCGGCAACAAATATTCGGCATAAAGTTTTTCGACCCGCAGCCCCGGCCAGTTGCCCCGACCATAAAATATCGCCACATCAACATCATCCGCCAGTTTATCTTCCTGGCGATCGACCGCCTGGATTCGAACGTCGATTCCCGGATAAGCTGAATTAAAGCTGGAAAGTCGCGGCACCAGCCAGTGGATGGCAAAACTGGGGAGTAAACTGACCGTCAACGCCCCCTTGGCGCTACGAGCCTGGAGTTTACGCGTCGCTTCGGTTAATTGCGAAAATATCTCTTTGATATCGAGGAAATAGCTTTGCCCTTCTTCGGTCAGCAGGAGTGAACGATTACGGCGACGGAACAGTTTCAGTCCCAAAAAATCCTCAAGTGACTTGATTTGATGACTTACTGCGGCCTGGGTCACAAAAAGCTCTTCTGCTGCGCGCGTGAAGCTTAAATGGCGTGCGGCGGCATCAAAAACTCGTAAGGCATTTAGCGGTGGTAATCGTTTTGACATGGCTTTTAAACTTTGATGTTAAATGAATTTAACAATTAGATTACACTATGTAACCTATTAGTTTTTTTTATCTGAGCCATTATAAATTGTCCGTTGAGCTTCTACCAGCAAATACCTATAGTGGCGGCACTTCCTGAGCCGGAACGAAAAGTTTTATCGGAATGCGTGTTCTGGTGAACTTTTGGCTTACGGTTGTGATGTTGTGTTGTTGTGTTTGCAATTGGTCTGCGATTCAGACCATGGTAGCTAAGCTACCTTTTTTCACTTCCTGTACATTTACCCTGTCTGTCCATAGTGATTAATGTAGCACCGCCTAATTGCGGTGCTTTTTTTTACCTTGCGATCGCGAATTACTGATCCAGCTCGACCATCTCTTTCACGTCGGTACGGTTGATCTGCTGTTTGTTGCCATTAGCGTCTTTATACGAAATCATACCGGTTTCATTATCAGTTTGTGGTTTACCGTCAGAGACGATGGTACGTCCGTCATTGGTGTGCATCACATAGTTCGAACCGGAACAGGCGCTCAGGGCAAAAGTCAGCATACAGGCAGAGATAATTGCGGCAGTCTTTTTCATCTTCTTCTCCTTAAAGCGATTAATAAATCTTAATAGTATTGATTAACAGGCTAAAATTAACGCCTAACACTATTCAGCATATGTTACTGACGCGGCTTCGCCAGGATATCCAGATAATTCCGATGGTTAGCACTCTCCTTGTATCAAAGTGAATTTTGCGTCACGATCGGTGAATCAAGCCGAGGAGTACCATGAACGTTTTTAATCCCGCGCAGTTCCGTGCGCAGTTTCCCGCATTACAGGATGCGGGCGTCTATCTCGACAGTGCCGCAACCGCGCTCAAGCCCGAAGCCGTGGTTGAGGCTACCCGACAGTTCTATAGCCTTAGCGCCGGAAACGTCCATCGCAGCCAGTTTGCCGAAGCCCAACGTCTGACCGCACGTTATGAGGCTGCGCGGGAGAAAGTGGCGCAATTGCTCAATGCTCCAGATGACAAAACCATTGTCTGGACGCGCGGCACCACCGAATCCATCAACATGGTGGCGCAATGCTATGCGCGTCCGCGTCTGCAACCGGGCGATGAAATTATTGTCAGCGTGGCAGAGCACCACGCCAACCTCGTCCCCTGGCTGATGGTCGCCCAACAAACCGGAGCCAAAGTGGTGAAGTTGCCGCTTAATGCGCAGCGGCTGCCAGATGTCGATTTGTTACCAGAGCTGATTACTCCCCGTAGCCGGATTCTGGCGTTGGGCCAGATGTCGAACGTCACTGGCGGCTGCCCGGATCTGGCACGAGCGATTACCTTTGCCCATTCAGCCGGGATGGTGGTGATGGTTGATGGTGCTCAGGGGGCGGTGCATTTCCCTGCAGATGTTCAGCAACTGGATATCGATTTCTACGCTTTTTCAGGTCACAAACTTTACGGCCCGACGGGTATCGGCGTGCTGTATGGCAAACCAGAACTGCTGGAAGCAATGTCGCCCTGGCTCGGCGGTGGCAAAATGATTCACGAAGTCAGTTTTGACGGCTTCACCACACAGTCTGCTCCGTGGAAACTGGAAGCCGGAACGCCCAACGTCGCAGGCGTCATTGGGTTAAGCGCGGCGCTGGAATGGCTGGCAGATTATGATATTAACCAGGCAGAAAGCTGGAGTCGTAGCCTGGCGACGCTTGCAGAAGATGCGCTGGCAAAACGTCCAGGCTTTCGTTCATTCCGCTGCCAGGATTCCAGCCTGCTGGCCTTTGATTTCGCGGGGGTTCATCACAGCGATATGGTGACTTTGCTGGCAGAGTACGGTATTGCCCTGCGCGCCGGGCAGCATTGCGCTCAGCCGCTACTGGCAGAATTAGGCGTAACCGGCACACTGCGCGCCTCTTTTGCGCCATATAATACAAAGAGTGATGTGGATGCGCTGGTGAACGCCGTTGACCGCGCGCTGGAATTATTGGTGGATTAATGACAAACCCGCAATTCGCCGGACATCCGTTCGGCACAACCGTTACCGCAGAGACGTTACGCGATACTTTCGCGCCGTTGACGCAGTGGGAAGAGAAATATCGCCAGTTGATCATGCTGGGGAAACAGCTTCCGGCTTTACCTGATGAATTAAAAGTACAGGCCAAAGAGATTGCCGGATGCGAAAACCGCGTCTGGCTGGGGTATACCGTGGCTGAAAACGGCAAGATGCATTTCTTTGGCGACAGCGAAGGGCGCATTGTGCGCGGTCTGCTGGCAGTGTTGTTGACCGCCGTGGAGGGCAAAACCGCCGCCGAGTTACAAACGCAGTCGCCGCTGGCGTTGTTTGATGAGCTGGGATTGCGTGCGCAACTTAGTGCCTCACGCAGTCAGGGGCTGAATGCATTAAGCGAGGCGATTATCGCGGCGGCGAAACAGGTTTAAGCACAGATCCAGGTCGGATAAGACGCTCACGTCGCATCCGACATAATGGTTATTCCTTGCGCGCCGCTTTCGCCATCATCTTCTTCAGCGCATGAGAAACCGCAACAAAACCAAAGGTGGCGGTCACCATCGTTGCCGCACCAAATCCTGATGCGCAATCCATTCGCTTTGGTCCTTCCGCCGTGGCTTTCATCGCACAGACCGTACCGTCTGACTGCGGATATACCAACGCCTCGGTAGAAAACACGCAATCCACACCGAGCTTACCTTTGCTGTTTTTCACCACGCCAAAATCGCTTTTCAGGCGCTCACGCAGCTTCGCCGCCAGCGGGTCCTGAATAGTCTTCGCCAGGTCAGTAACCTGAATCTGCGTCGGATCAATCTGCCCGCCGGCCCCCCCCGTCGTTACCAATGGGATTTTATTGCGACGACAGTATGCGATTAGTGCCGCTTTGGGGCGCACACTGTCAATGGCATCAATAACATACGAATAACCGGCATTCATATATTGCGCTACGTTATCCGGCGTCACGAAATCGTCCACCACTGTCACCCGACACTCCGGGTTAATCTGGCGAATACGCTCCGCCATCACTTCCGCTTTTGCCAGCCCGACGTTATCACGCAGCGCGTGAATTTGCCGATTGGTATTGGTGACACACACATCATCCATATCGATAAGCGTGATTGCGCCAATCCCCGTGCGCGCCAGAGCTTCCGCCGCCCAGGAACCGACACCACCGATGCCGACCACACAGATATGTGCATCGGCAAATAGTTGCAAGGCTTTCTCACCATACAGACGCGCAGTGCCGCCAAAACGCTGACGCCAGGCATCACTAATTACCACAGACATAGCACCTCAGAATTAAAAAGGGTGAGGTTATCCCCCACCCTAAACGCATAAATGCCTGATGCGCTACGCTTATCGGGCCTACATAACTCCTGCAATATATTGAATTTGCATGATTTGTAGGCCTGATAAGGCGTTCACGCCGCATCCGGCATGAACAATGCGCACTTAGTCAACAATCAGGAGATGAGGTTATCCCTCATGCTGTCTTATCCGTAAAAACGGCGTACAGAATAACACATCAGCCGCTAAAGACGTTACCTGCACCCGGTGCCGTTTTCAGCACCCAGACACGTCCATAGTGGTTGTACCAACCTGCGCGGTGTCCGGCTTCCGGCCCGATCCCTTGATAGATATCGAAATGTTGGCCTTTGATTGCGCCACCGACATCCAGCGCCACCATCAGACGCAGTTCGTACTGACCGTTAAATTTACCGTTATTATCCAACAACGGTACTTCTGCCAGCAAGGTAGTGCCTGGCGGGATGAGCGAGCGATCGGAGGCAACAGAAGCACGACCAACCAGCGGCACAGCACTTGCTCCTTTCACCGGTGCAAAAGATTGCGGCTTAAAGAAGACGAAAGACGGATTCTGTTCCAGCAGTTCGCGAACTTCGGCTTCACTGTGCGTTTCCCCCCAGTGACGAATAGCCTGCATCGACATATCTTCTTTTTTCACTTCGCCACGATCGATCAGCACCTTACCAATACTGCGATAGGCATGACCGTTCTTTCCGGCATAGCTGAAGAAGTTAAGCGGACTGCCGTCGCCAAAATCGATATACCCGCTACCCTGTACATCCATAATGAAGTTATCCATCAGAGAGTTGCTGTAAGCGAGGATATATTTATCGCTCAGTGCCCCCGCGTAGATCTCCGCACGAGACGGCAGACGGCCGCGTTTTGGCGGCATACGATAAATAGGATACTGGAACTCGCCCTGACGGGTATGGCGCGCCTGAATTACCGGCGTGTAATAGCCTGTAAACTGCACGTTGCCATAGTTGTCCGCGCCTTCCATCTGCCAGGCGTCAATGCCGAACTGGCGCATATTGCGGGTATCACCGCCTGCGCGCAGCCACTCTTGCACCGCGTTATAAACATTACTCTGGTTGCCATACAGACGCGGTGACGAGTTACGAATATGGTTAATTTGCTCGGCAAAATCACCGGCGTTAATTGGTGCGCCAACGGCATCTGGCTGGTTCACCAGAGAGAAAGGCTGGGTAAATTTCCCGTCTTTATATTGCTGTCCGCGATCGGTTGGTTTGGAGGAGCAGGCGGCAAGCATCGCCACAACAGCGCCCATAAGAAGGTACTTTACCCAACGTCCTTTCATTGTTCTCTTCTTCAGGTTAAAAAATAAGGCACAACGAAGATAACAAACCGTCGCGTTTAATGAAATGAGCAGACTCTCCCTGACGCAAATTTTGCACAAAAAATAGGCGGTAGTGTTTTGTTTTTGTTCAAAATCATGCCAAATCCGTGATCCGGGTAAAAAAAAGGTTGCATGAAAACGCGAGCGGAGTATAGTGCGCATCCACGGACGCGGGGTGGAGCAGCCTGGTAGCTCGTCGGGCTCATAACCCGAAGGTCGTCGGTTCAAATCCGGCCCCCGCAACCAATACTTAGAATGCTGATAAACCGCAACGTGTTTCACGGATTGCGGTTTTTTTGTATCTAAAATCTTCGTTCGCTGAACTCACAGCACGTTTTTTATCTCCCTCCCCGCAAAGAAATCAATTATCGACTGGGCAACGTGTATCCCGGTTTGCTGGTATGACTCAACGGTGGAGGCTGCAATATGCGGCGTTGTAATGATATTTTTGGTATGCAGCAATGGGCTAAATTGCGCCAGCGGTTCAGAGCTAAAAACATCCAGCGCCGCAAAAACATTTCGTTCTTCAATCACCTGAAGTAAAGCGCCCTCATCCAGCAATTTTCCCCTTGCGGCATTGATGATCAGCGCGCCATTGCGCATCATCGACAAATATTTATGGCTGATGAAGTTCTCCAGATCAGGCGAAAAAGGCAAAAGAACAATGATGACATGCGATTGCATAAAGATATCTTCAATTGATACAAACTGAACTCCGGTTTTGCCAGCAACCTGATAATCGGGTTGTTTGTCAAAAGCTAAAAGCTCAACATCAAAACCGGACAACCTTTTCGCCAGGGTTTTACCTATATTACCGTAGCCAAGCAAGCCAATCCGTTTCCCCTGTAATTCACAACCATGCGACTCACCCCAGTAACCATTTTGCATTGCATAATAGCTGCCTGGGATATTTCTTATGCTCGCGAAGATAAGGCCAATGATAAATTCCGCAACCGCATTTGAATTAATCCCAACCGCATTATTGACCACAATCCCTGAATGTCGTGCCGTGCGAAGATCAACATTATCAATTCCCGTCCCAAATCTCGATATTATTTTCACACCGGGCAGTAGTGATAGCGTGTCCGCCTGATAACAATCCTTTCCGGCAATGACCGCACAAATAGATTCTCGTAATGCCGTGGATTCTGATTTAACCAGATGCTCCACATTATTCTTAATAATAAGGTTAAAATTATTCTCTCTTAGCAACTTGCTGGCGGAAACACAGCGTGCTGAAAAGCTGGGAACGGTGACCAGAACGTTTTTCATAGCTGACACTCACTTCAATGAACGCCACCCCAAAGATGGCGTGACCGGTTACTGTTTTTATATTCTGAAACTATGAGTTTGCTTTAATACCGAGCGCACCTCCTGGATGATATAAGCCGAAATCGGCACGAGTAAATTTTTTCAATTCGGAGAGTGCAAGCGCCACCGCATCACCAACAACCAAAACCACTGTAGACGAACATGACGGCGCTAAACCTAAATTATCCGCCTCGCTTTTGACGGGAATTTCAACGGATAAATCACAACTTATCGCAAGCGATGAGCGATGACTGCGAGTAAAGGAGACCAAATAATTACCCATTTTTTTCAGACTCGGTAGTGTTGCCAGAATTTCTGCCGTCTCACCACTGTTTGAAATAAGAATAACAATATCGTTTTTCGTCACCATTCCAAGATCGCCATGTACCGCTTCCGTACCGTGAATAAAAAACGAGGGAGTTCCGGTGCTGGCAAATGTTGCAGCAAGTTTTCTGGCAATAATGCCGGACTTCCCTACGCCAATAAAAACAACTTTACCCTGACAAGATTGTAATATTTTAATTAAAGCAGCAAATTCCGAAAGGGGAGAATCGATAACCTCTTCAACTGCTTTATGCTCGTTGCGCATAAAATGTTTAATAAGATGGATAAGATCCGTGTTGTTCATTTTCTTTTTCCTGATTAATATTTCTGATTACACCTGCAATGCGCGTAAGTCCCATATATAACTTTTCTCGACTGCAAGCCAGGTTCAGACGAAGATAGCCCTCCCCTTCTGTTCCATAGACATGACCCGCCATAATGCCTACTTTGCCTTCGTGAATTAATCGGCTGTAGAATTTATCAAAGGGATAACCAATGGCAGAGCAATTAATCCACGAAAAATAGCAACCAGCAGCCGGCTTCACGATTAACTCCGGAATGTTTTCATTTATATACCGCTGGGTAAATTGAATATTTGAAGAAAGATGTTTCTTTAATGACGTTAACCATTCCTCACATTCGTTATAGGCAACAATGGTCGCAATTACATTCAGTACTGATGGGGAGTTTACAAAATCGCGATACCTCGATATCGTTCTGAATTGGTGATTGAAATTCTCATCAGGTGAAATCATATACGAACCCGTTAGCGCAGGAACGTTAAATGTTTTCGATATCGAATTAAACACCACCACCTTTTCATTTATTATTTTAAGCGCAGACGTGAAGCAACGATTAAATACAAAATCACTATGGATTTCATCTGAACACAACCAAACGTTTTGTCTTGCACATCTTGCAGCGATTTTATGCAGACAATCATCAGACCAGACGGTTCCTGTCGGGTTATGAGGATTGCATATTAACACCATCTTCGCTTTTTTAATTTTTAGATCAAAATCTTGCCAGTCGATAACGTAACCTCCCTCGTTATCTTTACTCAAAGAAGTTTCCAGCGTATTTCGTCCACTATTTTTAATTACATCAAAAAATGCGTTATAAACAGGTGTGAAAATAAGAATATTATCGCCACTCGATGTCAATAACTCTATTGCTTTAGCAATGGAATACATCACACTTGGGCTATAAGTTATCCATTCTTGTTTAATGTCTGTTTTATACTGTTTATAATACCAATTAACTATCGCATTCAGATAGTCATCATGTTGCCAACGGCTGTACCCTAAAATCGGGTGTTCCAGGCGTTTTTTTAATGCTCTGGTGATAGCTTCCGGTATCGGAAGATCCATATCTGAAATAGAGAATGGCAATACATCTTTTACACCAAATCTGTCCTGACAAAAGTCCCACTGGGTACAATATGTTCCTTTACGGGAAATTGGGGTATTAAAAATATCCATTAGCGTATCCCCATGTAATTATCCATATCCCGACGTAGGGCGATGACTTTAGTGCCGATAATGACTTGTAGGGTATTTTGATCAAGTTTAACAACCGCAATCCCTCCAGCTCTTTTTATCGCAACCTCATCAATTAATCCCATATCTGCGATAGTTAAACGTAAACGAGTTACACAATTATCCAGAGATTTAATATTCTCTCTACCGCCAAGTGCCTGAACCATCTGCGCCGCCGCCTGCAGCTCTGATTTATCATGAGTTGGGATATTCGCTATAGCAGTATCTTCGTGAGCGTTTATCGCGATGGGGCTGGACTCTTCACGTCCTACGGTCATCAGGTTAAATTTAAGAATGGTCCAACGGAACACAGAGTAATAAATAAAGAAATAGGCCACTTCTACACAAACCGCTATCGGCCAGCCCGTTCTTGTGCCACGTAAGACACCAAAGCTAATAAACTGAATCAAATCGCCAGTAAACCCCATCTTCACGCCCATATATGGCAGAACCATGTTAGCGAATCCATTCATAAAAGCATGGAAGACAAACAGCAGCGGACTGACAAACAAGAACAGAAATTCAATCGGTTCGCTAACGCCACCAATAATGACCGTCAGCACACCGGAAATAAGCAATGCTTCGATGGCCTTTCTGTTCTGAGCATGAGCGGTGCGATACATCGCCAGCGCGGCACCAGCCAGACCATACTGGATCATCAGTTTGCCCTGTTCCATTTTCCCCGCCAAATCCAGCGGAATAACAGTATTCTCTTTGACGTACGCCATAAACATATTCAGGGTGCCGTAATATTCTTCGCCACCAATTACTGCCGAACCGCCAATTGGGGTAAATCGGAAAACTGATGTCACCAGATGGTTTAGGCCAAAAGGTATCGTCACGCGTTCAGCAACTGCATAGAAGAAATAACCGACAGGACCGGAAGTTGAAATCCAGTGACCAATGAGCATGAAAAGATTGAAAAATGGCGGCCAGATAAAAGGAATAATCAGGCCAAACCCACTCATCACAATTAGTGTAATGATAGGCACCAGGCGCGGACCACTATAAAAACCTAATGACTCAGGAATGCGTAAGTTAACGATCTTTTTATAAATGCTGGCGACTAATAATCCTGAAACAATCCCTCCCAGCACACTGGTATTATAGGACTGGATACCAAGAATGATAGTTTGTCCATGTGTCGACATTTGGTCAGCAGCGACCAATAAATCGTGTTGTTTAAGGTAAAAATTTGTTCCCAAATGCATCGCCATAAAACCAATTAAGCCAGAAAATGCACCATAGGCTTTATCATCTTTCTCTTTTAATAATCCTAATGGAATCGCTATTGCAAATAGTACAGGTAAATTAACAAAAGCAAACAAACCAAGACTAACAATGAAATCAAGTATGGTTTTAATTATTGGAATGGCCAGCAATGGAATTAACTTTGCCATGTCATCACTGGCTAAACCACTTCCCAGGCCTAACATCATGCCACATACACTTAGCAGAGCGATGGGATACATAAATGCTTTCCCCAGGCTCTGAAAAAAACTCCAGGCTTTCTTTTGTTTCATGCTGGTTATCTCATAAAAATATTATATGTAGTTAGTCCATTAATACTTTGGTGCGAATAGAGAGATATAGCTTTTCTTCTAAAATCAATTCATATTTAAACGTGCTGTACAGATACCTTTCTATTTCATGAATAGCGCGTTGCAATTGAATATCTTTTTCAAGAAACTGTTCATAGATATCGCCAATATCTTTCTGTTTTATTTTTTCATTGCATAATACTCGACAAGAAAAATACTTAAGATGCATCATAAATCTTGAATAGTTAAATGAACTCCTGTCCACCCTTCTGTTATAAATGTCCTCAATAATCTCCGTAATTTTTTGAGACAACTCAATAATTCTTACAGATTCATAATCAATTGAGTTTTCATAGTTATTTAAAATATGTAATGCAATAAAACCAATCTCGTCATCCGGAAGTTGAAAGCTAAACTGATCATTGATGATTGTTAATGCATCCCGACTTATCACATATTCTGCTTTATACAACGCTTTGATTTCCTCAAGGAAAACATTATTAATTTGTATTCCGGAGGCGATTCGGGATATTGCATTCGAAATGTGATCGGCAAGAATCAGTAGTAGCGAAGGATTTAGCTTTTTTTCAAGATTGATCTCCGCATATTGCACTATCTTTTCAGCCACAAATACATACTCAATATCCACATGCTCAATCAGTTTGTAGAGTTTATTTTTTTGCTCATTCCTGACATAAAAAATTCGGTTAGCCGGATGCTCGGGTACAGACATACCATATTTTTTGTTGTAACCGACGCCAGGTCCAGAAATGATAACCTCCTGTCCATTCATCGATGCCTGCACACAATTATTGTTCATGACTTTTTCGATGATCATTTCATGGCTCCAAAAAAAAAGGCAAGGCACGTCAGAAGTAATAATTACTTCAAACATTGCCTTGCCTGATTTAACAGTTACAAGATGATTAACTAATGCCTATACCTTACACTGGATTGCCTTTAATAAAAGAGACGCTAGGCTTATTTTTCAAGCTAACTTTCAAATATTCGACAGCAGTCACAAAATCATCGTTTAACATTCATATAAATGATATCCATTCAATTAAATATAAATTCATTGAATGGATAAATTAAACATCATCCCCTTCTCGCCAGCGTCGCTCCATCGGCAAAATACGCTTTAATTCCCGCAAGAATGGACTCTGCAACTTCCTGCTGGAAAGTCGCCGTTTTCAGTTTGCGCTCTTCCTCAACGTTACTGATAAACGCCGTTTCGACCAGAATGGAGGGAATATCAGGCGCTTTCAGCACGGCAAACCCGGCCTGCTCGACCTGATTTTTATGCAACTTATTGATTTTCCCTAGTTTATTCAGTACTGCTCTACCAAACTTCAGGCTGTCGGCAATGGTCAGCGACTGAACCATATCAAACATGGTGTGGTCGACATAGCGGTCGCCACTTTTGCTCACACCACCAATTAAGTCCGAGGCGTTCTGGGTTTGCGCCAGATATTTTGCCGCAGTACTGGTTGCGCCTTTGGTCGAAAGCGCAAACACCGAGGAGCCGCTCGGCTGGCGGCTGGTAAAGGCATCTGCATGGATAGAGACAAACAGGTCAGCACGTTGTTTCTGTGCTTTTGCTACGCGCACTTGCAATGGAATGAAGATGTCTTCATTACGCGTCATGTACACCTTCATATTGCCCTCTTTCTCGATCAGAGAGCGCAGACGGCGGGCAATCTGTAATACCACGTCTTTTTCACGCGTTTTGTATTTCCCCACCGCGCCGGAGTCTTCGCCACCGTGGCCAGGGTCAAGCATGATGACAATCGGGCGATCGCGCCCTGCCTTACCTGGCTGCGGACCACTTTGCGCAGGCGGCACCTGTTTTTCGAGATCGCCTTTGTTGTAATCCTCCAGCAGCGCCAGCAGCGGGTCTTGCATATCCTGCGCATTGACCGGATAGAGATCCATCACCAGACGCTCTTTAAATCCGGCAACCGGCGCGAGGGCAAACATCTGTGGTTTTACGTTTTGCTTTAATTCAAAAACCATCCGCACGGTTTGCGGATCAAATTGCCCGACGCGTGCTGACTTGATGAACGGGTCGTCAGCACGAATTTGTGCCGCCATCCCCTTGAGCACCGAGTTCAGGTTTACATCTTCAATATCTACCACCACGCGCTCAGGATTACTCAACGCGAACTGCTTATATTTCAGCTGACGGTTTGATTCAACCGTCACACGGGTATAGCTGGACGCAGGCCAGACGCGCACCGCCACGACCTGGCTGACCGCAGCCAGGCTGACCTGACTTACGCTCAATAGCCACATGGCACCCGCGCCTTGCAGTAAACGACGACGGCTGATTGCAGTATTGGATCCTGACATGCCTCTCCCGAGCAAAAAAATCTAAGCTGTGTAACAAGTAAACGACCAATTTGACCGGAAACTTTAGCGAAAGACGCATAATCTGTCATCTATAAAACGGTAAACATTCTTTTTATATTCACGGCATTACTGATAAAAAAGTTGCTCATGCGTAAAATTCGCACTTGCATACGGCGAAAAAACAGAATAAAAATACATTAATTTCGAATAATCATGCAAAGAGGTGTGCCGTGGTTAAGGAACGTAAAACCGAGCTGGTCGAGGGATTCCGCCATTCGGTTCCTTATATCAATACCCACCGGGGAAAAACGTTTGTCATCATGCTCGGCGGCGAAGCCATTGAGCATGAGAATTTCTCCAGTATCGTTAATGATATCGGGTTGTTGCACAGCCTCGGCATCCGTCTGGTCGTCGTCTATGGCGCGCGTCCACAGATCGACGCGAATCTGGCGGCGCATCATCACGAACCGCTGTACCATAAGAATATACGCGTGACTGACGGCAAAACGCTGGAGCTGGTGAAGCAGGCTGCGGGGACATTGCAACTGGACATCACTGCTCGCCTGTCGATGAGCCTCAACAACACGCCGTTGCAGGGCGCTCATATCAATGTCGTCAGTGGCAATTTTATTATTGCACAACCGCTGGGCGTGGATGATGGCGTGGATTACTGCCATAGCGGACGCATCCGGCGGATTGACGAAGAAGCGATTCATCGCCAACTGGATAGCGGTGCCATTGTGCTGATGGGCCCGGTGGCGGTTTCGGTCACTGGCGAGAGCTTTAACCTGACCTCGGAAGAGATTGCCACACAACTTGCCATCAAACTGAAAGCCGAGAAGATGATTGGTTTTTGCTCTTCACAGGGCGTCACCAATGATGATGGCGAT
Source organism: Escherichia sp. MOD1-EC6842 (assembly GCF_002965705.1). Lineage (NCBI taxonomy): Bacteria > Pseudomonadati > Pseudomonadota > Gammaproteobacteria > Enterobacterales > Enterobacteriaceae > Escherichia > Escherichia sp. MOD1-EC6842. Next base: position 205,317 of record NZ_PTRF01000003.1, on the reverse strand, counting down.
ATTGTCTCCGAACTTTTCCCTAACGAGGCGCAAGCGCGAGTAGAAGCCCAGGAAGAGAAAGGCGATTACAACTCCGGTACGGTGCGCTTTTTGCGTGGTGCGGTGAAAGCCTGCCGCAGTGGTGTTCGTCGCTGTCATTTAATCAGTTATCAGGAAGATGGCGCGCTGTTGCAAGAGTTGTTCTCACGTGACGGTATCGGTACGCAAATTGTGATGGAAAGCGCGGAGCAGATTCGTCGCGCAACAATCAACGATATTGGCGGCATTCTGGAGTTGATTCGCCCGCTGGAGCAGCAAGGCATTCTGGTACGTCGTTCTCGCGAGCAGCTGGAGATGGAAATCGACAAATTCACCATTATTCAGCGCGATAACACGACTATTGCCTGCGCCGCGCTCTATCCTTTCCCGGAAGAGAAGATTGGGGAAATGGCCTGTGTGGCAGTTCACCCGGATTACCGCAGTTCATCACGGGGCGAGGTTCTGCTGGAACGCATTGCCGCTCAGGCGAAGCAGAGCGGCTTAAGCAAATTATTTGTGCTGACCACGCGCAGTATTCACTGGTTCCAGGAACGTGGATTTACCCCAGTGGATATTGATTTACTGCCCGAGAGCAAAAAGCAGTTGTACAACTACCAGCGTAAATCCAAAGTGTTGATGGCGGATTTAGGGTAAGCGATGGAAATCGCCGGATGCGACATGCATAACACTCGTAGGCATGATAAGACGCCCATGCGTCGCATCCGGCAATCACGTTTATTCCCGCGAACTAAACAATGCCGCCAGACCACTGCGCCGCTCAGTGCGCGTGGCGATTGCCGCACTCAAAATACGCTCATCGGCATACAGAGACAAACGTCGACGCGCGCGGGTTACCGCAGTGTAAACCAGTTCTCGCGTTACTACCGGTGTACGCTGGCTCGGTAAAATCAACGCCGCATGGTCGAACTCCGATCCCTGCGATTTATGTACCGTCATCGCCCATGTGGTTTCGTGCTCTGGCAGGCGGCTCGGTTGCACAGACTTAATACTGCCGTCCGGCATCGCAAACCAGACGCGCGTCCCCTGCCCGCGATCCAGCGCAATACCGATATCGCCATTAAACAACCCAAGCGCGCTGTCATTACGGGCAATCATCACCGGTCTGCCTTCGTACCAGCGCGAATGCGGATGACGATGAATTTTGCGCTTCTGTTGCATAAACTGTTCAATTCGCTCATTCAGTCCAGCGACGCCAAACGGCCCTTCCCGCAGGGCGCACAAAAGCTGGTATTCATTGAACGCCTGAATGATTAAATCCGGCTCGGCACGTGCTTGTAGCAGATCCAGATAACGTCCGTAACCCGCAAGAGCTTCTTCAAGCATCGCAATATAGTCTTCGCCGTTCTGCAAAAGCCGTTTTTCGATGTCAGTAAAATCCTGCTGAAAAACAGTTTTCACTGCCGTTTTATCACCACGGTTAATCGCCGCAGCTAACTGACCAATGCCAGAATCGCTGCCGAAACGGTAGCTTTTTTGCAGCAGGCAGAGACTGTCACGCAAAGATGCCGCTTCTGTGCCAGTTCCTGCCGGAACGTGAGTTCCCGTCAGGCGGCTTAGCTGCCCGGCACGCTCGGCGGTAAAGCCCGCGTTGGCATAGGCGCAGATATCGCCCAGCACAGCCCCAGCCTCAACCGAGGCCAGTTGATCACGATCGCCAAGAAAGATCACTCGCGCATGATCGGGCAAGGCGTCGATCAGCCTCGACATCATAGGCAGATCGATCATTGATGCTTCATCTACCACCAGCACATCAAGATGCAGCGGGTTACCGGCATGATGACGTAAACGCTGGCTACCTGGCTGCGCACCCAGCAATCGGTGCAAAGTGCTGGCATCTTCCGGAATGCGTTTCTTTTGTTCATCGGTCAGCGGTAACTGGCGCAAAGCCTTGCCAAGCGATTCGGTTAAGCGCGCAGCAGCTTTCCCCGTTGGCGCGGCCAGTCGGATACGGCAGCGTTCACCGTCGGCCATCTGAATTAACGCAGCCAACAACTTCGCCACGGTGGTCGTTTTACCGGTGCCAGGGCCGCCGGAAATCACCGAGATCCGCCGCGTCAGCGCCACCGCTGCCGCCACTTTTTGCCAGTTAATTTCATCGCTTACTGGAAAAAGTTTGTCCAGGGTTTGCGCCAGTAGAGCTTCATCCACCTCAATGGCATGATTCACTTCGTTGAAAAAGCGTGCCACTGTGCGCTCGTTACACCACATGCGATTCAGGTAAAGACGATCGCCACAGAGGATCATTGGCGTTGGTTCATCTCCCCGGCTGACCGCTTGTGAAGCCAGCAAGCACTCTTCCCAATTTTGTAGCTCACCGATTTCACTGACACAGGTCGCCAACAGCGGATGCGACGCCTCGTTATTTTCCAGTCGTGAAAGCGGCAAACAGACGTGTCCCTCTCCGGCATCATGACTTAACAGTGCCGCCGCGAGGGTGACGGCAGGATGTTCATCACCCGCCACAGTCAGGGCAAATTGCACATCCAGCGGGCGTAGCTGTTTGTGCTCCACAGCTTCCAGTAATTGCTTTTGCAATTTCATTACGCCTCCTCCAGGGTCATACCGGCAAACATCTCATCCATCAGGTCAATCAACCCGGCGTTGGGTCGGGTTGCGTAAATCCCTTGTTGCGGATGTTCTTTATCAACGCCACGCAGGAACAGATAAATAACGCCGCCAAAGTGACGCTCATAGTCGTAATCAGCAATGCGATGGCGCAGATAACGATGCAGCGCCAGGGTATAAAGCTGATATTGCAGATCATATCGGTGTGCCTGCATTGCCGCTGCCATAGCCTGTTGGGTGTAAGCCGAACTGTCTTCACCCAACCAGTTGGATTTATAGTCGAGCAGGTAATAACGCCCTTCGTGGCGGAACACCAGGTCGATAAAGCCTTTTAACATGCCGCGTACCTGCATGAACTCCAGCGGCGGGCAGCCAGCCGATAGCGGGTCAAACTGGCGAATTAGTGCATCAAGCTGGCTGGCGATGAGCGGTTCGCTAATCGGCAGGTAAAACTCCATCTCCACCTGTTTATCGCGGTCGGAAAGCTGACTCAGAGTGACGCCAGTTTCATTGAGCGGCGCCTGAAGAATAGCGGTGATCCACTCAGTCAACACCGGTTCCCACTGCGGTTCAAAGCCGCCAAGTTCCAGTTTTTCCCGCACCCAGTTCGGGTCAACCGGCTGGGTAAAATCGAGGTCTTCAAACAAACTGTGCAAGAACGTCCCCGGTGAGGCACCACGCGGGAACTGATGCGGTGTTAACGTCGGTTCTTCAACGACGCTGACCACGCCTGCGGCATCAACATCCAGCCGTGGCATCAGATCCTGAGCGATACCATGACCACGCTGCTGCAAACCTGAATAACTGGTGACGCGCCAGTTATCGCCGGGCAATCGTTGTAGCGTCTTCGCATTCAGTTCTGCAGTTAAAACATCATTAACCTGCCAGGGCTGGTTATCACCAGTTTGTGCCGTTTGCCAGGTAATATCATCATCGCATAACGCTTCAATACAGGCGCGAAGCCCTGCCGCATCTTGCGGTTCCCCTTTTTGCAGCAAACGCCCGAGCGCACTTTGGTGGACGTCGGTGTCACCTTTTTTATCACCACGACGGCGCACCAGCGGCGCAACGCCGAGACTGCAATGCCAGACCGAACGCGTCAGCGCCACGTAAAGCAAACGCAGATCTTCCGCCAGACGCTCTGCCTCGGCGAGATCGACGCTTTCTGGCGCAGCGTTAAGATCAAGTACAGCCTCAAATGAATGACGATCGTGATAGAACGCCTGATCCTGGACGCGAAAATTGGTAATAAACGGCAACCAGACAAGCGGATATTCCAGCCCTTTTGATTTATGGATCGTGACGATCTGCACCAGATGTTTGTCACTTTCGAGGCGCATTTGCTGGCTGGAGGCATTACTGTCGGGTTCGAGGATATGTTGCGATAACCAGCGTACCAGCGCATGTTCACTTTCCAGCTGCGTTCCGGCTTCTTGTAGCAGTTCGCTGATATGCAAGATATCGGTAAGACGCCGCTCGCCACCTGCCGTGGCCAGCAGGTTTTCTGCAATGTTGCGCGCCGACATCAGCGCCCGCAGCATCGGCATAACGCCGCGTTTGCGCCAGATTTGTCGATATCCATCAAATTCTTCGACGACTGCATCCCACACATTTTCGTCATCATTCAACGTTTCGATATCCAGGGCGTTCAACCCCATCATCGACGTTGCTAACGCACTGCGCAGAGTGTTCTCACGTTCAGGCGTCATTACAGCCTGCAACAGCCAAAGCATCTCCTGCGCTTCCAGTGTTTCAAAAACACTGTCGCGGTTCGAAAGGTAAACGGAAGGGATTTCCAGCAGCGTTAAGGCATCGCGCACCTGGGCGGCCTCCTGGCGGCTGCGTACCAGCACACTGATGTCCGAGGCGCGAACAGGACGCGCGGTGTCGCCATTCATCAGCAATGCTTCGCCCCGCTGCCCGGCCTGTAGCCAGTCCCGGATTTGCGCAGCACATACCTGCGCCATGGTACTTTGATAATCGCCAATACCGCAGCTTTCACCTTCCATCAGCCACATTTTCATCGCCGGCTGCGTTTCACCTTTAAATACAAAACGCAGTGCCTGATTTTTTCCGGCTGATTTCACTGGAATAAACGGAATTTCGCGGAACATGAAAGCGTCATCAGCCTGGCTGAAAAGTTTGTTCACACTGTTCACCATTCCCGGCGCAGAACGCCAGTTGGTATCTAAGGTGTAGTGAGCGTGAACTTCGCTACGCGCCTTCATGTAGGTGAAAATGTCTGCGCCACGGAATGCGTAAATGGCCTGCTTCGGGTCACCAATCAGCAATAACGCCGTTTCCGGCTGATGGTGCCAGATACGGCGGAAAATCCGGTACTGCTGGGGGTCGGTATCCTGAAATTCGTCGATCATTGCCACTGGAAAGCGCGTACGGATCGCCGTTGCCAGCGCCTCTCCGCTTTCGCTACGCAGCGCGGAATCGAGCCGACTTAGCATGTCATCAAAGCCCAGTTCGCCACGGCGGCGTTTTTCGCGCGCTACTGTTTCGCGGATCTCAGCCAATGCGCGGGTGATCACCACATCACGGATCGACAATGGTTCTGCAAGCAGTTGTTCGATCGCCTCAAACAGTGGATGTCGCGGGGTTTCCCCCCCGGCTTTCGTGCGATCTTCTAAGAAACGCTGAGAGAATTTTTCCAGCGACTCCGGCAACTGATAGCTGTTGGTCTCTTCTTCTGCCCAGGCGCTGATCTTGTCTATCCATTTAGCCTGATTGCTACGGTTAAACTTGCGGCGATCAATACCGGAAGATTCGATCAGCGCATCCAGTTCACCTACTGCGTCACGCCACTGCTGTTTTACGGCATCGATACGCGCCACAATTTGCGCATGGCGGGAAGCCAGAGTTTCATCATCGGGCGGCGGCGCTTTGATAACCGGCGCTTCCCCTTGCAGATAACGGTTAATATCTCGCAGTAACGCCTGCGGCCCTTTCCAGGTTTCAAAGACGACCTGGGCAATTTCACGCGGTAACGGGTAGCAATGGCGACGCCAGAAATCGGCGCAGGCCTGGTAGCGCAGTAGAGACTCGTCTTCAATCAGCTGCTGCTCAAACAACATGCCGGATTCAAAGGCATTCAGGTTGAGCATTCGCTGGCAAAAACCGTGGATGGTAAAGACTGCTGCTTCATCCATCTGTCGCTCAGCTAACAGCAACCACTGCGCGGCTTGCGCTTTATCGTCGATCTCTTCCAGCAGTCGTGCATACAGCGGATTGTCGGTGGTTTCACGCAGACAGGCGATGCGTAATTCATGAATATTGCTACGGATACGACCGCGCAATTCTGCAGTGGCAGCCTCGGTAAAGGTTACTACCAGCAGTTCTTCAACGGTCAATGGGCGGGGAAAGGCGGAGGAACCGCCTAGTCCAAGTAACAGGCGCAAATAGAGCGCCGCAATCGTAAAGGTTTTGCCTGTGCCGGCAGAGGCTTCAATCAGGCGCTCGCCCTGTAAGGGCAAGCGCAAAGGATCTAGTGTCTCGGCGACATCACTCATTCTTTTCACTCATCAGGGGCATTGTTTGCTGCAACGCGCTGACGTTCTCCCATACTTTCCAGCCTTCAGGATGCACATATTCGGCTTTCCCGTTCTGGCTGCCGGAAATCTGCGACAGGATAGCCATGCCTTGCGGCTCGACCACCGCCTGATGGAAGAAATCGGCCAGTTTTTGCGGCGTCAGCAGTTTTATCTGTGCCACGATTTTATCACGCGAATCGAAGCGCATATTGCCGCGATCGAAATCTTTACTTAACTTCGATGCTTCTTCGCCGAGCGTTTGCGGTGCCTGCAGCATCTGGGTAATCACCGCCTGCTGGATTTGGGCAAACTCTTCTGGCTTCATCGCCCGCAATTTTGCCTCTGCGGTTGGGAAAAAGGCTTTGTATCGCTCCCACAAGAATGAAGGCTGTTTATCATTGCTTTGCAAAAGGAAGCCCATGCCCCACTGACGCCCCACGCTCATTGGAAACGCAAACACGGCATAGCCCAATTGTTCTTCAGTACGCAACTGATTGTAGAACCACGGCTGAACAATCTGCGCCAGCAGAGAACTGTAGGCTGAACTGGTGTATTCATCGTAGCCAGTCGGTACGAAAACCGCTGCCAGGGCAGAGTCGGTGCTGTTACCGGCTTTTTCAAAGATGACGGACTGTTTTTTCTCAACCACTACATCTTTGTTACGACACCACTCTGAACCATCAGCGCCCAACTGTTTTTGCACATCGCGTGCCAGCGTTGTTGCCTGGGCTTCAGTCATGTTGCCGATAACCATAAACTCTGGTCGAGCCCCTGATTTTAAGGCGTCGCGATAGGCCAGCACTTCTTTCAAAGTAATGGAGGGCAAAATTTTACGTCGCTCATCTCGCGAGAAGTATGGCACCTGCGAGAGCATTTGCGCGGGCATAATCGCCTGCTCAAACGCTTTGCCCTTTTCTGCGGAATCCATCATCTGGTTATACCAGGATTTCGCCTGCTCAAGCTGATCTTCCGTAGCGGTATAGCTAAAGTAGCCCTCCAGCAGAGCCTGGAAAAGCTGCGGCAGCCGCTGAGTGTAACCATTAGCATTGACCATAAGGCCGTTGTTAGCGTTGGTGGAAAAACTAATGCCACCAACTGACGCCTGGTTGCTTAACTGATCAAGCGCCAGCCCTGCGAGATAATCATTGAGCGCAAACATTACCTGATTACGGGCGCTGTCCATGGCTTTCGGGTTACGCAAAATCAGGCTGACATCAGCTTTGGGTTCGCTGGCAAAATAGCGGCTTGGCGCATACACCACACGCAGATTCGACTCATCAACAATCAGCTCTGGATGGTCGTATTTCTTCTCTGACTTAATCAGCGAGAAATCGTCAGGAATATAGGGGTTAAGCTCCGGCAAGGAGAGTGCAATGTCGGCGGCTTTTTTCTGCCAGTCAGCGAAGGTTTGTGCGCTGATTTTATCGACCTGATACGGCGCATCGACAAAGTAAGCCGTTTTATTGTGCGGCTCTTTCGGGCTGATATACCAGATACGCGCGTTCTGCGGCGTCATCATCGCCAGACGTTCTTTTACTGCTTTAGCATCGTACCGATCGGCAATATTGACTGCATCCAGCGTATGCTCAACAGGAACGCGAATCATGGTATCCGCCAACCATTCGACGTAATCCATATCACGGGTGATTGACGGATAACGGAAGTCGATATCCAGCACATTCGCCAGCTCATCGAAATACTGTTTATCAATCCCTTTTTCGCGTAACAGATTGAGGTAGCTGAAAATGGCCGCCACAACCTGATCGCGATTCGCCAGACCTTTATCGGTTAAGGACGCAGAAATCGCTAATACGCCGCTGTTACCGTTGACGATAGGATCGGAGTTGGCGCTAATGCCCTCAACTAATCCCTGCTTTTGCAGCCAGTCAGAAAGTGTACCTGGGCTGCGATTACCAATCAGATAGGTAATCAACTCATCCGTTTTACTACGGAACTTCTCCGAGTTGTTATCGATGCGAAACTCGACGCGCAGCACTTTACGCGGCAGCGCCGGGACGTAATGAATGATAATGCCCTTTTGCGCGTCGGTGACTACCGGCACGGTGATTTCCGGTTTCTGGCTCTCTTTGTTAGGCACGCGACCGAAGGTGTCCGCCGCCATTTTTGCCAGTTCCGGCAATGGTTTGTTGCTGTAGATAACCGCCTTCATCAGATTGGCAGAGTAATATTTCTCATGGAAATCTTTCAGCGCCTGCTGCACAGGATTACCGGGTTTGTCGCTTAAGGTTTCCAGGTTACCGCCAGAAAACTTTGAACCTGGGTGCGCCGGGTTAATGGTTTCTGCGCTGACCTGTGCCATGCGCATCCCGTCACGCGTGCGCGCCATGGTTAATTCAGCGTTCACTGCATTACGTTCACGTTCGGCATATTTCTTGTCGAGTAAGGGTTCTGCAATAGCATCGGCCAGGCGATCTACCGCACCGGGCAAGGCATCGTTCTCAACTTCCAGATAGAAAGCGGTGCGATATGGTGCCGTGCTGGCATTGTGACTGCCGCCGTGCATTTTGAGATATTCAGCGAGGCTATCTGCTTGAGGGTACTTTTTCGAACCCATCAGACTCATATGTTCAAGGTAATGTGCCAGCCCCTGATACGCTTCAGGATCTTCCAGCGACCCAACGGGCACTACCAGCGCCGAAAGCGATTTAACCGCCTGCGGATCAGAAACCAGCAAGACCACCATACCGTTATCCAGACGTATAGCCTGATACTGGCGGTTATCTTTATCACTTTTACGGATGGTTTCCTGAATCGGCTGCCATCCCGTTTCTGCCTGACTTAAGGGTGCCCAAAGGGCAACAAACAACAGTAATGCTTTGAACCAGGTGCTGCGGGGCATTCACGAACCTCATTATCAACTTTATTTTTCAACCAGATTCAATAACTTAAAGAAAATCATCCGGCAGAATATAATCTTGTGCTGAACGAGTCAGCCTGTGTCTATATAACCATCAGTCCGTGACTGGTGCGCATCATAAAGTAAGCAGATGGATTGCGCAATTTTTATACAGAACTCATGATTGATTAAAACGAAATAGCGGTAACAAGAAACGTTGCGACTGATCAACGATGGCTTCCATTGTCTCTGGCGTTAATTGCCGCCAGAGCCGTTGATACCAGATATCATCACCTTCACCACGCACCATCATGTTGCCCTCGTAAGCCTGAAGGAATTTCGTTCGAGCTTTTTGCAACGTGGAATCGTCATCCAGCATGGCATCGTTTGCCGCGTCATAACAGGTTTTTAGCCATGCGCCGCCACTTTCAGGTAACACCAGCAACGGCGCGGACATTCCTTCACGATACCCCTCAATCAGTTGTGAGAGGTAATGTAAAGCCTGTTCGGCTGCAAGCGGCGGGAAACGCCACTCGCCGTCTTTGCGTAGAAAAAGGCGGCTTTCACCGTTACCACCACTGGCACAGTAGACAAGGTGTTCTAACCAAAGTTGCATTCCCTGTGCCACACTTAATAAAGAGGGACGCCAGCGCAGCAGGCCATCCGGCTGAACCTGCGGCAACCACCCAGTAATCTGCACACCGTTGCACGCGAGATCGATTTCCATACTCTGCCCCGGCTGGCGACAGGCAATGACTCTGTCGGCAAGCTGCTGCATCTCCTGACACTGCGTTTCCCAGAAAATTTCACCAAAAGCACCGTACGGTAAATCCCCTGCCGCCCGGAAGCGGCGGAACAAGCGTTCTGCATCATCCTGATCCACCAACGCATTTAATAACTGCTGATTGATTTGATAACGGCTAAGCCCTTCGAGAATAAATGGCTCGGTATCGGGAATTTCGCTGTCTTCGGTACGAAAATGCACCTGTAAACGCATCTGGAAAAACGCTCGCACCGGATGCGCCCAGAATCGTTGTAGCGTTTCCAGCGGCACGGTTTCTGGCAAGGTAAACGGTAAAGGCTGGACAAATTCAGAATGCGCCTTGCCTGCCTGGCTGGCTGCCGGTAGCCACTCACGCGCATAGCTTTGTAACTCGCCAGGCTGGTAGTTTTGCGGATCAAACGGCATCCGGGTATGGAGGCACGTAAGATGCTCTTTTACTCTTGCCTCGCTTTCATCACAGTTAAGCTCTTCATCACCCGGCAGATAATGACTTTGTCCGATGTAGTCGATCAGTTCCTGCACCAGCACCGACGGGAAACGTTCACTGTTATCCTGGATGGAACGCCCGATATAGCTGATATAGAGTTTTTGCTGCGCGGAAATTAACGCTTCCAGGAACAGATAGCGGTCGTCATCGCGACGGCTACGGTCGCCACGCTTCGGTTTCTGGCTCATTAAATCAAAGCCCAATGGTGCAAGCTGGCGTGGGTAAACGCCATCGTTCATCCCCAGCAGGCAAACCACTTTGAACGGGATTGAACGCATTGGCATCAGCGTACAAATGTTAACCGGACCCGCAAGAAAACGCTGGCTGATACGTTCTTGATCGAGGCGTTGTGCCAGTTCATCACGTAACAGTGACAGCGGCACCGCGTCGCCATACTGCGCACCTAGACCTTCGGCGATAATCGCCTGCCACTGCTGCTCAATAAGCGTCATCGCCGCTTCGGTTTCCGCATCCGGCAGGAAGAAGGCGTTGAGCATATCGCGACAAACCGGCAGCCACTCCTCAAGCGGACGCTCCTGCGCCAGGCCGCGACGCCAGATATTCAGTTGCATTAGCAGTGACGCCAGATGCCCTACCAGTTCTGCAATTAAGCCGCTCGATTCGTCATAAGGAAGAACCGATTGCCACTCGCCCTGGGCGCTCTCCATTGCATAGCCCAGCAACATGCGTGTCAGGCCAAATCGCCAGGTGTGTTGCCCGGTGGCGGGGAGTTCCAGCTCGCGAACGTTGTCGTCATCAATCCCCCAGCGAATGCCGGATTCATTAACCCACAGACGTAAATAACGTAGCCCTTCTTCGGTGATATCAAACCGCGCCGCCAGTACCGGCACGTCCAGCAGCGCCAGCACGTCCTCCGACACAAAGCGGCTGTCTGGCAGTGATAACAGGCTGATAAACGCTTCCAGCACCGGATGCGACTGCCGCGCCCGACGGTCGGAAATGGCATAAGGCAGGTAACGATCCGCAGGCGCGCTACCAAATACAGCCTGAATAAACGGACTGTAGCTATCGATGTCGGCCACCATCACGATGATGTCGCGTGGAGTAAGTGTCGGATCTTCTTCCAGCATCGCCAGCAGGCGATCGTGCAAAACTTCCACTTCGCGCTGCGGGCTGTGGCATACGTGGAAGGTGACGCTGTTATCCTGCGGATCAAGCAGACGTTTGTTGTCGCTGCGGGAAAACTCGCTCAGATTCACGCCTGCGACCGCACGGTTTTCCAGTTCCAGAATATCGGACTGGATGTTATGCAACAGGCTGTCTGGCGTAACATCAACGAATGCGTCCAGCTCCTGACTGCTCTGGAGCTCGGCAAGCAGATAGATGTAGTCGCGCCCCAGTTTGCCCCACGAGGCCAGTAGCGGGTTACCAACATCCTGTTCGCCGTCGCTGTTAAACAACTGTCCGGCGTTTTCGCTATCGCGGAATAGCGGCAATTCGCGATCTTCAAAACTGTGTCGCCGCTGGCGAGCCAGAAGCTTTGCCAGATAAGCCGGATCTTTAATATCACCCCAGTAATAACGGCAAGGGTTGGTAAACAGAAGATGGATTTCAATATGTTTACCCAGCGCCTGTAGCGCCTGTAGATAAACAGGCGGTAACGCGGAAATACCGCATATAAAGACACGCGAAGGTAACCCCGGCGGGCAGGTCGTCGCGGACTCCAGCGTTTCGATAAAGCGTTGATAGAGATTGGCACGGTGCCAGCGCGGTTGCCCCAGTTCATGGGTATATTCCACCAGCGCCTTCCACAAAGGAGCTTGCCAGGCCTGCGCTTCTCCCAGCCCTTCAACCAGGCGCCCCGCTTCCCACTGTGCCAGCCAGTCCGGGCGATAGACCAGATACTGGTCAAACAGATCCGCCGCTTTTGAGGAAAGCTGAAACAGCTTGCGCTTGTCGCTATCGTCAGTCAGGTAATGACGCAACAGGGTAAAATCTTCGCGATCCAGCAGTTGCGGCAGCAGAGTCATCAGTTTCCAGCTCATGCTCTGTTTGTTGAAGGCGCTCTCTTTGGGGATCTCCGGCAATACGCGGACGAACATATCCCAGATAAAGCTCGCCGGCAGCGGGAAATCAATGTTTGCCGCAATGCCGAACTTCTGCGACAGCGTCATTTGCAGCCACTGCGCCATACCGGTACTTTGCACCAGAATCATTTCTGGCTCAAAAGGATCGTCCAGCCGTTCGCGTTCGACGATAAACTCCATCAACGCTTCCAGCACGTCCAGACGATTGGAATGGTAGACCCTTAACATAGCGGCTCCTGACTACTGACGATTCGGGCAATGCTGGCGGGTCATCTCGCCTTCTCTGCCCCCGGGTGAAACTAACGTAACGCTGATGCTGACACATCCCGCCTGCGATGTCTGCATTCGGTTAACCTGCCAGTTGGCAGGTGGCGAAATCGCGCGCAGTTGCGTTTGCTGCCAGCCATGCCGCCAGAGTTGCAGATACTGGTTTCTGCTGGCAAGACTGTTCATTAATGTTCTCTGATACCCCGATAACGCAGTGACAATCATCACCATCAGCACCATCGCCAACATCACTTCCGGCAGGCTAAAGCCTTGTTGATTCTTCAGGGAAGCTGACATAACGCCCCCTCTTTCTGCGGACAAAAATCACTCCAGCCGCGTGGCGCAAAAACAATGTTTCCATCGTTCACTTCGCCTGTTCGCCACAATGAAACGCCTTCATAACCGGCAATCAGCAAGATTTCATTATCTGCCAGTAAACGCAGACAAACCCGGGCACCGGTTGCAGCGTACTGTGAGCACTGAACTGCGGGCTGTGTCTGCCAGGAGTGCATTCTGCCCCATTCCAGCGCCGACTGTACGATAGCCTGGCGACGCAATGACTGGCTTTCCATAGTCACCCGAGAGGCAAAACTGCGATCCTGTTGGCACATTCCCTGTAGCAGCAAACTGCCCAAAACCAGCAACATCAGAACCAGTGCCAGCGATGAAACTCCCCGTTCACGGTTCACAGGTTGAATCCTGTTACGCTATAGCTGGCATCCACCACAGTTTGTGGTTCAGCCTTACTGGCGCCCCGCATATTAACCGTCAACACCGGCGAGAAGCCGCTAACATCCTGACGTACGACCTGAAAAGTGTCGATAATGATGGCATCCGGATTAGTGACTTTATCCCAGCCCTTACCTTCACAAGATGTCGCACCACGTAGCGTTTCCAGCACATGCTCCTTCAGACGAAATCCAATCTGGTCGGACTCTTTTACCGGTTCGCGCTCCCAGATACCGTTACTGTTCGCATCCCACTGTACAATGATGCAGTCACCCTGCCCGACAATGACCAGCCCCTCGCCAGTGCAGCTACCATGACAATAACCCGCTCTCTGGAGATGCTTCGCGACTGTAAATATCCGCAGCCAGATTTCATCTTCCAGCGCCAGCTTACGGGCGCTCGTCAAACTTTCACGCTGTAATGCAGGCAGAAATCGTGCAGCCCCCAGCAACAGTACGCTACTGATCGCCATAGCAATCAAAACTTCCAGCAGAGAAAATCCTTGCTCTTTTACAGACATCCTTCTGTTTCTCCTTGCTGGCAAAGCCGGAGCCTTCCCCACGGCGAAACCACCAGCCACCACTCGCCCGTTGAGTTTTTGAAGCGAATATGCCCTGCCCATGCGGTATTGCGCAGGCCAAAGAAAGTGAGCGAAGGCGTCAGGTCGCTCATTTCTACGTCGGGCCAGCGTGGCACGAAGAGCAGCGGTGAACTGCCATGACAGGCATTCGCCCCTGCGGCAGAACTCACAAGACACCATAACTTCCCCTCCCTGATGACGCTGATACTGTGGTCGCGGTTATGCCAGTTGGCATCCTCACGTAAATAGAGCAAATAGTCCCGCGCCTGGCTGGCGGTTTGCCATAGCCGTTGCGACTGCTGCCAGTATTGCCAGCCATAAAGTCCACTTGCGCTTAGCATGACCAAAATCAGCATCGCAACCAGCGTTTCAATCAGCGTATAACCACGTTGTGTTTTCATGCCGGCAGTATGCGACGAGGAGAAAAAAAGACGAGGGTCAGTTTCTCATTCTTCGGCGCGTCTTCCGGACTATTTACGCTGTTGCAGGGCGTTGCAAAATTTCGGGAAGGCGTCTCGAAGAATTTAGCGAAGGATAAAAAAAACCGACGCACACTGGCGTCGGCTCTGGCAGGATGTTGCGTAATTTAGATAGCAACCGGCGCTTTAATGCCCGGATGCGGATCGTAGCCTTCAATCTCAAAGTCTTCGAAACGGTAGTCGAAGATGGATTCAGGTTTACGTTTGATAATCAGCTTCGGCAGCGGACGCGGTTCACGACTTAATTGCAAATGGGTTTGATCCATATGATTGCTGTACAGGTGCGTATCGCCACCGGTCCAGACAAAATCACCCACTTCCAGATCGCACTGCTGCGCCATCATATGCACCAGTAACGCGTAGCTGGCAATGTTAAACGGCAGGCCGAGGAAGACGTCACAGGAACGCTGATAAAGCTGGCAAGAGAGTTTGCCGTCTGCCACATAGAACTGGAAGAACGCATGGCACGGCGCCAGCGCCATTTTATCCAGTTCGCCTACGTTCCACGCCGAAACAATAATACGGCGGGAATCCGGATCGTTTTTCAGCTGGTTCAGTACCGTAGTGATCTGGTCAATATGACGACCATCTGGCGTTGGCCAGGCGCGCCACTGTTTACCATAAACCGGACCGAGATCGCCGTTTTCATCGGCCCACTCGTCCCAAATGGTGACATTGTTTTCGTGCAGGTAAGCAATGTTAGTGTCGCCCTGCAGGAACCACAGCAGTTCATGGATAATGGAACGCAGGTGGCAACGTTTGGTTGTCACTAACGGGAATCCATCCTGCAGGTTAAAACGCATCTGATGACCAAAAATGGAAAGCGTTCCGGTTCCGGTACGGTCGTTTTTCTGTGTGCCTTCGTCGAGCACTTTTTGCATCAGTTCTAAATACTGTTTCATGGTTCCTCAGGAAACGTGTTGCTGTGGGCTGCGACGATATGCCCAGACCATCATGAAAACACCCGCGACAATCATCGGGATGGAAAGAATTTGCCCCATGCTGATGTACTGCACCCATGCACCGGTGAACTGCGCATCGGGCTGGCGGAAAAACTCAACAATGATGCGAAACGCGCCATAGCCAATCAGGAACAAGCCTGAGACAGCCCCCATCGGGCGCGGTTTACGGATATACAGGTTGAGGATAATAAACAGCACCACACCTTCCAGTAGCATCTCGTAAAGTTGCGACGGGTGGCGCGGTAGTACGCCGTAGGTGTCGAAAATGGATTGCCACTGTGGGTTGTTTTGCAGCAACAGAATGTCTTCGGTACGGGAGCCAGGGAACAGCATGGCAAACGGGAAGTTCGGGTCAACGCGCCCCCATAATTCACCGTTAATAAAGTTGCCCAGACGCCCGGCTCCAAGGCCAAATGGAATGAGCGGTGCGATAAAATCAGAGACCTGGAAGAAGGAACGTTTGGTGCGGCGGGCGAAGATAATCATCACCACAATCACGCCAATCAGACCGCCGTGGAAGGACATGCCGCCGTCCCAGACACGGAACAGATACAGCGGATCGGCCATAAACTGCGGGAAGTTGTAGAACAGAACATAACCAATACGTCCGCCAAGGAAGACGCCGAGGAAGCCCGCATAGAGTAAGTTTTCAACTTCATTTTTGGTCCAGCCGCTGCCTGGACGGCTAGCCCGACGCCCAGCCAGCCACATTGCAAAAATGAAACCCACCAGATACATCAGGCCGTACCAGTGAAGCGCCACGGGTCCTATTGAGAAAATGACCGGATCAAATTCCGGAAAATGCAGATAGCTACTGGTCATCTGTCACCACAAGTTCTTGTTATTTCGCTGAAAGAGAACAGCGATTGAAATGCGCGCCGCAGGTTTCAGGCGCTCCAAAGGTGCGAATAATAGCACAAGGGAACCTGGCTGGTTGCCGGATACCGTTAAAAGATATGTATATGATCCGCGCTATAACCCCCCGCGAATCAGCCCGCCCATACCGCGACGCTCCATAAATGCCGCTACCTGATGACGAACTTCGGTCGCCAGTTGCGCTTCCAGACTGCGCTGCGCAAGATTTTCTGCTTCGGCAAAATCAATGCGCCGCAGCAGGTATTTTACGCGCGCGACAGAACGTCCGTTCATAGACAGATGGCGATACCCCAGCCCAATGAGGATTGCCACGCACATGGGATCGCCCGCCATTTCACCGCATAAACGCAGATCGATTCCCTGCGTTTCCGCCTCACGGGCGATCATCGCCAGAGCACGTAACATTCCAGGATGAAGACTGTCATAAATGTTCGCTACTCTGGTGTTGTTGCGATCAACGGCCAGGATGTATTGAGTCAGGTCGTTGGTGCCAACAGAGATAAAATCGATCCGGTTTGCCAGATGCGGCAGCATAAATACCATTGAAGGTACTTCCAGCATGATACCGATGCGTGGTTTGGGAATTGCGTAACCGATCATCTCCTCGACTTCACGTCCAGCACGTTCAATCAGGCGGCGTGCTTCGTCAACTTCATCCAGGCTTGTGACCATTGGCAACAGAATGTGCAGGTTGCCCGTTGCAGCATTGGCGCGCAACATCGCCCGCACCTGGATCAAAAAGATCTCCGGCTGATCGAGCGTAATGCGAATCCCACGCCACCCCAGGCATGGATTCTCTTCGCTGATCGGCATGTAGGGCAATTGTTTGTCAGCACCGACATCCAGCGTACGCAGGGTGACAGGTTTATCATTGAACATTTGCAGCATCCCCTGATACTGCGCCACCTGTTCTTCTTCCGACGGGAAACCACTTTGCAGCATGAAAGGGATTTCGGTGCGATAAAGACCGATACCATCAATGCGACTGCCCAGTTTTTCTTCATGCTCCGGGCTTAATCCCGCATTGAGCATAACTTTTATGCGCTCGCCGCTTTTTAACTGCGCAGGTAAATTGACGTCATCTTCTGCCAGACGGCTAAGCTCAATCTCTTCGCTAATCAGCCGCTGATATTCTTGCAGCAGTACCGGCTCCGGGTCGACCAGCAATTCACCGCGATAACCATCAACGATCAGTGTGCGACGATGCAGCACCGAAGGCTGAATGTCCGCGCCCATCACGGTAGGGATCCCCAGCGCACGTACCATAATCGCAGCATGGGAGTTGGCTGCGCCATCGCGCACGACAACGCCGACTAAGCGATCCTGAGGCAGCTCTGCAAGGGTTGTCGCTGACAGTTCATCTGCCACCAGAATGAAACGTTCCGGCCAGGCGTTCGCCCCCTGGTTGGCATCATCAAGGTGAAACAACAATCGCTGGCCCAGCGCACGTAAATCACCGGCTCGCTCTTTGAGATAGCTATCACTTAGCGCAGCAAACTGTTCGGCGAATTTTTCAATGACCGTTTTCACCGCCCACTCTGCAACTGAGCCTTTATCCACCTCGTCAAATAATTCGCGACGCAGACGCGTGTCAGAAAGCAGGTGTGAGTAAAGATCGAAAATAGCCGCTGTTTCTTTTTGTGCACCGGCAGCAAAGCGTTTGCTGTAGCGACGAAACTCGTTAGCCGCTTCTTCCAGCGCCCCGGTCAGTCGCTCGCGTTCCAGAGCCGGATCCAGCGTTGATGCCTGATATACCTGTTCCATTAAGGGTAACGTGGCATCCTGCCAGCCTTCAGCAATCGCCACGCCGGGCGCTGCCGGTAATGCGCGGATTCGCGTCTGGCGATATTGCCCAAACAAGGCAGTCAACTGCGACTGAGAAAGAATAGCTGCCATCTGGGTGGCAAGCGTCACCAGGAAAGATTCTTCACTTTCGTTGTACTGCCGCAACTCTCGTTGCTGTACCACCAGTACACCAAGTAACTGGCGACGTTGAATAATTGGCACGCCTAAAAACGCGCGGAAACGTTCTTCTTTTACGGAGGGGATATATTTGAAGCTGGGGTGTTTTTGCGCATCCGCAAGGTTTATCGGTTCCGCCAGCCTGCCAACCAGGCCGACGATCCCTTCATCAAACGCGAGCGTTACGGTGCGACCACGTGGCTTTTTTAATCCTCGGGTCGCCATCAGGTAGTAACAACGTCGGTCGTGATCGGCCAGGTAGACCGAACAGACCTCGGTATCCATCGCAAGACAGATGTCGGTAACCAGAATATTTAACGCCTCATTCAGGCGTGGTGCGCTGGCTACCTTTTCGACTATTTCGCGCAGGCGAGTGAGCATAATGGGCGTGACTTAACCTCTTTTACGTCGATAAGCAGATACGTTTTGTGGTTTAGGCGTATTTTCTTGCAGCGCCATCACAACACTTGCGAACTCTTTCATTACCCTACGGTAGACATCACGTTTAAATGACACCACCTGTCTGACCGGATACCAGTAACTTACCCATCGCCAGCCGTCAAACTCTGGTGTACTGCTGGTTTGCATATTGATTTCCGCATCGCCGCTCACCAGCTGCAAGAGAAACCATTTTTGTTTTTGGCCGATACAAACCGGCTTCGTGTCCCAACGCACCAAACGTTTCGGTAATTTGTAGCGCAACCAGTTACGCGTTGAAGCAAGGATTCGAACGTCTTTACGGCTTAATCCTACTTCTTCAAACAATTCACGGTACATCGCCTGTTCTGCGGATTCTCCGGGATTAATTCCGCCTTGCGGAAATTGCCAGGAGTGCTGACCAAATCGCCGGGCCCACATCACTTGCCCCTGACGATTACAAATCACGATACCTACGTTTGGGCGGTAGCCATCGTCATCAATCACCGGACTACCTCAAAATAAAGCTTTATATACGAATGATTGTTTCATACTCCAGGAAGACGGTAAACCACTCTCTGCAGGGCATTACACACTAATAACAATTGAATAACTCACAGTTAAGTGCAGAGTTATAAACAGAGGGCGGGGTGGATAGCCGTTTTTATTCACCTTTTCTGTGGATAGAGTTGTGAAGAACTACGGAATTACCACGGGAAAACCCAGAGCATTCTGAATCAGTCGCTAAAATACACTTTAAAATATTCGTTATTAATCAATGCATTAAACACATAAATATTGATAAAACAGAGAAATTCGTGACCCATGTCACACCACTCATTTACGCGTTGGCGAAAGATCAACCAACGTCGTATTTATCCACAGAATGTGCCACTAAGTTAAGCACCGCACCACTAAAAATTAGAGTTTCGTCGCACGTCAAGGCTGTAAATGGAAACAGTAGTGAGGGTTTTTCACAGTTATCCCAGCTTTCTGTGGATAACATGGTGTAAGATCCTGTTTATTTTCAGTGACAAGAATTGGAAAACCCACCAGGACGTTGCGCAACACCGTCACCTGTGGATTAAAAAACAAGATAAATCATAGAATTGAATAACGCTTGTGGAAAAAGTTACACTCTGAATATTCGGTACAAAATAGCTGCTTATTTTTTAACCAAGGTGTAATGCCATGTCTCAACCTCGCCCATTGTCCTCTCCTCCCGAAACTGAAGCGCAGTTATTAGCACAAGCACAGCAACTTTCTGGCTACACCCTGGGTGAACTGGCAGCACTTGCCGGGTTGGTTGCGCCGGAGAATTTAAAACGCGATAAAGGTTGGATCGGTGTGTTACTGGAGATCTGGCTTGGCGCCAGCGCAGGGAGTAAACCTGAACAAGATTTTGCCGCATTAGGCGTGGAACTCAAAACTATCCCTGTGGATAGTCTTGGTCGTCCGCTGGAAACGACATTCGTTTGTGTTGCACCATTAACCGGCAATAGCGGTGTGACCTGGGAAACCAGTCACGTCCGCCACAAACTTAAACGGGTGTTATGGATACCGGTTGAAGGCGAGCGCAGCATCCCGCTGGCGCAGCGTCGC
Source organism: Escherichia sp. MOD1-EC6842 (assembly GCF_002965705.1). Lineage (NCBI taxonomy): Bacteria > Pseudomonadati > Pseudomonadota > Gammaproteobacteria > Enterobacterales > Enterobacteriaceae > Escherichia > Escherichia sp. MOD1-EC6842. The sequence continues at coordinate 185,124 of NZ_PTRF01000003.1, read as the reverse complement.
GTAGGAGCACCGTTGTTGTGGAGTCCGAACGAAGAAGAAGACCGCCAGCTACGCGAAGACTGGGAAGAATTGATGGATATGATTGTCCTCGGTCAGGTTGAGCGAATCACCGCTCGTCACGGGGAATATTTGCAAATACGACCGAAAGCGGCGAATGCGAAAGCTCTCACCGAAGCCATTGGCGCCCGGGGCGAACGAATTCTGACATTGCCGCGCGGATTTTATCTGAAGAAGAAGTTCACCAGCGCACTGCTGGCCCGTCATTTTTTGATCCAGTAGCCATCGCTTTGACCTGCTGCATTCCGGGCATATAATTACCGCTTCATTTTTTTGGCAGGGCTTTTTAGATGTTATTTGCATGGATAACCGATCCTAACGCCTGGCTTGCGCTCGGTACGCTGACGCTGCTGGAGATCGTTCTTGGGATCGATAATATTATTTTCCTTTCTCTGGTGGTCGCAAAGTTGCCCACCGCACAGCGTGGTCACGCGCGGCGTCTGGGACTGGCTGGAGCCATGGTTATGCGTCTGGCGCTGCTGGCGTCGATTGCCTGGGTTACGCGCCTGACGAATCCGCTTTTTACAATTTTCAGTCAGGAAATTTCCGCTCGTGATTTGATTCTGCTGCTGGGTGGTCTGTTCCTTATCTGGAAAGCCAGTAAGGAGATCCACGAATCTATCGAAGGTGAAGAAGAAGGGCTGAAAACACGCGTTTCATCATTCCTCGGTGCTATCGTACAGATTATGCTGCTGGATATTATTTTCAGCCTCGATTCAGTGATTACCGCCGTGGGTCTGTCGGATCATCTGTTTATTATGATGGCGGCCGTCGTCATTGCAGTAGGTGTGATGATGTTCGCCGCGCGTTCGATTGGTGATTTTGTTGAACGCCACCCTTCGGTAAAAATGCTGGCGCTCTCTTTCCTGATTCTGGTGGGCTTTACCCTGATACTGGAAAGTTTCGATATCCACGTACCGAAAGGTTACATCTACTTCGCAATGTTCTTCTCCATTGCAGTAGAAAGCCTCAACCTGATTCGCAATAAAAAGAATCCGCTCTGATATTCCGTTCGCTCTCCAGTGGGAGAGCGAACGTCTTCCCTTTATTCTCACAGTTTAAGACTTTCCTGCTTTCAAGATGTATAACGTCAGATTATAAACAGACTATTATCATTGATGGGCTTAATGAGGATAACCGGATGAAAAAATGGGCAGTATTAATTTCCGCAGTCGGACTGGCATTTGCTGTTTCCGGTTGTAGTAGTGATTATGTGATGGCCACTAAAGATGGTCGAATGATCCTGACTGATGGAAAACCGGAAATTGACGATGATACCGGGCTTGTGAGTTATCACGATCAACAAGGTAACGCGATGCAAATTAACCGCGATGATGTCTCGCAAATTATTGAACGTTAAAAAATAAGGTCAGCATCCGGCTGACCTTAAGATTTTTCGCTTTCCCTTTTCCCTTCCCTCTGCCATTTTTATATTCCTTATGTCGTGATTATAAAAAGGAAACGGCTATGCAATATCACCGTATACCCCACAGCTCGCTGGAAGTCAGCACGCTGGGGCTTGGCACGATGACGTTTGGTGAACAGAACAGCGAAGCCGACGCCCACGCACAACTCGACTATGCCGTCGCTCAGGGCATTAATCTTATTGACGTTGCCGAGATGTACCCTGTACCGCCGCGCCCCGAAACGCAGGGATTGACTGAAACCTATGTCGGTAACTGGCTGGCAAAACATGGCAACCGCGAAAAGTTAATTATCGCCTCCAAAGTGAGCGGACCGTCGCGCAATAATGACAAGGGAATTCGCCCGGATCAGGCGCTGGACAGGAAGAATATCCGCGAAGCTCTGCATGACAGCCTCAAGCGCCTACAGACTGATTACCTCGATCTTTATCAGGTACACTGGCCGCAGCGCCCGACCAACTGCTTCGGCAAACTCGGTTATAGTTGGACGGATTCCGCGCCTGCGGTTTCGCTGCTGGATACGCTGGATGCACTGGCAGAATACCAACGCGCAGGGAAAATTCGTTATATCGGCGTGTCGAATGAAACCGCATTTGGCGTAATGCGTTATCTACATCTGGCGGACAAACACGATCTGCCGCGCATCGTCACTATTCAGAACCCCTATAGTCTGTTAAACCGCAGCTTTGAAGTGGGTCTGGCGGAAGTCAGCCAGTATGAAGGCGTCGAGTTGCTGGCCTATTCGTGCCTGGGTTTCGGCACGCTGACCGGTAAATATCTCAATGGTGCAAAACCGGCTGGTGCGCGTAATACGCTCTTTAGTCGGTTCACCCGTTATAGTGGTGAACAAACGCAAAAAGCCGTCGCGGCGTATGTTGATATTGCCAGACGTCATGGCCTGGATCCTGCTCAGATGGCGCTCGCTTTTGTACGCCGCCAACCGTTTGTTGCCAGCACGCTGCTGGGCGCAACGACGATGGAACAGTTGAAAACCAACATCGAAAGTTTGCATCTGGAGTTAAGCGAAGACGTATTGGCTGAAATTGAAGCGGTGCATCAGGTTTATACTTATCCGGCACCTTAAATCTTCCGCCTGGCGTTCTACGCCAGGCATCTCTTATCCTGACTTTTCAGAATATATTCACTACTTTTCGCCGCATTTTTCCTGACAAAGCGCAATAGACTATTTCTGTCAACGCCATCGCGCGTTTCAATGTCTGTGCCCATTGTTAAGGATAACTATGTTGATTCTAAAACCACTTCCCCTCGCTATGCTATTTGCCGGTTGTGTTTCTGCAGCCTGGGGCGCGCAATTAATCCAGCCGTTAACGCTGAAAGACGTCACAGTTTATCTGCATGGTGCCAGCCTGCAAGGTGAAGAGAGACTCAATTTACCAGCCGGAGAAAGTGAAATTATCTTCACTAATATCGCCAATTCGGTTACCGATGACAGTATCGCCATCTCTCTGGATAGCGGTGTGACGGTGCTATCCTCACGTCTTGCGTTACAGGAAAGACAGCCGAATGCGCTGCCTTCAGACATTCAGCAGCAGTTAAAAACGGCCAGACAAGAACAGGCAAACCTCACTGCCGAGAAAGATAATATCGCCGCGCAAATGAAGGTATTAGAAGCGAACAATACGCTAACCAATAAAAGTGCCGCCGAAGTCGGCAAGTATCTGCAAATGGTGAAAGAGAAAAATGGGGAGTTATTACGTGCCGACAATGAGTTGACGCAGAAACTTGCTGATAACCAGCTTGAAATTGAAAAGTTAGAGCAACGCGAGAGTATGCGTAACGGCGATTCTGAGGCAGCCGATGATCCGCTGGTTATTATCGCTAAGGTCTATGCCCCCCAGGCCGTTACGACGAAGGCGGTGGTACGCTATATGACGCCAAATGCCGCATGGACGCCGCTCTATGATATTCATGCCAGCGCCATTAACCAGCCGCTGCGTCTGGTCTATAAGGCCAGCATTCACCAGTACACAGGGCTTGCATGGAAGAACGTCAATATGGTGCTCTCAACCAGTGAACCTGATACCCATCTATCGTTGCCGCACCTGGAAACGCAGTATGTGGATATTCCGGAGTATGGTAGTGTGAGTGGCTCGCTTTCAGCTTCAGCGTATAAGCAAGAGTCAGAACAGATGATGCACGGAAGTGCCTCTTCCGACGAAATATTTAAGGCTGAAAAAGCGGCAGCAAAAGCAGCAAAGGAGCAACAAGCCAAGCGCAAGTATGCCGCACAGGCAGCGCCAGTTTCACCGCGCCCTGAAAGTTTCACGGCGCAAAATGTTCGCTACGCGCTTTCTTTACCGTGGCAAATCGACAGCGACAATACCGCGCGCACCGTGGTAATCAAAGAAGAGTCGGTCTCTGGCAAATATCGCTTTTTCGCCATTCCAAAACTAAGTAATGACGCTTATCTCCAGGTACAGATCAAAGACTGGGAACAATTGAATTTGATCCCCGGTGAAAGTCAGATCTTCTTTGGCAATAACCGTACCGGCTTGGGTTATTTGCAACCACCTGAAGATGGTAGCTCACTGGATATTCAACTTAATCGGGATCCGAAATTGATTATCCAGCGTAAGGCGGAGCTGAAAAAAGAGAACGCCATCTCTATCTTTAATGACGGCGCGGTACGCAATTTCAGCTATACCCTCAACGTGAAAAATAGCTACGCCGAAGCAGTGGATCTCACTCTGCTTGATCAGATTCCGGTTAGTTCTAATAGCGATATTACGGTCGAAAAAATGCAGTACGGTCAGGCGCAATTCAACGCAAAATCGGGGGAGCTTAGCTGGAAACTGCATCTGGCGGGGAAAGAAAACGTCAGTCTGCCTTTTTCGTATACCGTTAACTATCCGAAAAATATGCAGGTATCTGGACTGTGACCTTCACCGGGCAGTGAATAACACTCCCCGGTAAAAACTTAATGACGGCGTTGCCAGACCCACAGCGCCGTTATTGCCAGCGCAAACAGCGCACCGAAGCCAATGCCAATAGGCACGACCGGGATGCCTACCATGACCGCCAGCGAGTAAATGCCCAACATCAACAGCATGGCACTGTTTTCGCCCAGGTTCTGTACTGCAATCGCATTCCCCGCCCCGACGCTTTTTTTACCCCGCTCCTGTAACAACGCGTTGAGCGGAACGACAAAAAAGCCGCCCAGCACGCCAATCAGCATCAGCAAGGCATAGGCTGGCAGCAGCTCATGTTGCAGGGAGAAAATCAGTACCACCACGCCAATCAAAATCCCGGCAGGCATACAGCGTGACACGGTTTCCAGCGTAACCAGCTTCGCTGCCGCACCAGCGCCAACCACGATACCAATCGCTACCATCGCGTTGAGATAGGTCGGCGTAGCGTTATCGGTAATGCCTAGCGCCACCGGTACCCACAGCACCAACAGGAAACGCAGCGTGACACCCGCTCCCCAGAATAAACTGGTGCCCACCAGCGAAAAACGCGTTTCACCATTGCGCCATAGCGAGGTGCAGGCATTCAGGAAACTGCGGGTCATGTTGATGAGATTCCACGACTGCCCCGGACGCGCCGCCGCCAGTTTTGGAATATAGATATTGGCGACGACCGCCCCGCCGTAGGCCAGCGCACATGCCGCCAGGGCGACCAGAATATGCCAGTCTGCCAGTACACCACCGGCTACGGAACCGAGCAAAATCGCCGCAATGGTGGAGGCTTCCATTAAACCGTTAGCTTTCACTAACTTACTACCCGTGGTTAATTCACCAAGAATCCCGTATTTCGCCGGTGAATACGCTGCCGCACCAATTCCCACCAGCGTATAGCCGAGAAAGGGATTGATGCCAAAGCAGATACTGGCAGCGCCCAACAGCTTAAGGCCGTTAGCAAACATCATTACCCGGCCTTTGGCAAAGCTATCCGCCACCTGCCCGACAAACGGCGCAAAAAGAATGTAAGCACCTACAAACACCATTTGCAGGACAGGCTGACTCCACTCCGGATAGAACTGCGCTTTCAGTAACGCCAGAGTAGCAAACAGCAGCGCGTTATCACCAAACGCAGAAAGAAACTGCGCGACGATAACTGCTTTCATCCCCTTCGACCACAGCGAAGTGTTAGTGTGCACTGACTCACTCATCGTGTTGTTCCGCTTCGTCTACCCAGCTTTTCAACGTGACAAAGTCAGGTTTACCGCTGCCCAGTAATGGCATCTGTTTCAGATAGCGAATGTCGCGCGGTACGGCAAGTTCCGGCACGCCGTGCTCGCGGGCATACTGTTGCAGTTTATCGCGCGCCAGTTCACTGTCCGTGGTGAAAAGCACCAGCGCCTCACCTTTGCTGGCATCGCTCTTAATCGCAGTGGCATGCATCTTGTCTGGAGAAACGCCAATGGCCAGTTGTTCCACCATTTCCAGCGACACCATTTCGCCTGCAATTTTGGCAAAGCGTTTCGCGCGCCCCTGAATCTGCACAAAGCCCTGTTCGTCGAAACGCACGATATCGCCCGTGTCATACCAGCCGCGCTCCATCTCGCCGCGAACATTCTCGGCGGTGGGCACTTCCAGCACGCCCGGTTTCTCCACGCGCAGGTAGCCGTTCATAATGTTCGGCCCTTTTAGTTGCAGGCGACCACCGTCTTCGATACCCGGAACCGCCAGCAGTCGAGCATCCATACCAGGCAAAATACGCCCTACCGTACCTGGTTTCGCCGCCATCGGTACGTTGATGGACACCACCGGCGCACATTCCGTCACACCGTAACCTTCAAGAATGCGCAGGCCAAATTTATCCTGCCAAAGCTGTTTGGTGCTTTCTTGCAATTTCTCCGCACCTGCCACCACATAGCGTAGACGATAGAAGTCATACGGGTTGGCAAAGCGCGCGTAGTGACCGAGGAAGGTCGAGGTGCCAAAAAGCACGGTACAACTGCGGTCGTACACCAGTTCCGGCACAATGCGGTAGTGCAGCGGACTTGGATAAAGGAACACTTCCGCCCCCGTCAGCAGTGGCGTAAACAGGCCAACAGTCAGACCAAAAGAGTGGAACAGTGGCAATGCCGACATAAAGCGGTCATTGGTGGTGAAGTCGGCAATAGTTTTAATCTGCTCGACGTTCGCCAGAATACTTTTATGGCTATGGACCACGCCTTTCGGATGGCCTTCAGAACCGGAGGTAAAGAGGATCAGCGCCTCTTCTTCTGGCTGCTGTTTTACCTGTGCCAGGCGCGGCACCAGCAAATGCGCGAAGATCCACACTTTGTCGGCAGTGGTGACGTCCGCTTTTAAATCTTCCAGATAAACCCAACGCACCTGAGTAAGCTGTTCCGGCAGATGCCAGAGTTTGCCTTTATCGAGAAACTGACGGGAAGTGAAGATGGTTTTTATTTCAGCCGCCGTAATGGCGCTGGTCAGCCCTTTTACCCCGGCGGTGTAGTTCATCATGGCCGGAATACGACGACGAGCGATAGCCCCGAAAATCACTGCCGCACTGATGCCCGCATTGGGCAGCATTAAGCCGATGCGCTCTCCTTCAACACTGTATTTTTCGAGGATGCGACCAACAAACAGCGTTTTGGTAAGTAATTTGCGATAGGTATCAGGGGTAAAATTGACATCTTCGACACACTTTTTACCCGCACCGAAGCGGTACATTGCACTCAAAAAGGATTCGTACAGCGTTTCACGCGGGCGCACAGCCATACGCGCTTCCATCATAATTTGATGCAGCATTTCGCCAGCGATTTTGCGACGGTCACGGGCACGCGGCGCATCCGGCATCTGCACTTGCGTTGGTGGCAAAATATGCAGATGAATTTGCGGGAACAAGCGACGTTTAACCAGACCTTTCAGGCGGCTGAAGTGCGTAAGTTCCGCCCCTTCAATACGCACTGGAATGACTGTCGCACCTGACTTCGCAGCGACAAAACCCGCGCCATCGTAGATTTTCATCAGCGAGCCGGTTGTCGTAATTCGTCCTTCAGGGAAAATAACCACCGGTCGCCCCTGTTCAACCAGACGTACCAAATGTTTAATTGCCATGGGTTGCGTCGGGTCGAGAGGAACGAAGTCGATAAATGATTTCAGCCAACGCATATACCACTGCTGGCTGATAGAGGTGTAAACGGCAAAAACAGGGCGAACGGGTAAAAACAGCGCCAGCAATATGCCATCAATAAATGAGACGTGATTGGGCGTGATAAGAACACGCTCGCCCTTCAGTGCCTTGGTGTCGCCTGTCACGCGAACACGGTACAGGACACGGCACAAATTACGAAAAAAGCTAAAAAGCATTCCAACTCCCTTTGCTCAATCTTCAGTAAAAGCGAATGGTGCGAGATTACACCAGAAGGAGAACACGAGCGACAGTAAAATGGGGGCGAAAAAAAACCTGCGCATCCGCGCAGGCTGGTGCAAGAGACAGGGTACGAAGAGCGTACCGAATAATCTCACCAATCAATACCTCTGGGATCTTGATTGTGGTCTGCACACAGACTGTTCGCCAGCGAGAAAACGCAAAGGAGTGAAGGGAAATGCAACCAGGTGTGTAAATTATCGGTTACTGTTACAGATTGATGACAGACAAAAAAAACCTGCGCATCTGCGCAGGTTGGTGTAATTCATGTGATCAACCCGAAGTTGACTTCACCTATCAATACCTCTGGGATCACCACTTTATCAATCTGAAGCCAAACGCCACCAGCGGTCAATCGCAACAGCGTTTCGCAAAGTGTAACCAAAGGTTTGCAATCTCTTTTTTTGTCTTACTTATTTGCGTTTCGCTCACAATCCCCGCGCTGAAAGTACCACGCCCCTTGAACCAACGGACGTTTTCCGTAACACTGACAGAATGTAAGCGTTTACCCACAAAGGTATTTTCATGGCGACCATAAAGGATGTAGCCCGACTGGCAGGCGTTTCAGTCGCCACAGTTTCCCGCGTCATTAATAATTCTCCCAAAGCCAGCGAAGCTTCCCGGCTGGCTGTACATAGTGCAATGGAGTCTCTTAGCTATCACCCGAACGCCAACGCCCGGGCGCTGGCACAACAGGCCACCGAAACCGTTGGGTTGATTGTTGGCGATGTCTCCGATCCTTTTTTCGGCGCAATGGTGAAAGCGGTTGAACAGGTGGCTTATCACACGGGTAATTTTTTATTGATTGGTAATGGTTACCACAACGAGCAAAAAGAACGTCAGGCCATTGAGCAGTTGATCCGCCATCGCTGCGCCGCACTGGTCGTTCATGCCAAAATGATTCCCGATGCCGATTTGACAGCATTGATGAAACAAATGCCCGGCATGGTGCTGATCAACCGGATCCTTCCGGGGTTTGAGAATCGTTGCATCGCACTGGACGATCGTTATGGCGCCTGGCTGGCGACGCGTCATTTGATTCAACAAGGCCATACTCGCATTGGTTATCTCTGCTCTAACCACTCTATTTCTGACGCCGAAGATCGTCTGCAGGGTTATTACGATGCCCTTGCCGAAAGCGGTATTCCGGCCAATGATCGGCTGGTAACTTTTGGCGAACCGGATGAAAGCGGCGGCGAACAGGCAATGACTGAACTGCTGGGAAGGGGGCGAAATTTCACTGCCGTGGCCTGTTATAACGACTCAATGGCGGCGGGCGCGATGGGTGTACTCAATGATAATGGTATTGATGTACCGGGTGAGATTTCATTGATTGGCTTTGATGATGTGCTGGTATCGCGCTATGTTCGTCCGCGTTTGACGACTGTACGCTATCCAATTGTAACGATGGCGACTCAGGCTGCCGAACTGGCTTTGGCACTGGCGAACAATCACCCGCTTCCTGAAATTACCAACGTCTTTAGTCCAACGCTGGTACGTCGCCATTCAGTTTCAACACCGTCACTGGAGGCAAGTCATAACGCCTCCAGCAACTAGCCGCGATTAAAGCAACTCAAGCGCCAGTAATTCTTCAATGGTCTGGCGACGGCGAATCAACCGCGCCTGACCATTATCAAACAGAACTTCTGGCAGCAGTGGGCGACTATTGTAGTTTGATGACATTGACGCACCATATGCGCCAGTATCATGCAGTACCAGATAATCCCCCGCCTTCACTTCCGGCAAAGCACGGGTTTCGACATTCCCCCCCTCCTGCTGGGTAAAAACATCCCCCGATTCACATAGCGGCCCGGCGACAACGGTTTCCACCATTGGTGCGTGCTCAAGGGAATGACCATCAGCCGCCAGTGCGCTAATGTGATGGTAACTGCCGTACATTGCCGGGCGCATCAGATCGTTAAATCCGGCGTCAACCAGCACAAAGTGGCGGCTCCCCATCTGTTTGACGCTTCGCACCTGGGTAATCAACACACCAGACTGCGCCACCAGGAAACGACCTGGTTCAATTTCCAGTTTCACAGGGTGACCCAGATGATGAGCAATCTGCTCACGTGCCGCATTCCACAGGCCATAATAATGTTCGGTATCAACCGCTTCTTCTCCCTGCTGATAAGGCACAGAAAGCCCACCGCCAGCAGAAATCGCCTGTAAATCCTGACCAAAGTCGATAACCTGCCGCACCATCGCACCACACACCTGTTCCAGATGTGCATAGTCAACACCGGAACCAATGTGCATGTGAATGCCGACCAGCTGCAATTGATGCCGCTGTATCACTTCCAGTGCGGCGGGAAGATCGGTGTACCAGATACCGTGCTTGCTGTTTTCGCCGCCGGTATTGGTTTTTTGGCTATGCCCATGACCAAACCCCGGGTTAACGCGCAGCCATACCCGATGACCTGGCGAAACCTGGCCTAGTTGGTCGAGCATATCGACAGAACCCGCATTCACCGGAATTTGCAATTCACTGACACGCTCGAGCGTCGCCTGGTCGATAACATCAGCGGTAAAGACGATGTCATCGGGATGCGTTTGTGGATTGTAACCCGCCGCCAGCGCGCGCTCGATTTCGCCCAACGAGACGGAATCTACTTTCACGCCTTGCTCACGCATTAAGCGCAAAATATGAATATTGGAACAGGCTTTCTGCGCAAAGCGCACCACATCAAACTGCTTCAGAGCCGCAATCTGCCGACGAATGATTTGTGCATCGTAGACCCAAACCGGGCAGCCAAATTCTGCGGGCAAGCGCAGCAGATTTTCGGCGGTGAGATCGGTATCGGTGCTGAACAGTGAATGTGGCATAACAAACTCCGAATAAGTGCTTTTTTATGATTACGCCACATCATAAAAAGAATAAAAAATATCGATTTATGCCAGGTCTATGCAAAAATGATATGGATTACCGGAGAATGAGATTAAGCAGATGGCCGCCGTTAACTTACGTCATATTGAAATTTTTCATGCGGTAATGACCGCCGGAAGCCTGACTGAAGCAGCACAACTGCTACATACTTCACAACCCACCGTCAGCCGCGAACTGGCGCGCTTTGAAAAAGTGATTGGGATGAAATTGTTTGAGCGCGTACGCGGACGATTACATCCTACCGTGCAAGGGCTGCGGTTGTTTGAAGAGGTGCAGCGATCCTGGTACGGCCTGGATCGCATTGTCAGTGCCGCAGAAAGTTTGCGCGAATTTCGCCAGGGCGAACTGTCTATTGCCTGCTTGCCGGTCTTTTCGCAGTCTTTTTTGCCGCCACTGATGCAACCGTTTCTGGCCCGCTATCCTGAAGTCAGCTTAAACATTGTGCCGCAGGAATCGCCGCTACTTGAAGAGTGGCTCTCAGCCCAGCGCCATGATTTAGGCCTCACAGAGACGCTGCATACGCCTGCGGGTACGGAACGTACTGAATTACTGTCTTTAGATGAAGTCTGTGTTTTACCACAGGGGCATTCGCTGGCGGCAAAAGAGGTATTAACGCCGGAAGATTTTCAGGGTGAGAATTACATCAGCCTTTCCCGTACTGATAGCTATCGCCAGTTGTTGGATCAACTATTTAATGAACATCAGGTTAAACGCCGCATGATTGTGGAAACCCATAGCGCCGCGTCAGTCTGCGCGATGGTACGGGCGGGGGCGGGAGTTTCCGTGGTTAACCCGCTCACCGCACTGGATTATGCGGCAAGCGGTTTAGTGGTGCGGCGATTTAGTATTGCAGTTCCGTTCACCGTTAGCCTGATTCGCCCCCTGCACCGTCCGTCATCAGCACTGGTGCAGGCATTTAGTGAGCACTTACAGGCAGGTTTACCGAATCTGGTTGCCTCACTTAACGCTATTTTGTAGCGAATTACGACAGCATAAAAGCGACGGCATCCTCGGCATGAAGAGCGGTGGTATCGAACACGGGCAGGACACTGCGCTCTTCTGGCACCAGTAAACCAATTTCAGTACAGCCAAAAATGACGCCCTGCGCCCCCTGTTCTGCGAGACGAGTAATGACTTGCGCATAATAAGCGCGTGACGTTTCGGTAAATTGCCCCAGACACAGCTCTTCAAAAATAATCTGATTAATTTTCGCCCGCTCATCCGCTTCAGGCACCAGACAATCGATAGAAAATTGCTCTGCCAGCCGTCCACGATAAAAATCCTGTTCCATGGTGTAGCGCGTTCCCAGCAGCGCCACGCGCGTCATTCCAACACGGGTGATGGCACGCCCGGTGGCATCCGCAATATGTAAGAAAGGCAGTGAGCAACGAGACTCGATGACATCTGCTACTTTGTGCATCGTATTGGTACATAACACAATGCCTTCTGCTCCTGCCCGCTGTAATCCAAGCGCCGCACTGGCAAGAATCTCTCCTGTTTTGTCCCACTCACCGCGACGTTGGCACTCTTCTATTTCATGAAAATCGACGCTATGTAGCAGCACTTGCGCAGAGTGAAGCCCGCCAAGTCGCTGTTTAATGCCTTCATTTATTAGGCGATAGTAAGGAATGGTGGATTCCCAGCTCATTCCTCCCAGCAAACCAATTGTTTTCATTCCTCTCTCCTGATGTGAGTTACCGCACAGAGCTGATTAAGGAACGAAACAAACGCCTCAACGGCCTGGTGCCAGATCTCTATTAGCGAAAAAAAGGCCGGATGTACAGCACATCCGGCCTGTGAAATCAGACACCGATATTTCTCAATTTCTCACCAGCCATCAGTCTACGTTCGATATGTTCCAGCGTGACATTCTTGGTTTCCGGAATAAGCCAGAAGGTGATGCCAACAAACGCAATGTTCAGCGCAGTGTAGAGCCAGAACGTACCTGCCGCGCCGATGCTATCGAGCAGAGTCAGGAAGGTCGCGCCGATAATCATGTTCGACACCCAGTTCGTAGTGGTCGAACAGGTAATACCAAAATCGCGGCATTTCAGCGGCTGAATTTCGGAGCACAGGATCCACACCACTGGCGCGGCGCTCATCGCATAACCGGCAATACACATCATCGTCATGCCAACAGAGAGCCAGGACAAACCACTGGAAGCCGTACCGTTATCAAACTGCATCAGGCAATAGCCCAACACCAACGTGCCCAGCGCCATCACGCTAAAACCAATTTTCAGTGCCGGTTTACGCCCCGCTTTATCTACCGTAAAGACAGCAATAAAGGTGGCGAACATAAATGTCAGCCCCACCACCAGAGTCGCAATCATCTGTTGCTCTGTGGTCGTAAAGCCCGCCATTTTGAAGATGCGCGGCGCGTAGTACATGATGATGTTCATACCAGTAAACTGCTGCATCGCCTGCAACAACATACCGAGGAACACTGCTCGACGGACATTACGGTTGATCTTAAACAGCGCCCAACCGCCCTGTTTTAATTTCAGGCTTTCACGAATTTCATTGAGTTCTTCTCGCGCTTTTTCCGACGTATCGCGCAGCATACGCAGCACTTCTTCCGCCTCAATATGACGCCCCTTTTCCGCCAGCCAGCGCGGGCTATTCGGCAGAAATACCACCAGAATAATCAACAGAACTGCCGGTAAGGCAAGAACACCTAACATCGCACGCCAGTTACCGCTATAGCTGAATGCCGTGTCGGATAAAAACGCCAGAACGATGCCAAGCGTGACCATTAACTGGTACATACTGATCATCTTGCCACGCACGTTTTCACTCGCCATTTCAGAGAGATACAGTGGCGCAGTGTAAGAGGCAATCCCCACCGCAATCCCCAGAACCACACGGGCCGCGATTAACATTTCGACACTGGTGGCAAACGCTGATCCTATTGAGCCCAATACGAACAGTACAGCACCAGCCATCAGGCTGTATTTACGTCCCAAACGGAACGACAGCCAGCCGTTAAACAGCGCACCGATTGCTGCGCCAAGCATCATGCTACTGACCACCCATTCCTGCAAACGACTGGTCAGCACAAAGTGATCGGTGATAAATGGTAATGCACCTGCGATAACCCCGATATCAAGACCGAATAACAATCCCGCGACCGCAGCAGCTACCGAAACAAACATATTCATACGCCGCGTATCACGCAGAGGGCGCGGCGTTAAAGCAGATTCCGTATTGATAGTAACCATTTTTTCCTGCCAGCACAGAGTAAGACATAGTGAAAAAATACGTGAACAATTAACTCAGGTGTCAGGTCGGAAATAGCATAAATATGGATTAAATTGCTGCCACATGCAGTTATGTGATGGATATTACACTTTTAAAATTAAGTAAAATTAATGACATTATAATTAAGCAACTAATTTTAAAGCAGTTAAAACTAACAAAACTCATCAATTGATAATTAATATGGATTATTTAATAGCCATGATATGGATTATGTTGATTATCAGAAATAAAAAACCCTGCCAATGTGACAGGGTCATAAATGTAAGCAAGATGAATTAACGTGCTAACCAGCCGCCATCCACGGCAATGGTGTAGCCATTAACATAGTCAGAAGCACTGGATGCCAGAAACACCACCGGCCCCATCAGATCGCTCGGCAACCCCCAACGCCCCGCAGGAATGCGATCCAAAATTTCCGCACTACGCTGTTCATCAGCCCGCAGTTGCTGAGTATTGTTGGTCGCCATATAACCCGGAGCAATCGCATTAACGTTGATGTTGTGTTTTGCCCATTCGTTCGCCATCAGGCGCGTCACACCCATCACGCCGCTTTTTGATGCGGTATATGAGGGCACACGGATCCCGCCCTGGAATGAAAGCATTGACGCGATATTAATAATCTTGCCGCCATTACCCTGCGCGATAAAGTGCTTCGCCGCCGCCTGGGACATGAAGAACACGCTTTTGATATTCAGATTCATCACATCGTCCCAGTCTTTTTCGCTGAAATCGAGAGCATCTTCGCGGCGAATTAATCCGGCGTTATTCACCAGGATATCAATATGACCAAATTCAGCCACCGCACGATCCAGCAGTGCTGGAATACCATCAATCTTACGCAGATCGGCGGTCAGACTTAAAAAACGGCGCCCCAGCGCAGTGACCTGTTCAATGGTCTCAGTTGGCTCAACAATGTTGATACCCACAATGTCACAGCCCGCTTGCGCCAGACCCAACGCCATTCCCTGCCCCAGCCCAGTGTCACAACCGGTGACAACTGCAACTTTACCTTCAAGAGAAAATGCATTTAAAATCATGATAATACCTTATTAATTTATATCCGCGACTAGCGCAGATCTTTAATGGCAACGTGGTCCATATCATCAAAGACCTGGTTTTCACCGACCATGCCCCAGATAAAGGTATAAGCCCTGGTTCCTACACCTGAATGGATAGACCAGCTTGGGGAAATCACCGCCTGTTCGTTATGCATCACAATGTGACGCGTTTCTTGCGGCTGCCCCATCATGTGGAAAACGCAGGCGTCATCGTCCATGTTGAAATAGAAGTAAACTTCCATCCGGCGCTCGTGGGTGTGGCACGGCATGGTATTCCACAGGTTTCCCGGTGCCAGTTCTGTCAGCCCCATACTCAACTGGCAGGTTTCCAGCACATCCGGCACAAAGTATTTGTTAATCGTGCGGCGGTTACTGGTGAGATTATCGCCCAGCGTAACCGGAGACACTTCAGATGGCGTGACTTTTTTCGTGGGATACGTCGTGTGAGCAGGTGCGCAGTTGTAATAAAACTTCGCCGGAGTGGCACTATCAATGCTGGCAAAAACAACTTCTTTTGCACCTTTACCAACATAGAGGGCGTCGCGGTGACCGATTTCGTAGCATTGACCATCGACGGTAATCGTACCGGTTCCGCCAATATTGATAACCCCTAGCTCGCGACGTTCAAGGAAGTAGCTTACGCCCAGTTGCTTACCAACCTCCCCGCCAACGGAAACCGTTTTAGTTACCGGCATAATGCCGCCAACAATAATACGGTCAATGTGGCTGTAAACCATGGTGTACTCATCCGCGACGAATACCTTTTCAACCAAAAATTCATTGCGCAGCCCTTGGGTATCCAGTGTTTTCGCGTGCGCGCTATGGATGCTTTGTCTTACGTCCACATCAACCTCCGATAATCATTGAAGTGTGAAACCAGAACGATTATGAAACATCGTTTCGTTTTTCTATTGAAGGATGATAAGCCCGTGATGTGCTCTTTTCAATTAAAAATAAAACATTGTTTCATTTTTAAGATGACGATTGTAAAAAGTGTAGTATCGATCACGAATAAGCAGGGGAAAGGAAAAAGTCAGGTTCTATATGGGACATGCATAGACGTGCCAGCCATCATTATAAAGCAGCTTGATGGCGGTAGAGGTTTAACGGATAAGGAAGAAATACAGATCTAATCGTCACGCTCAATAGTTAATGCCACGCCCTGACCACCACCAATACAGAGTGTAGCCAATCCTTTACGAGCGTTGCGTTTCACCATTTCATGAACCAAAGAAACCAAAATGCGACAGCCAGAGGCGCCAATCGGATGACCCAATGCAATCGCGCCGCCATTGACATTGACCCGGCGTTCATCCCATTCAAGCATCTTGCCAACAGAAAGCGCCTGCGCGGCAAATGCTTCATTAGCCTCAATAAGATCGACATCAGCCAACTGCCAGCCTACACGCTCCAGGCAACGGCGAGTCGCATACACAGGAGCAATGCCCATCAGCGCAGGATCAACACCAACGCTGGCAAAGGCGCGAATACGTGCCAGTACGGGTAAATTCAACGCATGTGCTTTGGCTTCGCTCATCATCATTACCGCAGCCGCGCCATCATTGATGGATGAGGCATTTCCTGCGGTAACAGAACCGTGACTATCAAATGACGGATTTAAACTAGCCAGCCCTTCGGCACTGGCATCGGTACGCGGCTGCTCATCGGTATCAACAATCAGTAACTGCCCATTGCTTTGCGTTCTGACCGGGACGATCTCATCTTTGAATCGTCCGGCATCAATGGCCGCACGCGCTTTCTGTTGTGAGCTAAGTGCGTAGGCATCTTGTAATTGACGACTGATACCATATTCGCGCGCCAGATTTTCGGCAGTGACACCAATATGGTAATCATTGAATGCATCCCACAAGCCATCATGCACCAGGCTATCAACCAATTGGCTATCGCCAAGCTGTGCTCCGGTGCGGCTATCAGTCAAAACATGTGGCGCACGACTCATATTTTCCTGACCACCGGCAATAACAATATCAGCCTCACCACACTGAATCGCCTGAGTAGCAAGATGCAGAGCTTTTAGCCCGGAACCACAAACATCATTAATGGTAATTGCCGAAACGCTGTTGGGAAGACCACCTTTAATGGCCGATTGCCGTGCTGGATTCTGCCCTGCCCCGGCAGTAAGAACCTGTCCAAGAATCACTTCATCCACCGCATGTGCAGCAACGCCGGTGCGCTCTAATAATGCTTTCACGACCAGGCTGCCTAGTTCCACCGCAGAATGACCAGCCAACGCTCCACGAAAGCAGCCGATAGGTGTTCGTAACGCACCGACAATCACAACATCTTTCATCACAACCTCGCACCAATTAACAGCGCAATAGTAAATGATTGTTAATTTCAATTATCCAAAATGTTTAAAAAAAGTGATTTTTATCACAAAGGAAATTTACCGTAAGAAGGGAGGGTGATATCTGACTGGCACGCAAGGTTTGCATCTACTAACACACCAATCCAGAGGTTGATATAGCGTTAATCTCCCATGACTGGCCTGGTTTATGGTAAATTGCCCTCCATTTTGTTTAATTTGTAGATGATACGTTCAAATAATGTCTAAAATTTGGTCAAAAGAAGAAACTCTCTGGAGCTTCGCACTCTACGGCACAGCCGTTGGCGCAGGCACGCTCTTCCTTCCTATTCAATTAGGTTCAGCAGGAGCGGTGGTCCTGTTTATTACTGCACTGGTCGCCTGGCCTTTAACATATTGGCCACATAAAGCCTTATGCCAGTTCATCCTTTCTTCAAAAACATCGGCAGGCGAAGGGATCACTAGCGCGGTAACTCACTACTATGGCAAGAAGATCGGTAATCTGATTACCACTCTGTACTTCATTGCCTTTTTTGTCGTGGTGTTGATATACGCAGTGGCAATCACCAACTCACTCACTGAACAGCTGGCGAAGCATATGGTCATTGATCTACGCATCCGTATGCTGGTGAGTCTTGGCGTTGTGTTAATCCTGAATCTTATTTTTCTGATGGGGCGTCACGCCACAATTCGGGTAATGGGATTTTTAGTTTTCCCGCTGATTGCCTACTTCTTATTTCTTTCCATCTACCTGGTCGGTAGCTGGCAGCCTTCTTTATTAACAACCCAGGTAGAGTTCAATCAGAATACCCTTCACCAGATATGGATATCGATTCCCGTGATGGTTTTCGCCTTTAGCCATACTCCGATTATTTCTACGTTTGCTATCGACAGACGAGAAAAATACGGCGAACACGCTATGGATAAATGCAAAAAAATTATGAAGGTCGCTTATCTCATCATCTGCGTGAGCGTGCTGTTCTTCGTCTTTAGCTGCCTGTTATCAATTCCACCTTCATATATTGAGGCGGCAAAAGAGGAAGGCGTCACCATTTTATCGGCACTATCTATGCTGCCAAATGCCCCTGCGTGGTTGTCAATTTCCGGGATTATTGTCGCGGTAGTTGCCATGTCTAAATCATTTTTAGGCACCTACTTTGGCGTTATTGAAGGTGCGACGGAATTAGTCAAAACCACGTTACAGCAGGCGGGAGTTAAAAAAAGCCGAGCATTTAACCGCGCGCTGTCAATTATGTTGGTATCGCTGATTACTTTCATCGTCTGCTGCATCAACCCTAACGCAATTTCGATGATTTACGCGATCAGTGGTCCGCTCATTGCCATGATTCTTTTTATCATGCCAACACTGTCTACGTATCTCATTCCTGCCCTTAAACCCTGGCGTTCCATCGGAAATCTAATTACGTTGATCGTGGGTATCCTGTGCGTATCGGTAATGTTCTTTAGTTAATCGCTGATGTGAATGGTTCAAAATAGTCCTTATTTTGAACCATTCCAGTTCTTACAATGCCTCTCTACCATTAATCACCCTCCTGACAATCTATAGCATAAACAAACAATATCAAGCTGTTATCCTCAGTAAAAATCTGAACATCTTAAATAAGACTATTTAAGATGCATCACTTAGATTTACACGATATCGTCTGGTTATTCGAAAACAATTTGCAGTATAGATATTCCTAATGCATTAGGCACTTATCTGATTTGCAATAAGCCCAACATGGTTAACCGAGTGAAATCCAGCCATATTTAAAACTTAATGATGTATTCTTAAATATCTTATTGAGAATAATATCAAATACAGATTAAACGCAAATCCCCATTAAAAGCTTATTAAATCAGAGCGTATTGACATCATCAATAACCAATGAAATTATGCGATTATCTATGAATAGGGAGGTTATTAACATGAGACTTTGTAGTAGATATAAAAGTCTTACATGCAATAGTTGCTCAATGCATTGCCAAATAATGCCAGAAAAGTCACCGCGCTTGCAGTATTGTGCAAACGCCTGTTTTTGTATGTGGCCCGAAGATAGTTCGTATTTTAATCGTGGTGTGGTTGAAGGCATATTAAGTAAAAATCACAATGCTCGATTAAGTGGATATATTTTTGTAGATTTTTCAGTAAGTTTTTTACGTCTTTTTCTGGATAAAGATGGATTGAGTATCTTGCAAGTACGGAAATGGGAATTGTGTTGATAAGCGACAGGAATATGCAATCTCTTGCTAATTACTGGAGAAAACACAATCCCGCAATATCAGCTATTATATATAATGATGATGGACTGGATGTTGCTAACGAGAAGATCAGGCAGCTGTTTATTGGTCGTTACCTGTCATTTACCAGAGGCAATACATTGACTCAAATGGAGTTCACCATAATGGGGCATATGGTATCTGGCTATAATCCATATCAAATTGCAGACACTCTCGACATGGATATCCGCAGCATCTACGCCTACAAGCAAAGAATTGAAAAAAGGATGGGTGGTAAAATAAACGAATTATTTATACGTTCGAACTCAGTTCAGCATTGAAACGTAACTATCGACAATAATAATTGTATATACGGGCATTTATAATGATGCCCGTGTTTTATAAGATGAGCTTCCAATTCCGCTTGTTAATTTTTAGTTTAATTATGTGAATTTTGTGTGCCATTTCAAAAATTCATGAGCGAAAAAGCCCGGGAAGTAGACGTTATAAGCGTTAAATATGTTAATACACATGGTGTTTTAAGTTGCATTAATATATTGCAATTATAATTGTCGTAGTGAATATAAAATTAATATATATTTATTAGGTAAATACTAATATACTTACCAAACTATCTCATTTCAATTTTCTTAATGCTGTGTTTTATTGACCTATGTACTGGATTATTAACAATAATATTGAGTTCTGGCCGGAACACAAGAAATTAATTTCGGTACATGACGCCGAGTTGAACGTTGTTCTGACAACGCCCGCAAGCAGGTGTTTATCGTTGCTACTCGAAGCTTTTCCAGATGTGGTCGCCCAGCAGGACTTTTTCTCCAGAGTCTGGGAAGAAGAAGGTATGCGTGTACCGGTCAACACGTTATACCAAAACATATCGATTATCAGGCGTGGGTTTCGCGCGGTTGGTGATACGACTCATTCGCTTATTGCAACCGTGCCGAGAAAAGGGTTCAAGCTCAATAACGATATCAACATAGAAAATCATACCCCACCCTCTTCAATAGATGTTCAAAAGCATAACTCTCCCCTCAATTTGAACGTTACAGATGAGGTTAAAGAGATAAATGCTGCTCCAGATAATCATGTCAGGAACATACTCTCGCGCTCTAAATTTTATTTACCAATGTTAAGTGCATTTGGTGTGGGTTTGCTTACCGCATTTTTACTATGGAATAATAACCAACCCAAACCATTCTTTAGAGATTACCGGACTGTTGCAGAAATAAATGGTTGTCATTTTAATGTTACAGAAGATAGCATCGATGGTCTGAAAGATTTCGATAAATATAAAAACCATATATTAGAGACAGGAATTGACTGCAAAAAATATCCATGGTTATATTTTCCCCTTGCCAGGTCGTTTCCGGGTTTGATTGTTATGGCCTGCAAAAAAAGCTATAGAAATAACGAAGTCACAGGCTGTTTAACTTTGTCTTATCGTGGGGTTAATCGTGACTCGTTATAAAAAAAGCCTGATACTTATTTTATGTTTTATTAGTGGATTTGTCTTTTTTATTACCTATAATTATTCTAAAGAGAAAATCGCATACAATGAAAAATGTACAGCCAACTGGGTTATTTTTAATGACCAGGGACAAGCCAATCTCACCCTTGACTTTATGTATAACCAAAACAAAAAGACAGGTATAGTTGCACTGAGCGGCACATGGAAACAAAATACAAAGGCTTATAAAGCAATTCGACGTGATATTGAATACACATGGACTGAAAAATTATAACACCTTGCATCTCACCTCCAATAAAATAAATAAATTCGATATTATTGATCAAGTTGAGGATGATAAGCTGGCACTACTTCTTCCTGACTTCTATGTCTTTTCAGGAAAAATGATAAGCTATAATATACAAACACAAGGTAATCGCGGTTTTCTTTTTAACATTAGTAACAGAGCCATCATGTATTGTGCAAGATAACCCCTGATACGATTGAAATAAAAATAACACATGTAATATTTCTATAATTTTATAACTATGCCATCTATACAGCAACCTTCCACTCTCTAAAAATATTAGCAATGCATCCCCCTTCTCTCATTATAATGCTCACTCTTCAAATTAATACATTGCCGGTATTAATTTGAAGAAATATCCTCAGCGAGAATACTCCATTGTAGAAGTGATATACATGATTGTGTAAAAAGCAACAAATATATATTTTATACATAATAAACTGCAGAGAAAGCTATTGTTACTATAACGTTCACAAACAAGGTTCGAACTCGATACATAGCTATCACTTGGGTATTTTCTCTTATCTTAAATCAAAATTAGCACTCAGTTAAGGAATGAAAGACGTGTAAGTTTATTGTTGCCTTTCAACAAGTTATGTATAAACATGATTAAAAAGCATTAATTAAGGATATTTCAGGTTACATTCGAAACAATCCTGGATAAATTAATTCAAACAGTCATGGAATTTTATATATACAACATCATATACAGTTTAATAAAACATATATGAATATTAGTTATATTTATTACTCATTCAGGACGCAAATAACCATAAATTTCACAGGGGTTAGCTAATGGATTTAGAAATTAAGTTTTCATATCATTTTTCTGATGGAATAATACTTACAGAAGATGGTATTCTTACAAAAGGGAATGAGCAGTCTTACATACCTCCGAAAGAGCTTGGCGTATTATTTGTATTGCTTGAATCATCTGGCAACGTTGTATCAAAAGATATGATCATCGAGTCCGTGTGGAAAAATGTAATTGTAAGTGACGAATCCCTTACACGGTGTATATATTCATTAAGATGTATTTTTGAACGCATCGGCTATACTCGCTGTATAGAAACCATATACAGAAAAGGGTATCGATTCAGTGGGCAAGTTTTCAAGATAAAAGGGAACCAAAATAATAAAGCAGGTAGTGCTGTTGCTTTATTTCCATTTATAACATCCCACAGTCATCATGATCCATTAAAACTAAATCAGGATCTTGTACAACTTATTTCAAACCAAAAAGATGATGACCTTTACATATACCCACTGGCGGCAACCCAGTATTGTATAGATAATAAATCTCAAACAGCTTTTCTGGCCAGATTCAAACCAGATTATTTTATAACTGGAAGAATTAGCCAACATGGAGCATCAAACAGCTTATATGTAGAGGTGATCGATGCAAAAAGCTTTTATCTTGTTGCCAGCACACATCTGCAAGCGGATGATATACAAAAAGTATCACAATTTATAATCAGTAACTTGAATCTGGCTATGAAGAAACCTAAAGCCGCGCAGGAAATGATCAGTCAACGCGATTCTTTTAATGACAATATTTTATCAAAAGAAATGTCTAACGGAAAAAACGCACTGAATGAGTTCACACCTGAAAGTATTGTCAAAGCAATAACAATATTTGAACACCTGAAAAAAAAATACAATATTCCGTCTCTAATAAATGAGTGTCATTGCCTGTTGGCTGAATGCTATATATCCCTGGCTCTTCATGGTATGAACGAGCATAAAGATGCAACTCAAAAAGCATTAGCATTTATAGATAAGGTGTCAGATAAAACTATTTGTGATGGAAAGATTTTAGGGATCATGGGATTGATAACCGGCCTTTCCGGACAAGCAACGACATCACGTATTTTTTTTGAACATGCGCAGACACAAATATTAGATATCGCCGCCTTATACTATTATCGATCACTGGTAAATATATATAACGATAGAATTGATGATGCAATTGCTTGTATAGACCAAGCACTGTTACTTGAGCCTAATATACATAAAGCTGTAGTAATAAAAAAATGCATTAATGCATATATTTCTGCAACGCAGAATAAAAAATGTACACACGTTTATCAAGGAACAGAGAACGAATGTCATTTGGTTATTATTAATAACATCCAAAAGTTAAAGCAATTGACAAAAACTAACAATAGTATCGATTTTAACAGTCAATATGCAGTAGCTTGAGTCGTGATAATCCTCGACTGGTATAACGAATGCAAACTCGTTTATGACTGCCGATGTCGAGGAGCACTCAAGTTCTACTTATTTTTGATTATTGTTATTTGATTCAGCCATACCTGATGTGAGTACATTAAAAGAATGGAACGTTTCGATAAAAAAGAAAAATAAATGAGGATATAAAAACTGGAGCGGGCGAAGGGAATCGAACCCTCGTATAGAGCTTGGGAAGCTCTCGTTCTACCATTGAACTACGCCCGCTTTGAGATGCGTAAGGCATTATAAACCTTACGCTCTTCTTAGCAAGTGCCTTGCTACTGACTGCTGATTAATTCACCATCAGCACTTTGGTTTGCTGCCCTGTGGCGGCAAGTAGCGCAAAGGATCAATCGCCGTAGCACGGTAACGAATCTGGAAATGTAACCGCACGGATTCAGCATCCGTACTGCCCATCGTCGCTATCTTTTGCCCAGCCTTAACATTTTGCCCATTGTTTACCAGCATCGTGTCGTTATGAGCGTAGGCAGTGATGTAATCTTCACTGTGTTTAATCATGATGAGATTACCGTAGCCACGTAATTGGTTACCGACATACACAACCTTGCCGGCGCCAGCTGCATATATTGGTGTCCCGCGCGCTGCAGCAATATCAATCCCTTTATTGCCGCCATCCGCCATTGAGTAAGGCATGATAACTTTTCCACTCGCTGGCCATATCCAGCAGCGTTGTCCGACGGGTGGCCATGAAGATTTCGGAACCACTGGCGGTGGAGTGACTGACGCTGTTTTCGTCGTTGATTTGGCTGTATTTTTTCTCGAGCTGCGGTTACTTTTTGCCCCACCAAGCTTCAACTTTTGACCAACTTCGATGGTATAGGGTGGAGAAATGCCGTTGAGTCGGGCAAGTTCTTTTACGCTTGTTCCCGTGGTGCGTGAAATACGATAAAGCGTATCCCCCCGTTTCACGGTGTAAACGGAGCCGGAATACGTTCCTGTGTCTGATGATTTGCTACCAGAACAGCCCGCCAGAAGCAGCCCTGCCGATAACAGCATCACGATACCCAGCGTTTTTTTATTCGGGCGTCCTGCGCTCAAAATCTTTCCTCGCTCAAAAAACAAGACGCTATATCATAGCAGCCACCTGTCAGATACCCAATCCATTGCTCGGAAAATGGATGTACAAATCAAGAATTGTGAATGAATCCATTAGGATAGCGATCCCCCATTTGCACATCGTCATAACGAAAAAGAGAGCCCCCTGAGTGTCGCCTAATATTCATTTATCACAATGATTTTTATCACACTCATATTGATACACTGCCCTCTCTTTCTTTGCTGATAAAAACGCATCATCCCTGGCGTTTTATTAACAACATCACACTTCCCTCCTCCCACCATGTTTATAGTCGTTTCTGGCGTAATTCTTGCCTGCAAAGACTAAATCATAGCCATAAGAACCAAATGTTCAAATCAAGGGGATTTCTATGGAAGCGCGGGAAGCAACCGCTACAGGTGAATCATGTATGCGCGTAGATGCCATTGCTAAGGTTACCGGGCGGGCACGATATACAGATGATTATGTTATGGCAGGCATGTGTTACGCAAAATATGTACGTAGCCCTATCGCACATGGTTATGCCGTAAATATTAACGATGAAAAAGCCAGAAGCCTGCCGGGCGTACTGGCGATTTTTACCTGGGAAGATGTACCGAATATCCCATTCGCGACGGCAGGACATGCATGGACGCTTGACGAAAATAAACGCGATACCGCCGATCGCGCACTGTTAACCCGCCATGTTCGTCATCATGGTGATGCTGTTGCCATCGTCGTAGCCCGCGATGAGCTCACGGCAGAAAAAGCGGCGCAACTAGTCAGCATTGAGTGGCAAGAATTACCCGTTATCACCACGCCAGAAGCGGCACTGGCAGAAGACGCAGCACCAATCCATAACGGCGGCAATTTACTTAAACAAAGCATGATGTCGACAGGCAATGTCCAGCAAACAATCGATGCGGCAGATTACCAGATCGAGGGGCATTATCAGACACCGGTCATTCAGCATTGCCATATGGAAAGTGTGACCTCTCTGGCATGGATGGAGGATGACTCGCGAATTACCATCGTCTCCAGTACGCAGATCCCGCACATTGTTCGCCGTGTTGTCGGTCAGGCGCTGGATATTCCCTGGTCATGTGTGCGAGTCATCAAACCGTTTGTCGGTGGCGGTTTTGGTAATAAACAGGATGTGCTGGAAGAGCCAATGGCGGCATTCCTGACCAGCAAGCTCGGTGGTATTCCGGTGAAAGTTTCCCTTAGCCGTGAAGAGTGTTTTCTCGCAACCCGAACCCGCCACGCCTTTACCATTGATGGACAAATGGGCGTGAACCGTGATGGTACGTTGAAAGGTTATAGTCTGGATGTTCTGTCCAACACCGGCGCTTACGCCTCTCACGGTCACTCCATCGCTTCCGCAGGCGGTAATAAAGTCGCTTACCTTTATCCTCGTTGTGCTTACGCTTACAGTTCAAAGACCTGCTATACCAATCTGCCCTCGGCTGGCGCGATGCGCGGTTATGGTGCACCGCAAGTCGTTTTTGCTGTCGAATCAATGCTGGATGACGCCGCTACTGCGCTGGAACTAGACCCAGTAGAAATTCGTTTACGTAATGCCGCTCGTGAAGGCGATGCAAATCCACTCACGGGCAAGCGTATTTACAGCGCCGGATTACCAGAGTGTCTGGAAAAAGGACGAGAAATCTTTAAATGGGAAAAACGCCGTGCAGAGTGCCAGAACCAGCAAGGCAATTTACGGCGAGGCGTTGGCGTTGCCTGTTTTAGCTACACCTCTAACACCTGGCCTGTTGGTGTAGAAATCGCTGGCGCACGCCTGTTGATGAATCAGGATGGAACCATCAACGTACAAAGCGGTGCGACGGAAATCGGTCAGGGTGCCGACACAGTGTTCTCGCAAATGGTGGCGGAAACCGTGGGTGTCCCGGTCAGCGATGTCCGCGTAATTTCGACACAAGACACCGACGTTACCCCCTTCGACCCCGGTGCGTTTGCGTCACGGCAGAGCTATGTTGCCGCGCCAGCGTTGCGCAGTGCGGCGTTGCTGTTGAAAGAGAAAATCATCGCTCACGCCGCAGTCATGCTACATCAGTCAGCGATGAATCTAACCTTGATAAAAGGCCATATCGTGCTGGTTGAAAGACCGGAAGAGCCATTGTTGTCATTAAAAGATCTGGCAATGGATGCGTTTTATCATCCCGAGCGTGGCGGACAGCTTTCTGCAGAAAGCTCCATCAAAACCACCACGAACCCACCAGCGTTTGGCTGTACCTTTGTTGATCTGACGGTCGATATCGCGCTGTGCAAAGTCACTATCAACCGCATCCTCAATGTTCATGATTCGGGGCATATTCTTAATCCGCTGCTGGCAGAAGGCCAGGTACACGGCGGGATGGGAATGGGCATTGGCTGGGCGCTATTTGAAGAGATGATCATCGACGCGAAAAGCGGTGTGGTACGTAACCCAAATCTGCTGGATTACAAAATGCCGACCATGCCAGATCTGCCACAACTGGAAAGCGCATTCGTCGAAATCAATGAACCGCAATCCGCATACGGACATAAGTCACTGGGTGAGCCTCCGATCATTCCTGTTGCCGCAGCTATTCGTAACGCGGTGAAGATGGCTACCGGTGTTGCAATCAATACACTGCCGCTGACGCCAAAACGGTTATACGAAGAGTTCCATCTGGCAGGATTGATTTGAGGATAACATCATGTTTGATTTTGCTTCTTACCATCGCGCGACCACCATTGCCGATGCCATCAACCTGCTGACCCACAATCCGCAGGCAAAACTGCTCGCCGGTGGCACTGACGTACTGATTCAGCTCCACCATCACAATGACCGTTATCGCCATATTGTTGATATCCACAATCTGGCGGAGCTTCGGGGGATTACGCTGGAGGAAGACGGCGCGCTGCGAATCGGCTCCGCGACGACATTTACTCAGCTCATTGAAGATCCGTTAACCCAGCGTCATCTTCCGGCGTTATGTGCTGCGGCTTCGTCAATTGCCGGGCCACAGATCCGTAATGTCGCTACCTACGGTGGAAATATTTGCAACGGTGCCACCAGCGCAGATTCCGCCACGCCAACGCTGATTTATGAGGCGAAGCTGGAGATCCACTCACCGCGAGGAGTTCGTTTTGTCCCGATAAATGGCTTTCACACCGGGCCGGGCAAAGTATCTCTTGAGCATGACGAAATCCTTGTCGCCTTTCATTTTCCGCCGCAACCGAAAGAACATGCTGGTAGCGCGCATTTTAAATATGCCATGCGCGACGCGATGGATATTTCAACGATTGGCTGCGCCGCACATTGTCGGCTGGATAATGGAAGTTTCAGTGAATTACGCCTGGCATTTGGTGTTGCCGCTCCAACGCCGATTCGCTGCCAACATGCTGAACAGGCTGCACAAAACGCGCCCTTGAACCTGCAAACGCTGGAAGCCATCAGCGAGTCTGTCCTGCAAGACGTCGCCCCGCGTTCCTCATGGCGTGCGAGTAAAGAGTTTCGTCTGCATCTTATCCAGACGATGACCAAAAAAGTCATTAGCGAAGCCGTCGCTGCGGCAGGGGGAAAACTGCAATGAACCACAGCGAAACAATTACCATTGAATGCGTCATTAACGGAATGCCTTTTCAGCTCCGCGCCGCGCCGGGTATGCCGCTTTCAGAACTGCTCCGTGAACAAGGATTACTTAGCGTCAAACAAGGATGCTGCGTTGGAGAATGCGGCGCGTGTACTGTGCTGGTTGATGGCACCGCGATAGATAGCTGCTTATACCTTGCCACCTGGGCTGAAGGAAAAGAGATCCGCACACTGGAAGGCGAAGCAAAAGGCGGCAAACTTTCTCATGTACAACAGGCTTATGCGAAATCAGGCGCGGTACAGTGTGGCTTTTGTACGCCCGGGTTGATTATGGCCACCACGGCAATGCTGGCAAAACCACGCGAGAAACCATTAACTATTACGGAAATTCGTCGCGGCCTGGCGGGAAATCTTTGTCGCTGCACCGGTTATCAGATGATTGTGAATACAGTGCTGGACTGCGAGGAAACGAAGTAAAACGAAATCCGGCCTGAATGCAGGCCGGATTTACGGCGGTTACGCGCTTAACAATTCATATTTTTTAATCTTACGATAGAGCGTAGCAATGCCGATGCCCAGTTCATCAGCGACTTGCTTCTTGCTGTTATGACGTGAAAGCGCCTCGCGGATCATCTGTTTTTCCATCTCCTCCAGCGCCGTACCACCAGCATCATCAAGTGCCAAATGTGCTTCGCTGGCTTCTGGGCTCTCACTTTGCTCTGTCACGCCGTTATTTACCAGATTGGGCGGCAGGAGTGTGCTGTCAATGACTTCACCTGAAGGAACAACGTTGACCAGATATTCCATCAAATTGCTTAGCTCTCGCAGGTTTCCAGGCCAATAATGCTTACGCAGCAACTCAACAACATCAGGAGCAATGCCAGGATAAACCGACCCCAGACGACGGGTATGCAGATGTAAAAAGTAATGCACCAGCAGTTCAATATCTTCCTGACGTTCACGCAAAGGCGGCAACGTTATCGGAATAACATTCAGGCGATAGAAGAGATCCTCACGAAACTTACCTTCAGCAATAAACTGAGCCAAATTCTGGTTAGTTGCAGAAATGATGCGAATGTCGACCTGTATTGGGCTGCTGGCACCAATCGGCAGAATTTCACGCGCCTCAATAGCTCGTAACAATTTTGCCTGCAACATTAATGGCATATCGCCAATTTCATCGAGAAACAGCGTGCCCGTATTCGCCGCCTGAATCAGCCCTGTTTTTCCGTTGGCAGAAGCCCCCGTAAAAGCGCCTTTGACATAACCGAACAGCTCACTTTCCAGAAGCTGCTCCGGGATCGCGGCACAGTTGATAGCAATAAAGGGTTTATTCCGTCTTCCACTCAACTTATGGATTGCACGAGCGACAACTTCTTTACCGGTGCCACTTTCCCCGACCACCATTACGCTGGATGGGCTGGGCGCGATACGGCTAATGAGCCGTTTTAATTGCCGCATAACCCGGCATTCACCCACTAATTGTTCTATATGCGGTTCATCAGAAACGTTCGCCACAGAAAAACTGGTATGTGACTGGTGAAACGCCATCAAAAATAACTGTCGCCCTTGGATGTTATGCAACTGACCAATGATTAATTCACTTTTATCATCCCACGAAACGATATGTTGCATATGTCCATGAGTAAAATTACTCTCAAATGTTAATGGTCTGAAACGAATAGGTTTCCCAACCATATTATTTTGAGCAACACCAAGAGTTTTTAATGCAGTCTGGTTAACAAACTGAATACGATTGTCTTCATCAATAACTAACACTCCCTGATCCATATTATCGATCATGGTAGCGAATATTTTACTTATATTATCTCCTGGCCCCTGATCTTCCAGAAGTTTCGAGACAAAAATAGTAGATATATGGCGAACGTAATCTGAAAATTCGCGTAAATTATCACTGATATGTTCTTGTTGCTCATGAGTAACAGCAATCAAACTTATCACTCCGACACAACGATCCTGCAGAATAACGGGCGTGCCCAGGAATGCCTTTTCACGACAATTTTCTTTACTGTCACAACCTTCACAAAGGGGATCGAAGCGAGACTGTGTCACAACCTTTTCGGTTTTGGTTTCCAGGACATAGCGGAGCAAGCGTGAATTACCACTTAGCTGGCGACCAAGAAATTTCCCATATGCGCCAGTTCCAGCGACGCGACACAAGTTTTCATCAACGATCTCAACCTCAAGCTGCAAAACGCTGGCTAGCATTCTGGCAAAACGCTGAATTGTTGGTTGAATTTGCATCAATACTGACTGCGTAGTAACAAGCTCCATAGCTTTACCTTCCAGAATCACTTAAAAGTCGATCATTGAAGACGTTGATGGTTCACAGGTCATGACGATATTAACTCAGACAAATATAGCTTTGCTAAAAACATAGGATTTTTATCACTTTCTAATGAAATTATGGAAGTGATATCACATTTCTATATCAATATGAGAATTACAGGACTGCATTTATCAAACTGACGACAATTCTCCTCTCCCTTATATCTTATTTATGATACTTAGCAGCAAATAAATAACGGCAGAAAAAAAGCCAATCGTTTCCGTATATTTTTATGCTCTATAGTGCAATGTTAATTTGTGATCAGCTCCACATATTATCCGTCAAATTACTCTTTCGCAGCCGCGTGAATAATTCTGGCACACTTATTGTTAGTCCCAGGTATAGCTGTGAAAACACCAATCACTTTGGCAAGTCACAGTGAAATAAACCACTTTGCCTGTCATTCCACTATCGGGACTTTATGATGAAAACTGTTAATGAGCTGATTAAGGATATCAATTCGCTGACCTCTCACCTTCACGAGAAAGATTTTTTGTTAACGTGGGAACAGACGCCAGATGAACTGAAACAAGTACTGGACGTTGCCGCAGCGTTAAAAGCACTGCGTGCTGAAAACATCTCGACCAAAGTCTTTAATAGTGGATTAGGTATTTCCGTATTCCGCGACAACTCCACCCGTACCCGCTTCTCTTATGCTTCCGCGCTTAACCTGCTCGGTCTGGCACAGCAAGACCTTGATGAAGGTAAATCACAAATCGCTCACGGCGAAACCGTTCGCGAAACCGCTAATATGATCTCTTTCTGCGCCGACGCTATCGGTATTCGTGACGATATGTATCTGGGTGCAGGTAACGCCTATATGCGTGAAGTTGGCGCGGCACTCGACGACGGCTACAAACAGGGCGTGCTGCCGCAGCGTCCGGCTTTAGTGAACCTGCAATGCGATATCGACCACCCAACGCAGTCGATGGCTGACCTGGCATGGTTGCGTGAACACTTTGGTTCGCTGGAAAACCTGAAAGGTAAAAAAATCGCCATGACCTGGGCCTATTCACCAAGCTATGGCAAACCGCTCTCTGTACCGCAAGGCATCATCGGTCTGATGACCCGCTTCGGTATGGATGTCACCCTGGCTCATCCGGAAGGTTACGACCTGATCCCGGATGTCGTTGAAGTGGCGAAAAACAATGCTAAAGCATCCGGCGGCAGCTTCCGTCAGGTCACCAGCATGGAAGAAGCGTTTAAAGATGCAGACATCGTTTATCCGAAGTCATGGGCACCTTATAAAGTGATGGAAGAGCGTACTGAACTGCTGCGCGCTAACGATCACGAAGGCCTTAAAGCTCTGGAAAAACAGTGCCTGGCGCAGAACGCGCAACACAAAGACTGGCATTGTACTGAAGAGATGATGGAGCTGACCCGTGATGGCGAAGCCCTGTATATGCACTGCCTGCCGGCCGATATCAGCGGCGTATCCTGTAAAGAAGGTGAAGTCACTGAAGGTGTATTCGAAAAATACCGTATC
Organism: Escherichia sp. MOD1-EC6842; assembly: GCF_002965705.1. Lineage (NCBI taxonomy): Bacteria > Pseudomonadati > Pseudomonadota > Gammaproteobacteria > Enterobacterales > Enterobacteriaceae > Escherichia > Escherichia sp. MOD1-EC6842. The sequence continues at coordinate 153,069 of NZ_PTRF01000003.1, read as the reverse complement.
GCGACCTACAAAGAAGCCAGCTGGAAGCCTTATATCATCGCCGCGATGATCCTGTCCCGTAAATACGCCAAACCGGGTGCACTGCTCGAACAACTGCTGAAAGAAGCGCAAGAACGCGTGAAATAACCCCTCGGGCCGATCGACAGATCGGCTCTCTATTTACAGAGGCCAAAAGGATAGGATATGTCCGTTTTCTCATTGAAGATTGATATCGCCGATAACAAATTTTTCAACGGCGAAACATCACCGCTCTTTTCGCAAAGCCAGGCAAAACTGGCGCGCCAGTTCCACCAGAAGATTGCTGGCTATCGCCCAACACCGCTTTGTGCGCTGGACGATCTCGCAAACCTTTTTGGTGTGAAGAAAATTCTCGTTAAGGACGAATCAAAACGATTCGGTCTGAACGCCTTCAAGATGCTCGGCGGTGCGTATGCCATCGCTCAGTTACTGTGCGAAAAATATCATCTTGATATCGAAACGCTGTCATTTGAACACCTGAAAAATGCTATCGGCGAAAAAATGACCTTTGCGACCACCACCGACGGCAACCACGGTCGCGGTGTCGCATGGGCAGCGCAGCAACTTGGGCAGAATGCGGTGATTTACATGCCGAAAGGCTCCGCTCAGGAACGCGTTGACGCCATTCTGAACCTCGGTGCCGAGTGCATCGTCACAGACATGAACTATGACGACACCGTTCGCCTGACCATGCAACACGCACAGCAGCACGGCTGGGAGGTGGTGCAGGATACCGCCTGGGAAGGCTACACCAAAATCCCAACCTGGATCATGCAGGGCTATGCCACGCTGGCAGATGAAGCCGTCGAGCAAATGCGTGAAATGGGCGTAACCCCAACGCACGTTCTGCTGCAAGCCGGCGTCGGCGCGATGGCTGGTGGTGTGTTGGGTTATCTGGTCGATGTCTACAGCCCGCAAAATCTGCACAGCATTATTGTTGAACCGGACAAAGCTGACTGTATTTATCGCTCTGGCGTCAAAGGCGACATCGTCAACGTTGGCGGCGATATGGCGACGATCATGGCGGGCCTGGCCTGCGGCGAACCTAACCCGCTGGGCTGGGAAATCCTACGTAACTGCGCCACTCAATTCATCTCCTGCCAGGACAGCGTTGCCGCATTAGGTATGCGCGTGCTGGGTAATCCGTATGGCAACGATCCTCGCATCATCTCCGGTGAATCTGGCGCTGTCGGTTTGGGCGTTCTCGCGGCGGTTCATTATCACCCGCAACGACAAAGCCTGATGGAAAAACTGGCACTGAACAAAGATGCCGTGGTGCTGGTTATCAGCACTGAAGGCGACACCGACGTGAAGCACTACCGCGAAGTTGTCTGGGAAGGCAAACACTCTGTAGCACCTTAATCACACTATTGGAACAGCTCCCCGCAAAACGGGGAGTAAAAAACTGGAGAAAAATAATGGCTAAGAATATTCCATTCAAACTGATTCTTGAAAAAGCAAAGGATTACCAGGCAGACATGACTCGCTTCCTGCGCGACATGGTTGCGATTCCCAGTGAAAGCTGTGACGAAAAACGCGTAGTGCATCGTATTAAAGAAGAGATGGAAAAAGTTGGTTTCGATAAAGTTGAAATCGACCCGATGGGCAACGTTCTCGGTTATATCGGCCACGGCCCGCGTCTGGTTGCGATGGATGCTCACATCGACACCGTCGGCATTGGCAACATCAAAAACTGGGAATTCGACCCGTACGAAGGTATGGAAACTGATGAGCTGATCGGTGGTCGCGGTACTTCCGACCAGGAAGGCGGCATGGCGTCTATGGTATATGCCGGTAAAATCATAAAAGACCTCGGTCTGGAAGATGAATATACCCTGCTGGTTACCGGTACGGTGCAGGAAGAAGACTGCGACGGTCTGTGCTGGCAGTACATTATTGAACAATCTGGCATTCGCCCGGAATTTGTGGTCAGTACTGAACCGACTGATTGCCAGGTATACCGTGGTCAGCGCGGTCGTATGGAAATTCGTATTGATGTTCAGGGCGTTAGCTGTCACGGTTCTGCGCCAGAACGCGGTGATAACGCCATTTTCAAAATGGGACCGATTCTTGGCGAATTACAAGAACTGTCCCAACGTCTGGGTTATGACGAATTCCTCGGCAAAGGTACGCTGACCGTTTCTGAAATTTTCTTTACCTCCCCAAGCCGTTGCGCTGTAGCAGACAGCTGCGCAGTTTCTATTGACCGTCGTCTGACCTGGGGTGAAACCTGGGAAGGCGCGCTGGACGAAATCCGCGCCCTGCCAGCAGTTCAAAAAGCGAATGCTGTCGTTTCTATGTACAACTATGACCGTCCGTCCTGGACTGGCCTGGTCTACCCAACCGAATGCTACTTCCCGACCTGGAAAGTGGAAGAAGATCACTTCACTGTTAAAGCCCTGGTGAATGCCTACGAAGGTCTGTTTGGCAAAGCGCCGGTCGTTGATAAGTGGACCTTCTCAACTAACGGCGTATCCATCATGGGTCGTCACGGCATTCCGGTGATCGGCTTTGGCCCAGGTAAAGAACCTGAAGCGCACGCGCCAAACGAAAAAACCTGGAAATCACACCTGGTGACCTGTGCCGCTATGTACGCTGCAATCCCGTTAAGCTGGCTGGCAACCGAATAATTATTCTTAACTTATTCCCCTCCGGTTCGCCGGAGGGTTTTTGGAGTTTGCTATGCGCGTATTGATCAAAAACGGCACTGTCGTGAACGCAGATGGACAAGCAAAGCAGGATTTGTTGATTGAAAGCGGGATTGTTCGCCAGTTGGGCACCAATATTTCGCCGCAGCTCCCTTATGAAGAAATTGATGCCACTGGCTGTTACGTTTTCCCTGGCGGCGTGGACGTCCATACGCATTTTAATATTGATGTCGGCATTGCGCGCAGTTGTGATGATTTTTTTACCGGTACTCGCGCAGCCGCGTGTGGCGGTACAACAACCATTATTGACCATATGGGATTTGGCCCAAATGGCTGCCGGTTACGCCATCAACTGGAAGTTTATCGTGGTTATGCCGCCCATAAGGCGGTCATCGACTACAGCTTTCACGGTGTGATCCAGCACATTAATCACGCCATCCTCGACGAAATCCCGATGATGGTCGAGGAAGGGCTGAGCAGTTTTAAACTCTATTTAACCTATCAATATAAACTCAACGATGATGAAGTGTTGCAAGCATTACGCCGCTTGCATGAGTCTGGCGCCCTGACCACTGTGCACCCGGAAAATGACGCAGCTATCGCCAGCAAGCGGGCGGAGTTTATCGCCGCAGGGTTAACCGCGCCACGCTATCACGCCTTGAGTCGACCTCTGGAATGCGAAGCTGAAGCTATCGCCCGCATGATTAATCTGGCGCAACTTGCCGGCAACGCCCCACTCTATATCGTCCATCTGTCTAACGGCTTAGGTCTGGATTACCTGCGCCTTGCCCGCGCGAATCACCAGCCTGTCTGGGTTGAAACTTGTCCGCAATATCTTCTGCTGGACGAACGCAGTTACGATACAGAAGACGGAATGAAATTTATCCTTAGCCCACCGCTGCGCAATGTTCGCGAGCAGGACAAACTGTGGTGTGGCATCAGCGATGGTACGATTGACGTGGTGGCGACCGATCATTGCACCTTCTCGATGGCTCAACGCCAGCAAATTTCTAAAGGCGATTTCAGTCGCTGCCCAAATGGCTTGCCCGGTGTGGAAAATCGTATGCAATTGCTGTTCTCCAGCGGCGTAATGACCGGACGTATCACACCGGAACGTTTTGTTGAGTTAACCAGCGCGATGCCCGCCAGGCTGTTTGGCCTGTGGCCGCAAAAAGGATTATTAGCGCCCGGTTCCGATGGCGACGTGGTGATTATCGACCCACGTCAGAGCCAACAAATTCAACATCGCCATCTCCACGACAACGCCGACTATTCGCCCTGGGAGGGCATTACCTGTCAGGGCGCAATTGTCAGAACGCTATCCCGTGGTGAAACGATTTTCTGCGACGGAGCCTTCACAGGCAAAGCCGGACGCGGTCGTTTCCTGCGACGCAAACCGTTTGTCCCTCCCGTGCTCTAACCACTACCAGGGATCTATACACAATTAAGAATGATGAGTGAGGAAAAATGAGTAAGAAAATTGTTCTCGCCCTCGGCGGGAATGCGCTGGGCGACGATCTGGCCGGACAAATGAAAGCGGTAAAAATTACGTCTCAGGCAATTGTTGATTTAATTGCCCAAGGACATGAAGTTATCGTCACTCATGGTAATGGGCCGCAGGTAGGCATGATTAACCAGGCATTCGAAGCTGCCGCAAAAACGGAAGCACACTCGCCAATGCTGCCAATGTCTGTCTGTGTCGCCTTAAGCCAGGGATACATTGGATACGATCTACAAAACGCCTTAAGGGAAGAGCTGCTTTCTCGTGGTATTCATAAACCTGTAGCAACGCTGGTTACTCAGGTCGAAGTCGACGCTAACGATCCGGCATTCCTCAATCCGACCAAACCGATCGGGTCGTTCTTTACCGAGCAGGAAGCCGAGCAACTGACAAAACAGGGTTACACCCTGAAAGAAGACGCGGGGCGTGGCTATCGTCGTGTAGTAGCCTCACCAAAGCCTGTTGATATTATTGAAAAAGAAACGGTTAAAGCTCTGGTAGATGCAGGTCAGGTTGTGATCACCGTTGGCGGTGGCGGTATCCCTGTGATTCGTGAGGGTAACCATCTGCGCGGTGCCAGCGCGGTTATCGATAAAGACTGGGCCAGCGCCCGTCTGGCAGAAATGATCGATGCCGATATACTGATCATTCTGACTGCGGTAGAAAAAGTGGCCATTAACTTCGGTAAAGAGAATGAGCAGTGGCTCGACCGCCTGTCATTGGCCGATGCAGAACGCTTTATCGAAGAAGGTCATTTTGCGAAAGGTTCTATGCTGCCGAAAGTAGAAGCTGCCGCCTCGTTTGCTCGCTCTCGCGCTGGTCGTGAAGCACTGATTACCGTATTGAGCAAAGCGAAAGAAGGGATTGAAGGCAAAACCGGAACGGTGATTTGTCAGTAAGTCAGAGGCCGGGTGGTAATACCATCCGGCCGTTTTCATTTAAGCCACTTCCAGCACTTCTTCTGTCGCTTTAACGCCCTGATGCATCAACATCATTAACGCCTCAAGGACACCGCCGCCAATCGCCCTGGCTTTATCTGAAACACTGGTGAAATCGGCCGTTTCGCCACGAGGATCGATATCACCGATTTTAAAACCACCGACCACCGCCAGTCCGTCGTTCAACAAGCCACGCACCATCCCCGTCAACGGCGCTTTAATTTCATGCTCACCAATCCAGGCAATCACATCGCCCTCTTTCACCAGATCGCCTAATTTCACATTGGATCGCATAATGCCTGCCGCCGGAGCACGGATCACACGTCGGGTGGTGTGCCCCATGATATTACCGGGAACACCGGTATTCTCCTGTGCACAACCGGAGTAAATCACCTGACCGAGCCAGTGCCCGCGATTCGTTTCAATTACCGCATGGCAATCTTTCCCTGCGGTAAACCCCGGCCCAAGCGCGATTGTCACCGGTGCCATATCTGCACACGTACCCAAATTCTGTTTCGCAAGAATAGCGTCCACAACGCAGAGAGGTTTCAGTTCATCAAGCAATAAACAGGCGGGATCTACCATTACCGGGATGAATCCGCGTTCGGTAAGTTTCATCGCCTCCGCAGAGCTGGTTGCCAGGCGGGCTGTGACGCCTTCGACCGTCATTTCGCCGTCGAACACGGCCTGGGCAAACGCCACGGTACAACGAATCACCGTTGGCTTTTCCACTTCCAGCATGATCACTTTGAACCCCGCATGATACAAGCGTAACGCCACACCACTGGCGATATCTCCCGCGCCGCGAATTACCACCAGTTGGTGTCCGGAAGGATGCGTAGGTTTCATCATCAGCCCACCCGGCGCGTTATTTTTCACCTGTAATATTTCTGCCAACACGCTGATGGCGATCTCCTGTGGCGTTTCCGCACCAATGTTGTAACCAACCGGCGCGTGTAAACGGGCAATATGTTCTTCAGCCACGCCTTTCTCACGCAATTGACGCAGGAAAAGCTGCACCTTGCGGCGACTTGCCAGCAAACCCAGCCATGCAATGGGCTGTTCAATGAGTTTATCGAGGGCTTCACGATCCTGATTATTCGTGGCAATCAGGACAAAATTATCAGGGCGAATCTCCAGTGCTTCTACTGCCGCGCCAAACGAATCGGCATGGAGAAGCGTAGTTGACGGCGGGAAAAGTTCAGGATTGAGGCTTTCGCGATAAATATCGGCAACGGCGATATCAAACCCTAATAGCGCAGCACTCTGGGCAATCGCCCGGTTGACATGCCCCGCGCCGATCAACACCAGACGTGGTCTCATACCATGCACGCTGATAAACACTGACATTGCGCCTCCGCAATCTGACCCGACGGCATCCGCGCCGTTACGAGCCATGCGCCCGTGGAATAATCGCGGCTTACGTTCCTGCAATGCCTGAAGCGACTCTTCAATCACCTTCCGCTCAACCATTCCACCACCAATTGTACCGACGATAGAACCATCGGCGCGCACTAACATTTGTGCAGAATGGCGGGGTGTAGAACCTCGGCTATCCACAATTTGCGCCATCGCAAACGGACAATTTTGCTCTTCGAGTTTTGCAGCCTCTGTGAAAATATTCATACCAACCTCAATGGATATCCTTTCAGTAACCCGGAATGTCCGAGCTGCTAATTCACAAATCTGCGCGCGATTGCAGGATCTTCTTGTATATCGCCCAGCCAGATTGCCTCTACGTCGTGTTGTTGCAGCGGTTTGAGTAGCTCGCTTTGCGCAATCGCATTCTCACATTGAGAAAAACGGTTAATGAACCAGACTCGCCGACAGCCTTGCGGTACGTTTTTAAATGCGCCCTGCGGATGGCGAACCAGCGCAACGAGATCGCTCAGCTGCAATGTTGCATCAGGTGTTAACCCTGTAATCTCAGCGAACTGCGACCAGCGATGGACATTTTCAGCACCAACTTTAGTGCCCAAAATATGCCCTCCCATCACAGCAATCACGCAGCAACTGCTTTTTGGTATGCAAGGTTCGTGCTCATTCGGCGCTTTTAACGGCATTCCACGCGAGCCATCTGCCTCAATGAGAATTACGTCACATTCTGGTCGTTGCGCCAGTACATCAATGGTATCTGGCGTAAATCCCTGCGCTTTTCCCTGTTTCGCTTTGAAGCGGTGAAAACAAAATGCAATGGGGGATGTGAGAGACGCATGAGGAAGCATGGCGGGATCGCGACAGAAAACCACGGGCCAGTGAGACGTTGGTATAAACATATGTGTCGTCGTCGTGATTAACACGCGCCTGCCACTAGACTGAAGTAACTCTGCCAGCCAAAAAAGCAGACTGGTTTTCCCCCCTGCACCAACAACAGAAATGACTGCCGGAGCGTTCTGCACGCCTAAATCAATGAATAATGCTGATGGGTCAATTATACTTTTCACGAGTCTTCATAGACCTCTCTGGGATAAATTAGCCCACAAATTCATTAACCAGGAAGTAACGCAATTTTCAGGCGTTATTAACCGATATAAATAATGGAATCACTATGTCATCTATCGACTGTATAATTACCGCTGCTGGATTATCATCAAGAATGGGACAATGGAAAATGATGTTACCCTGGCAACAGGAAACAATTCTTGATGCAAGTATCAAAAACGCGTTGCAGTTTTGTAGTCGAATTATTTTAGTTACGGGTTTTCGCGCTAATGAACTGCATCATCGCTACGAGAACACTGGCAATATTACTCTTATTTATAATCCAGATTATGAGCAGGGCTTACTGACCTCGGTGAAGGCTGCGGCTCCCGAAGTGCAAACTGAACATTGCTTTATTACTCATGGTGACATGCCAAGTCTTAATGCCAATATATTTAATAAAATCTGGAAGTTACGCAACAACGGTGCAATTCTCCCACTCCACAATGGTATCCCTGGTCATCCCATTTTAATCTCAAAATCGAGTCTGATGCAGGCTATCCAACGTCCCAACGTGACCAATATGCGTCAGGCATTGCAAATGGGTGAACATTATTCCGTCGAAATAGAAGATGAAGAAATAATTTTAGATATTGATACCCCCGAGGACTTTATTAATGCGCAAAAGTGGCATACTGAATTTTAGAAAATCAGGTTAAACGATTGCGTTCAAATATTCATTCCGCTCAGTACCCTTTTATCATAATGATAAGGAGCCACTGATTTTGAGAAATGAGAAAAAATGATAAAACCCCTGACAATAATAACTCTCAGTAGTGATTTTAATTCTCATTTAGCACCTGTGAGATCATTCACAAAAAACCATTAAGTTTCGAGGCGCCTCACATTTTTTTATATTTCCGAGCCAACCTGGCAATAGTGGTGCGATTGTTGCTCTGTCTCCTTAAACCACCGGATTTATCAATACCGGTCACTCAATGATATCTGTATAAGCTAAGGAGAGGGTTATGGGGGATATTATGCGTCCCATTCCGTTTGAGGAACTTTTGACGCGCATATTTGATGAATACCAACAACAACGCTCAATCTTTGGTATTCCTGAGCAACAGTTTTACTCACCCGTAAAAGGTAAAACTGTTAGCGTCTTCGGTGAAACCTGTGCCACCCCCGTCGGCCCTGCCGCTGGTCCGCACACGCAACTCGCGCAAAACATCGTCACTTCCTGGCTGACTGGCGGACGCTTTATCGAACTAAAAACCGTCCAAATTCTTGACCGCCTGGAGCTGGAAAAGCCCTGTATCGATGCCGAAGACGAATGCTTTAACACCGAATGGTCAACCGAATTTACCCTGCTTAAAGCCTGGGATGAATACCTCAAAGCCTGGTTTGCCCTGCATCTTCTCGAAGCCATGTTCCAGCCTTCTGATTCTGGTAAATCGTTTATCTTTAATATGAGCGTCGGTTACAACCTCGAAGGCATTAAGCAGCCGCCGATGCAGCAGTTCATCGACAATATGATGGACGCATCTGACCATCCGAAATTCGCTCAATACCGCGATACGCTGAATAAACTCCTCCACGATGACGCATTTTTAGCCCGCCACGGATTGCAGGAAAAACGTGAAAGCTTGCAGGCCTTAGCAGCCCGTATCCCCACCAGCATGGTACAAGGCGTTACCCTCTCCACCATGCACGGCTGCCCTCCGCATGAAATCGAAGCCATTTGCCGCTACATGCTGGAAGAAAAAGAGCTGAACACCTTTGTGAAACTCAACCCGACCTTACTGGGGTACGCGCGTGTTCGTGAGATTCTTGATGGATGTGGATTCGATTACATCGGCTTAAAAGAAGAGTCATTTGATCACGACCTCAAGCTAACGCAGGCGCTGGAAATGCTGGAACGCCTGATGGCGCTGGCAAAAGAAAAATCACTCGGCTTTGGCGTCAAACTGACTAACACTCTCGGCACCATCAATAACAAAGGCGCACTGCCTGGTGAAGAGATGTATATGTCCGGCCGTGCACTGTTCCCGCTCTCTATCAATGTCGCGGCAGTTCTGTCCCGTGCCTTTGACGGCAAACTGCCAATTTCTTATTCCGGTGGTGCCAGCCAGCTGACTATCCGCGATATTTTCGATACTGGCATTCGCCCTATCACCATGGCAACCGACTTACTGAAACCCGGCGGCTATTTGCGTTTAAGTGCCTGTATGCGCGAGCTGGAAGGCTCCGACGCCTGGGGACTTGACCACGTTGACGTGGAACGACTGAGCAAGCTGGCCGCAGATGCGCTGACCATGGAGTACACCCAGAAACACTGGAAGCCAGAAGAGCGTATAGAAGTGGCAGAAGACCTGCCGCTGACCGACTGCTACGTTGCACCCTGTGTCACTGCCTGCGCCATCAAACAGGATATTCCGGAATACATTCGTCTGCTTGGCGAACATCGCTATGCCGACGCGCTGGAACTCATCTACCAACGTAATGCCCTGCCCGCCATTACTGGTCACATTTGCGATCACCAGTGCCAGTACAACTGTACCCGCCTGGATTACGACAGTGCGCTGAATATCCGCGAACTGAAAAAAGTCGCGCTGGAAAAAGGCTGGGATGAATATAAGCAACGCTGGCACAAACCAGCGGGTTCCGGTTCTCGCCATCCGGTTGCCGTCATTGGCGCAGGTCCGGCGGGTCTGGCAGCAGGCTACTTCCTTGCCAGAGCGGGCCATCCGGTGACACTATTTGAACGCGAAGCTAACGCCGGCGGCGTGGTGAAAAATATCATTCCACAGTTCCGTATTCCTGCTGAGTTGATTCAGCACGATATCGATTTTGTTGCCGACCACGGCGTGAAATTTGAGTATGGCTGTTCACCGGATCTGACCGTCGAACAGTTAAAAAATCAGGGCTTCCACTATGTTCTGATTGCCACCGGCACCGATAAAAACAGCGGTGTGAAGCTGGCGGGCAACAACCAGAATGTCTGGAAATCGCTCCCCTTCCTGCGCGAGTACAACAAAGGCGCAGTGCTCAACTTGGGTAAACATGTGGTGATTGTCGGTGCGGGTAACACCGCAATGGACTGCGCCCGTGCGGCGTTACGCGTTCCGGGCGTTGAAAAAGCGACTGTCGTTTACCGTCGTTCACTACAAGAGATGCCAGCATGGCGCGAAGAGTATGAAGAAGCACGACACGATGGCGTAGAGTTCCGTTTCCTGAACAATCCGGAACGTTTCGATGCGGATGGCACCTTAACGTTGCGCGTCATGTCGCTTGGCGAACCTGATGAGAAAGGTCGCCGCCGTCCGGTTGAAACCAGCGAAACAGTAACGCTGCACGTAGACAGCCTGATCACCGCCATTGGCGAACAGCAGGATACCGAAGCCCTGAACGCAATGGGCGTGCCACTGGACAAAAACGGCTGGCCTGATGTCGACCATAACGGCGAAACTCGTCTGACTGACGTCTTTATGATTGGTGACGTACAGTGCGGTCCGTCCTCTATTGTCGCGGCTGTCGGAACGGCTCGACGAGCCACCGATGCCATCCTTAGTCGAGAAAATATCCGCTCCCACCAGAGCGATAAATACTGGAACAACGTCAACCCGGCGGAAATCTACCAACGTAAAGGCGATATCTCTGTCACCCTGGTGAACAGTGACGATCGTGACGCGTTTGTCGCCCAGGAAGCCGCTCGCTGCCTTGAATGTAACTACGTTTGCAGCAAGTGTGTGGATGTCTGCCCGAACCGCGCCAACGTCTCAATTGCCGTCCCTGGCTTCCAGAACCGTTTCCAGACGCTGCACCTCGACGCTTACTGTAACGAATGCGGCAACTGCGCTCAGTTCTGCCCGTGGAACGGTAAACCGTACAAAGACAAAATCACCGTCTTTAGTCTGTCGCAAGACTTTGATAACAGCAGCAACCCAGGCTTCCTGGTGGAAGATGATCGTGTGCGTGTACGTCTGAATAACCAAAGCTGGGTGCTGAATATCAATAGCGAAGGTCAGTTCGACAACGTACCGCCAGAGCTGAACGATATGTGCCGCATCATTAGCCATGTCCACCAGCATCATCATTATCTGCTGAGCCGCGTGGAGGTGTAATCATGTTGATTCTGAAGAATGTCACCGCAATACAGTTACACCCGGCAAAAGTGCAGGAAGGCGTCGATATCGCCATCGAAAATGATGTGATTGTCGCGATCGGCGATGCTCTGACGCAGCGTTATCCTGACGCCAGCTACAAAGAGATGCATGGCCGGATTGTGATGCCTGGGATTGTCTGCTCACACAACCATTTTTACTCGGGACTTTCGCGCGGAATTATGGCGAACATCGCTCCCTGCCCGGATTTCATCTCAACGCTGAAAAATCTTTGGTGGCGGCTCGATCGTGCCCTTGATGAAGAGTCGCTCTATTACAGCGGGCTGATTTGTTCACTCGAAGCAATCAAGAGCGGATGCACGTCGGTTATCGATCACCATGCGTCCCCGGCTTATATCGGCGGGTCGCTCTCGACGCTGCGCAACGCATTTTTAAAAGTTGGCCTGCGTGCGATGACCTGTTTTGAAACCACTGACCGTAACAACGGCATCACAGAGTTACAGGAAGGTGTAGAAGAAAACATCCGTTTCGCCCGTCAGATTGACGACGCAAAGAAAGTAGCTACCGAGCCATATCTGGTGGAAGCGCATATTGGTGCTCACGCGCCGTTTACCGTGCCGGATGCCGGTCTGGAAATGCTGCGCGAAGCCGTAAAAGCCACCGGACGTGGTTTACACATTCACGCTGCTGAAGACCTTTACGACGTTTCTCACAGTCACCACTGGTACGGCAAAGATCTGCTGGCACGACTGGCGCAATTCGATCTTATCGACAGCAAAACGCTGGTCGCCCACGGCCTGTATCTGTCGAAAGAGGATATCGCCCTGCTTAATCAGCATGACGCGTTCCTGGTACATAACGCCCGCTCCAACATGAATAACCATGTTGGTTACAACCATCATCTTAGCGATATCCGCAATCTGGCACTGGGAACCGACGGTATCGGTTCAGACATGTTTGAAGAGATGAAATTCGCCTTCTTTAAACATCGTGACGCTGGTGGTTCGCTGTGGCCTGACAGTTTTGCCAAAGCCCTGACTAACGGCAACGAACTAATGAGTCGCAACTTTGGTGCGAAATTCGGCCTGCTGGAAGCAGGTTATAAAGCCGATTTAACCATTTGCGATTACACCTCGCCAACGCCGTTGCTGGCGGACAATATCGCCGGTCATATCGCTTTCGGCATGGGTTCAGGCAGCGTTCACAGCGTGATGGTCAACGGTGTGATGGTCTATGAAGACCGTCAGTTTAACTTCGATTGCGATTCCATTTATGCGCAAGCCAGAAAAGCCGCCGCCGGTATGTGGCGTCGGATGGATGCGCTGGCATAAATGACAGATACCCTCTTCCTTCAAGGAAGAGGGTTAAATAAGGAAAGAAGATGATTGAACAATTTTTCAGACCCGACTCTGTCGAACAGGCGCTGGAACTGAAGCGCCGCTACCAGGATGAAGCCGTCTGGTTCGCCGGGGGCAGCAAACTCAACGCTACACCAACCCGTACCGATAAAAAGATTGCCATTTCCTTACAGGATCTGGAACTGGACTGGGTTGACTGGGATAACGGTGCACTGCGGATTGGCGCAATGTCTCGCTTGCAGCCACTGCGTGATGCGCGATTTATTCCTGCAGCACTGCGTGAAGCCCTCGGTTTTGTTTACTCACGCCATGTTCGTAATCAGTCGACCATTGGTGGTGAAATCGCCGCCCAACAGGAAGAGTCCGTACTGCTTCCGGTGCTGCTGGCACTGGATGCTGAACTGGTTTTTGGCAACGGCGAAACGCTGTCAATTGAGGACTACCTGTCCTGCCCATGTGATCGTCTGCTGACAGAAATCATCATTAAAGATCCGTATCGCACCTGCGCGACTCGCAAAATTAGCCGTTCCCAGGCTGGGTTAACGGTGGTGACTGCGGCCGTTGCATTAACCGACCACGACGGTATGCGAATTGCGCTGGATGGCGTCGCCAGTAAAGCACTGCGTTTGCACGATGTCGAAAAACAAAATCTGGAAGGTAATGCACTGGAACAGGCCGTCGCCAACGCCATTTTCCCGCAGGAAGATTTGCGGGGCAGCGTGGCCTATAAACGCTATATCACGGGAGTTCTGGTAGCCGACCTGTATGCCGACTGCCAACAGGCTGGGGAGGAAGCCGTATGATTATCCACTTTACTTTAAATGGCGCGCCCCAGGCGCTAACCGTTAATCCTGGCGAAAACGTGCAAAAGCTGTTGTTTAACATGGGAATGCACTCTGTACGCAACAGTGATGATGGTTTCGGTTTTGCCGGTTCTGACGCAATTATCTTTAACGGTAATATCGTCAACGCATCCCTGCTTATTGCCGCACAGTTAGAAAAAGCAGACATTCGTACCGCAGAATCGCTGGGCAAATGGAACGAGTTAAGTCTGGTTCAACAGGCAATGGTTGATGTCGGTGTTGTACAGTCCGGTTATAACGATCCGGCTGCGGCGCTGATTATCACCGATCTTCTCGATCGCATCGCTGCACCTACCCGCGAAGAGATCGACGACGCGCTTTCTGGTCTGTTCAGCCGCGATGCAGGCTGGCAGCAATACTACCAGGTCGTTGAACTGGCGGTTGCACGTAAAAATAACCCACAGGCCACGATTGATATCGCCCCGACTTTCCGCGACGACCTTGAAGTCATTGGTAAGCACTATCCTAAAACTGATGCAGCGAAAATGGTGCAGGCGAAACCCTGCTATGTTGAAGACCGCGTAACGGCTGACGCCTGCGTCATTAAAATGTTACGTAGCCCACACGCTCACGCACTGATTACCCATCTGGATGTCAGCAAAGCCGAGGCTTTACCGGGCGTTGTTCACGTTATTACTCACCTGAATTGCCCGGACATCTACTACACACCTGGTGGTCAGAGCGCGCCGGAACCGTCACCACTTGACCGCCGCATGTTCGGCAAGAAAATGCGTCATGTCGGCGATCGTGTTGCTGCGGTCGTTGCTGAAAGTGAAGAAATTGCGCTCGAAGCACTGAAGCTCATCGACGTTGAATATGAAGTGCTTAAACCGGTAATGTCGATCGACGAAGCAATGGCGGAAGATGCACCTGTCGTGCACGATGAACCGGTGGTGTATGTCGCTGGTGCGCCAGATACTCTGGAAGATGACAACAGTCATGCAGCCCAGCGCGGCGAGCATATGATCATTAACTTCCCTATCGGTTCTCGCCCACGCAAAAATATCGCCGCCAGTATTCATGGTCATATTGGCGATATGGATAAAGGCTTCGCCGATGCCGATGTGATCATTGAGCGAACCTATAACTCAACTCAGGCGCAGCAATGCCCGACTGAAACACATATCTGCTTTACCCGCATGGATGGCGATCGGCTGGTTATTCACGCCTCCACTCAAGTACCGTGGCACTTACGCCGCCAGGTTGCGCGCCTTGTAGGTATGAAACAACATAAAGTTCATGTCATTAAAGAACGCGTAGGCGGCGGTTTTGGTTCCAAACAGGACATCCTGCTGGAAGAAGTGTGCGCCTGGGCAACCTGCGTGACCGGGCGTCCGGTGCTGTTCCGCTACACCCGTGAAGAAGAGTTTATTGCCAACACTTCTCGTCACGTCGCGAAAGTCACCGTCAAACTGGGGGCGAAAAAAGATGGTCGCCTGACGGCAGTGAAGATGGATTTCCGCGCCAACACAGGTCCTTACGGCAACCATTCACTCACCGTACCGTGTAACGGACCGGCGCTGTCGCTGCCGTTATATCCGTGCGATAACGTCGATTTCCAGGTCACCACCTACTACAGCAACATTTGTCCAAATGGTGCTTATCAGGGTTATGGCGCACCGAAAGGTAACTTCGCGATCACCATGGCATTAGCGGAACTGGCTGAACAGTTACAGATCGACCAACTGGAAATTATCGAACGTAACCGGGTACACGAAGGGCAAGAGCTGAAAATTCTCGGTGCAATCGGTGAAGGTAAAGCGCCGACCTCCGTTCCTTCCGCTGCCAGCTGCGCGCTGGAAGAGATCCTGCGTCAGGGTCGCGAGATGATCCAATGGTCTTCACCGAAACCGCAAAATGGTGACTGGCGCATCGGTCGTGGCGTTGCCATTATCATGCAGAAATCGGGTATCCCGGATATCGATCAGGCTAACTGCATGATCAAACTGGAATCTGATGGCACCTTTATCGTTCACTCCGGTGGTGCGGATATCGGAACCGGCCTGGATACTGTGGTGACCAAACTGGCGGCAGAAGTGCTGCACTGCCCGCCGCAGGACGTGCATGTTATCTCCGGTGACACCGACCATGCGCTGTTTGATAAAGGCGCGTATGCCTCGTCCGGTACTTGTTTCTCAGGCAACGCGGCGCGTATGGCTGCGGAAAATCTGCGGGAGAAAATCCTGTTCCACGGTGCACAAATGTTGGGTGAGCCACTGGAAGATGTTCAACTGGCAACGCCGGGCGTCGTGCGCGGTAAGAAAGGCGAAGTGAGTTTCGGGGATATTGCCCATAAAGGCGAAACCGGTACTGGCTTTGGTTCGCTGGTGGGAACAGCCAGTTATATCACGCCTGATTTCGCCTTCCCGTATGGTGCAAACTTTGCTGAAGTTGCCGTCAACACGCGTACCGGTGAAATCCGCCTGGACAAATTCTACGCCCTGCTGGATTGCGGTACGCCGGTCAATCCGGAGTTAGCGTTGGGACAAATCTACGGCGCCACCCTGCGTGCTATCGGGCACAGTATGAGCGAAGAAATCATTTATGACGCCGAAGGTCACCCGTTAACCCGCGATTTACGCAGTTACGGCGCACCGAAAATTGGCGACATCCCACGTGATTTCCGTGCCGTACTGGTGCCGAGCGACGATAAAGTCGGCCCGTTCGGGGCGAAGTCCATCTCGGAAATTGGCGTAAATGGCGCAGCACCAGCAATAGCTACTGCAATTCACGATGCCTGCGGCATCTGGTTACGCGAATGGCATTTCACTCCGGAGAAAATACTCACCGCGCTGGAAAAAATATAAGTAATAAATGGCCGCTTCGGCGGCCTGGATTGCTGACAAATGCGAAATTGCCTGATGCGCTGCGCTTATCAGGCCTACATGTCGACTGCAATATATTGAGTTAGCATGATTTGGTAGGCGGATAAGGCGTTCACGCCGCATCCGGCATGAACAAAGCGCGATTTATCAACAATCTGTTACCGCTTCGGCGGCCTGTTTCTCTGTTTGAACGATGACTAAATAGTAACTGCGAAAATGAGATAAGCCGTTCTCAAGGCGTCCTGCGCCCCAAATTCGTGGGTATTTATTTTACTGATTCAGATGATCAAATTTACTTTAAAAGGAGTGAAGGGATGTCTGATATAAACCATGCAGGTTCCGACCTTATATTTGAACTGGAGGATCGCCCTCCCTTTCATCAGGCTATTGTTGGCGCAATTACCCATCTGTTGGCAATTTTCGTTCCGATGGTGACTCCCGCATTAATTGTGGGTGCGGCCTTACAACTTTCCGCAGAAACGACCGCCTATCTGGTTTCAATGGCAATGATCGCCTCCGGTATTGGAACATGGTTACAGGTAAACCGTTATGGCATCGTAGGTTCCGGTTTACTCTCCATTCAGTCAGTCAATTTTTCATTTGTTACCGTCATGATTGCGCTGGGCAGCAGCATGAAAAGCGACGGTTTCCACGAAGAATTAATCATGTCGTCGCTGCTTGGCGTTTCCTTCGTTGGCGCATTTCTGGTTGTCGGTTCTTCTTTTATCCTGCCTTATCTACGTCGGGTTATCACCCCCACCGTCAGCGGCATTGTGGTGCTGATGATCGGCTTAAGCCTGATTAAAGTCGGCATTATCGATTTTGGCGGTGGATTTGCAGCCAAAAGCAGCGGTACGTTCGGCAATTACGAACATCTCGGCGTTGGTTTATTGGTTTTGATTGTGGTGATCGGCTTTAACTGCTGCCGTAGTCCGTTGCTACGCATGGGCGGGATCGCCATTGGGCTTTGCGTCGGCTATATCGCGTCGTTATGCCTTGGCATGGTGGATTTCAGCAGTATGCGCAACCTGCCGTTAATCACTATCCCACATCCGTTCAAATACGGGTTTAGTTTCAGCTTCCATCAGTTCCTGGTGGTCGGCACGATTTATCTACTTAGCGTGCTGGAGGCAGTAGGCGATATCACCGCCACGGCAATGGTTTCCCGCCGTCCTATTCAGGGAGACGAATATCAGTCTCGGCTGAAAGGTGGCGTGCTGGCAGATGGTCTGGTCTCTGTTATCGCCTCCGCAGTCGGTTCATTACCATTAACCACCTTTGCGCAAAATAACGGTGTTATTCAGATGACCGGCGTCGCCTCACGTTATATCGGGCGAACCATCGCGGTTATGTTGATTATCCTCGGGTTATTTCCGATGATCGGCGGCTTCTTCACCACTATCCCCTCGGCAGTTCTGGGGGGGGCAATGACGTTAATGTTTTCCATGATTGCCATTGCCGGTATCCGCATCATTATCACCAATGGCTTAAAACGCCGTGAAACACTTATCGTCGCCACCTCATTAGGTTTAGGTCTTGGTGTTTCCTACGATCCCGAAATTTTTAAAATATTGCCTGCCTCTATTTATGTATTAGTTGAAAACCCTATTTGTGCAGGCGGGTTAACTGCGATTTTATTAAATATTATTCTCCCTGGTGGCTACCGACAGGAAAACGTTCTGCCTGGTATTACCTCAGCGGAAGAGATGGATTAAAAGTAAAGGAGTCAATGATGTCAGGAGAACACACGTTAAAAGCAGTACGAGGCAGTTTTATTGATGTCACCCGTACAGTCGATAACCCGGAAGAAATCGCCTCTGCACTGCGTTTTATTGAGGATGGTTTACTACTCATTAAACAAGGGAAAGTGGAATGGTTTGGCAAATGGGAAGACGGAAAGCATCAAATTCCTGACACTATTCGCGTCCGTGATTATCGCGGCAAACTGATAGTTCCGGGCTTTGTCGATACACATATCCATTATCCGCAAAGTGAAATGGTCGGTGCCTACGGTGAGCAGTTGCTGGAATGGTTGAATAAACACACATTCCCCACAGAGCGTCGTTATGAGGATTTAGAATACGCCCGCGAAATGTCGGCGTTTTTCATCAAGCAGTTATTGCGCAACGGCACAACTACGGCGCTGGTGTTTGGGACTGTTCATCCGCAATCCGTTGATGCGCTGTTTGAAGCCGCCAGTCATATCAATATGCGTATGATTGCCGGCAAGGTGATGATGGATCGCAATGCGCCGGATTATCTGCTTGATACCGCAGAAAGCAGTTATCACCAAAGCAAAGAACTGATCGAACGCTGGCACAAAAATGGACGTCTGTTGTACGCCATTACACCGCGCTTCGCACCGACTTCATCTCCCGAACAGATGGCAATGGCGCAACGCCTGAAAGAAGAGTTTCCCGATACGTGGATACATACCCATCTGTGTGAAAACAAAGATGAAATTGCCTGGGTGAAAGAACTTTATCCTGAACATGATGGTTATCTGGATGTTTATCACCAGTATGGCCTGACCGGTAAAAACTGCGTCTTTGCTCACTGCGTCCATCTGGAAGAAAAAGAGTGGGATCGTCTCAGCGAAACTAAATCCAGCATCGCGTTTTGTCCAACCTCCAACCTTTATCTCGGTAGCGGCTTATTCAACTTGAAAAAAGCATGGAATAAGAAAGTCAAAGTCGGCATGGGGACTGACATTGGTGCCGGAACCACCTTCAACATGCTGCAAACACTGA
The DNA here is from genome assembly GCF_002965705.1 of Escherichia sp. MOD1-EC6842. Lineage (NCBI taxonomy): Bacteria > Pseudomonadati > Pseudomonadota > Gammaproteobacteria > Enterobacterales > Enterobacteriaceae > Escherichia > Escherichia sp. MOD1-EC6842. The sequence continues at coordinate 133,620 of NZ_PTRF01000003.1, read as the reverse complement.
ACGAAGCCTACAAAGTGTTGCAGTTACAGGGCTATCGTCTCTCAGCATATGAAGCGTTTTACCTTGCCACGCTCGGTGGCGCGAAATCTCTGGGACTTGACGATCTGATCGGCAATTTTATACCAGGCAAAGAGGCTGATTTCGTGGTGATGGAGCCTACCGCCACGCCACTGCAGCAATTGCGCTATGACAACTCTGTTTCTTTAGTCGACAAATTGTTCGTGATGATGACGTTGGGCGATGACCGTTCTATCTATCGCACCTACGTTGATGGTCGTCTGGTGTACGAACGTAACTAATAATAAACCTCGTGAGGACATCATTATGTCTGGAGACATCCTACAAACACCGGACGCACCAAAGCCACAGGGCGCGCTGGATAATTATTTTAAAATTACCGCCAGAGGCAGCAGCGTTCGCCAGGAGGTACTGGCGGGTCTGACTACATTCCTCGCTATGGTTTACTCCGTTATCGTAGTGCCGGGAATGCTGGGTAAAGCAGGTTTTCCTCCCGCAGCGGTCTTCGTTGCCACCTGTCTGGTCGCAGGCTTCGGCTCTCTGCTGATGGGGTTATGGGCTAACCTGCCAATGGCGATTGGTTGCGCCATTTCCTTGACAGCATTTACCGCATTCAGTCTGGTACTCGGGCAACAAATTAGCGTTCCGGTAGCACTAGGGGCGGTCTTTCTGATGGGTCTGATATTTACCGCTATCTCCGTAACTGGCGTGCGAACCTGGATCTTACGCAATTTACCAATGGGTATTGCGCACGGTACAGGTATCGGTATTGGTCTGTTCCTGCTACTGATTGCCGCTAACGGCGTTGGTATGGTTATCAAAAACCCGATTGAAGGCTTACCCGTCGCGCTTGGTGCGTTTACCTCTTTCCCGGTGCTGATGAGCTTGCTGGGATTAGCAGTGATTTTCGGCCTGGAGAAGTGCCGCGTACCTGGTGGGATCTTGCTGGTGATTATCGCCATCTCGATCATCGGCTTAATCTTTGATCCGGCAGTCAAATATCATGGTCTGGTAGCAATGCCAAGTCTGACTGGCGAAGATGGTAAGTCTCTGATTTTCAGCCTGGATATTATGGGCGCACTTCAACCAACTGTACTTCCGAGTGTACTGGCATTAGTGATGACCGCAGTGTTCGACGCCACCGGCACCATCCGTGCAGTAGCCGGACAGGCGAATCTGCTGGATAAAGACAACCAGATCATCAACGGCGGTAAAGCCCTGACCAGTGACTCGGTTAGTTCAATATTCTCCGGTTTAGTGGGTGCAGCACCTGCGGCGGTATATATCGAATCAGCAGCCGGAACTGCCGCCGGGGGCAAAACCGGTTTAACCGCAACGGTAGTTGGCGCGTTATTCCTGCTGATTCTGTTCTTATCTCCGCTGTCGTTTCTGATCCCTGGTTATGCCACTGCCCCTGCACTGATGTACGTGGGTTTGCTGATGTTAAGTAACGTCTCGAAGCTCGACTTCAATGACTTTATTGATGCGATGGCAGGCCTGGTATGTGCGGTTTTCATCGTTCTGACCTGTAATATCGTCACCGGTATTATGCTGGGCTTTGTGACACTGGTCGTAGGCCGCGTCTTTGCACGCGAATGGCAAAAGCTGAATATTGGTACAGTTATCATTACCGCCGCACTGGTCGCGTTTTACGCAGGTGGCTGGGCAATCTAATAGACTCTCCGCGCCTTTCAGCGCGGAGATTTCTTTCAGAGAGGATTCTCACCGCTGGCAGCAAGACGCTGCTGGCGGACTTGCCTGATTTCTCTCTCAGTCATCAACTGCAACGCCTGCGTTGGGCAGGACTCAACACACGCAGGTCCCTCTTGCCGCTGTTCGCAAAGATCACATTTCACGATGAGTTGACGAGTATGACCGGGCAACGACTGAACAGTGATCATCCCAAACGGGCACGCACTGACGCAACTCTGACAGCCAATACAACGGGCAGAATTGGCCTGCACCACCTGCTCGCCTATCGTCAGCGCCCCCACAGGGCAAGCGCCAACACAAGGGGCGTTTTCGCATTGATGGCACATCACCGGCGCACTAATGTTGTTCAGACGCTGCACTTTTAAACGTGGGAGAAAGAAACTCGCATTCAACTCCTGTTCTAACGGATGGGCGACCACGCAAGACACTTCGCAAGTACGACAACCAATGCAGTCAGTTGAATTAACGATAATTAACGATTTCATCGCGATGCCTTCGTATTAAACATGGCTAACATATCGTGTGCTGTCTGTCTTCCTGCGGCCATTGCAGTGACGACCAGATCCGCGCCATGAACAGCATCACCACCAGCAAAGACTTTTCTCAGATGCGTCTGGGTGGGTAAATACCCGACGTCGCCGGTTTGAATCAGCCCCCATTTATCGAGCTTAACGCCACTGCCCTGCAACCACGGCATGGCATGTGCCTGGAACCCAAAGGCCATAATCAGCACATCAGCGGGCAGTTCAAACTCAGATCCCGCCACCGGACGTGGACGACGGCGACCATCAGGTCCCGGCTCACCCATTGCGGTACGAATCAAACCCACAGCTTTTAAGCGCCCGTCATCATCAAGAGCGATATATTGCGGCTGAACATTGAACTGAAACTCAACGCCTTCCTCTCGCGCATTAACCACCTCTTTTCGCGAGCCGGGCATACTGACTTCATCACGCCGATAAGCACAGGTCACGCTGGTGGCATTCAGGCGAATGGATGTGCGCAGGCAATCCATTGTTGTATCGCCGCCCCCCAATACGACAACTCGCTTACCTTCTACATCCGTCAGCGGATACTCTGCAGACTCTGGCAGCCCCATCAACTGGCGGGTATGCGCGGTCAGAAACGGTAGCGCCTGAATGACACCGGGCGCATCTTCATGCGGCAGATCCGCTCGCATCATCCCGTAAGTCCCCACGCCGAGGAAAACGGCATCATATTCCGCCGTTAATTCGTTGAAAGAGATATCACGGCCAATTTCACAGTTGAGATGAAAGTCGATCCCCATCGCGGTGAATATCTCCCGCCGCTGGCTTAACACCGCTTTATCGAGCTTGAAAGGAGGAATACCAAAGGTCAACATGCCGCCAATTTCTGGATGGCGATCAAAGACATCAACATGAACGCCAGCGCGCGCCAGAATATCGGCACACCCCAGCCCTGCTGGCCCTGCGCCAATCACCGCCACTCTTTCCATACGCGGAACGACCTGGCTGACATCGGGACGCCAGCCCATCGCCAGCGCGGTATCGGTGATGTAGCGTTCCAGATTACCGATAGAGACTGCGCCAGAGTGATCTTTCAAAGTACATGCACCTTCACAAAGACGGTCCTGTGGACATACCCTGCCGCAGATTTCTGGTAAGGAGCTGGTCTGGTGGCAGAGTTCTGCCGCTTCAATAATCTTCCCTTCCTGTACCAGATGGATGTAATCCGGAATGGCGTTATGCAGCGGGCAATGCCAGTTGCAGTTGGCTTTTTCGGCACAATAAACACAGCGGTCACTCTCATAAGTCGCTTGTTGCGGATCCAGTCCACAATAGATTTCGCCAAAGTGGGTTTTCCGCTCACTCGCTGAAATTTTCTCTGCGCCTTTGCGGGGGTTAACGGGGAGCAACGCTGCACGGCGAGATGGCTGAGCATCTGATGACGCCTTTCCTTCTACCGTTTTGCGCTGGCGGGTCATCTTTATCTGCTGTAACCCTTTATCATCCATCAGGCGTAATGCCTGCGTTGGGCAGACCTCAATACAGGCTTGCGCGCCGGAACTGCGCTGGTTACAAAGGTCGCATTTCTGCGCAATAGAACCGACCATCTCGATTACGCCAAAGGGGCAAGCGATTGCGCATCTTTTACAACCAATACACTTTTGCTCGTCCAGTTGTACGCTATCGGGCTGGAAAGTCAGAGCATTTACCGGGCAAACCGTAACGCAGGGGGCATTATTGCAATGATGACAGGCAACCGGATTCGCGTGCAGGCCTTTCCCAACAACGTGAATACGGGGTTTAAAGTCACTGTGGCTCTGCGGCCAGTTTTCTTGGTTGTGTGCCGCCGCACAGGCAATTTCACAGGCATGACAGCCTATACATTCCGCAGCTTCAGCAGCGATAAACTTATTCATTTGCATCCCTTTCATTTGATGAGTTATGTCTTCTCAAATGTCGCAATGCAATAAACGGGCATATATTATAAAACGTGTCCGCTTTAATGATATTTTGCGACTGAGGTCAAATTATTACCCCTCAATCTGTGCCGCTTTCATTAATTAAACATCGTTGCTGAAAACAGAGTAATCCAACTCAAAAACATTAAATGCGAGAGTGCGATATGCCAGAATGATTAAAGACATATCAATATGAGAAAATTAAAGATAATTCCATTATCTGATTCTTTTCTCATTTTCTCGGTTTAACCACGATTATGTGATTGCCTCCGCAATTCCTGTCTCTAACTTCCCTTCCTCGTTAAAACTGGCATCCCACGAGCATGTAATTAAACAGTTTTATTAACGTAAACGGTTGCTTTTAACTCTGGCGAGCGAAAGGAGAATGACTGATGAGCGCCATAGATTCCCAACTTCCCTCATCTTCAGGGCAAGACCGCCCCACCGATGAGGTTGACCGCATATTATCACCAGGAAAGTTGATCATACTCGGTCTGCAACACGTACTTGTGATGTATGCAGGTGCAGTCGCTGTTCCACTGATGATTGGTGACAGACTCGGCCTTACCAAAGAGGCGATCGCGATGCTTATTAGCTCCGACCTCTTTTGCTGCGGTATCGTCACACTTTTGCAATGCATTGGCATCGGTCGTTTTATGGGGATTCGCCTGCCCGTTATTATGTCGGTGACCTTTGCTGCTGTAACGCCAATGATAGCTATCGGGATGAACCCGGATATCGGGCTGCTGGGGATTTTTGGCGCAACCATCGCAGCAGGATTTATCACCACATTATTAGCGCCGCTTATTGGTCGCTTAATGCCTTTGTTCCCACCGCTGGTTACCGGTGTGGTTATTACCTCTATCGGGCTGAGTATTATTCAGGTGGGCATTGATTGGGCTGCGGGAGGTAAAGGAAATCCGCAATATGGTAATCCCGTTTATTTAGGAATCTCCTTCGCAGTCTTAATTTTCATCTTGCTTATTACTCGCTATGCAAAAGGATTTATGTCCAATGTCGCCGTATTACTGGGGATTGTATTTGGCTTTTTACTTTCGTGGATGATGAATGAAGTCAATTTATCCGGGCTGCATGATGCTTCGTGGTTTGCGATTGTTACGCCGATGTCGTTTGGTATGCCGATTTTCGACCCCGTTTCTATTTTGACCATGACCGCAGTACTCATCATCGTATTTATTGAGTCGATGGGGATGTTCCTGGCACTGGGTGAAATAGTCGGTCGTAAGCTCTCTTCGCACGACATTATTCGCGGGCTGCGCGTGGATGGCGTAGGAACCATGATCGGCGGAACGTTTAACAGTTTTCCGCATACATCTTTTTCACAAAACGTCGGTCTGGTCAGCGTGACGCGCGTTCATAGCCGCTGGGTGTGTATTTCTTCGGGGATTATTTTAATTCTGTTCGGCATGGTGCCCAAAATGGCGGTGCTGGTGGCTTCCATTCCGCAATTTGTGCTGGGCGGCGCGGGGCTGGTGATGTTCGGCATGGTGCTGGCTACAGGGATTCGGATTCTGTCGCGCTGTAACTACACCACCAACCGTTACAACCTCTATATTGTGGCAATCAGTCTCGGCGTTGGCATGACTCCGACGCTTTCTCACGATTTTTTTTCTAAATTACCGGCCGTACTGCAACCGTTGCTGCATAGCGGCATTATGCTCGCAACCCTTAGCGCCGTTGTGCTGAACGTCTTCTTTAATGGCTATCAGCATCATGCTGACCTGGTAAAGGAATCCGTCTCTGATAAAGATCTAAAAGTCAGGACAGTACGTATGTGGCTTCTGATGCGCAAGCTGAAGAAAAATGAGCATGGAGAATAATATGAATCTTTTAATGCGCGCTATATTCAGTCTGTTATTACTCTTAATGATCTCCATTCCTGTCATTTCTGACTGCGTTGCAATGGCTATTGAAAGCCGCTTCAAATATATGATGTTGCTTTTTTAAATGGTCTTTCTCTGTCGGCATCCGCTCAAAACGGGCGGTTGTCGATAAACGCTCACTTGGTTAATCATTTAACACTTCTGTTATCTATAATGACGAGTGATTAGAATTACATGTGAGAAATTATGCAAACGGAACACGTCATTTTACTGAATGCACAGGGAGTCCCTTCGGGTACACTGGAAAAATATGCTGCACACACGGCAAATACCCCCTTACATCTCGCGTTCTCCAGTTGGCTGTTTAATGCCAAAGGGCAATTATTAGTTACCCGCCGCGCACTGAGCAAAAAAGCATGGCCAGGTGTGTGGACAAACTCGGTTTGTGGGCATCCACAATTGGGAGAAAGCAACGAAGACGCGGTGATCCGCCGTTGCCGCTTTGAACTGGGTGTGGAAATAACATCACCAGAACCGGTCTATCCTGACTTTCACTACCGCGTCACCGATCCGAGTGGCATTGTCGAAAATGAAGTGTGCCCGGTATTTGCCGCACGCGTGATCAGCGAGTTACAGCCCAACAATGATGAAGTGATGGATTATCAATGGTGTGATTTAGCAGATGTATTACGCGGTATTGATGCCACGCCGTGGGCATTCAGCCCGTGGATGGTGATGCAGGCAGCCAATAGCGAAGCCAGAAAACAATTGTCTGCATTTACACAGCTTAAATAAAAAACCCCGACGGTTGTCGGGGTTATGTGCTTACGCGTAATACTTATTTTACCGGACGCATCGCCGGGAACAGAATAACGTCGCGGATAGTATGGCTGTTGGTGAAAAGCATAACCATACGGTCGATACCAATTCCCAGACCTGCTGTCGGCGGCAGACCATGTTCCAGTGCAGTAACGTAATCTTCATCGTAGAACATTGCTTCATCGTCGCCTGCGTCTTTCGCCGCAACCTGATCCAGGAAACGCTGCGCCTGATCTTCTGCATCGTTCAGTTCGCTAAAGCCGTTACCAATCTCACGACCGCCAATAAAGAATTCAAAGCGATCGGTGATTTCCGGGTTGACGTCGTTACGACGCGCCAGCGGAGAAACTTCAGCCGGGTATTCAGTAATGAAGGTCGGCTGAATCAGATTCGCTTCTGCCACTTCGTCAAAGATCTCGGTCACAATACGACCCAGCCCCCAGCTCTTCTCAACGTGAATGCCGAGAGATTCAGCAATCGCTTTCGCAGAGTCAAAGTTATCCAGGTCTGCCATGTCGGTTTCCGGGCGATATTTCTTAATCGCTTCACGCATGGTCAGTTTTTCGAACGGCTTACCGAAGTCCAGTACCACATCACCGTAGGTTACTTCAGTCTTACCGAGAATATCCTGAGCCAGAGTGCGGAACAGCGATTCGGTCAGTTCGATCAGATCTTTGTAATCCGCGTAAGCCATATAGAGTTCCATCATGGTGAACTCTGGGTTATGGCGCACGGAGATACCTTCGTTACGGAAGTTACGGTTGATTTCGAACACGCGTTCAAAACCGCCAACCACCAGACGCTTGAGGTACAGTTCCGGCGCAATACGCAGGTACATGTCGAGATCCAGCGCGTTGTGATGGGTAATAAACGGACGTGCTGCCGCACCGCCCGGGATCACCTGCATCATCGGGGTTTCAACTTCCATAAAGCCGCGATTCACCATGAACTGGCGAATGCCAGAGAGGATCTGTGAACGCACTTTAAAGGTGTTGCGGGAATCATCGTTAGAGATGAGATCCAGATAACGCTGACGATAACGCGCTTCCTGATCTTGCAAGCCGTGGAATTTGTCTGGCAGCGGGCGCAGTGCTTTGGTCAGCAGACGCAGCTCGGTGCAGTGGATAGACAGCTCGCCGGTTTTGGTTTTAAACAGCTTACCTTTTGCGCCGATAATATCGCCAAGATCCCATTTCTTAAATTGATCGTTATAAACGCCTTCCGGCAGATCATCACGAGCTACATACAGCTGAATGCGACCACCGACGTCCTGCAGGGTAACGAAAGAGGCTTTACCCATAATTCGGCGAGTCATCATGCGACCAGCTACAGCAACTTCGATGTTCAACTCTTCCAGCTCTTCGTTCTCTTTACCGTCGAAGTCTGTATGCAGTTGGTCAGAAGTATGGTCGCGACGAAAATCATTCGGAAAGGCAATCCCCTGCTCGCGCAGGTTCGCCAGCTTTTCGCGACGAGTTTTCAGTTCATTGTTAAGATCGGTTACCGCGTCAGTGCCTTGTACGTGTTGTTCAGACATGTTGGTTCCTTATAACCCAGCTTTCAAACTTGCTTCGATAAATTGATCCAGGCTGCCATCCAGCACTGCCTGCGTGTTGCGGGTTTCAACCCCGGTGCGCAGATCTTTAATGCGGGAGTCATCAAGGACATAAGAACGAATCTGGCTGCCCCAGCCGATGTCAGATTTATTGTCTTCCATCGCCTGTTTCTCAGCATTCTTCTTCTGCATCTCCAGTTCATAAAGTTTTGCTTTCATCTGCTTCATGGCCTGGTCTTTGTTCTTGTGCTGGGAACGGTCGTTCTGGCACTGGGTCACAATCCCGGTCGGGATGTGAGTAATACGCACCGCAGATTCGGTACGGTTAACGTGCTGACCGCCCGCACCGGACGCGCGATAGACATCAATGCGCAGATCCGCTGGGTTGATTTCGATATCAATATCGTCATCCACTTCTGGGTAAACAAACGCGGAACTAAATGACGTGTGGCGACGACCGCCGGAGTCAAACGGGCTTTTACGCACCAGACGGTGAACACCGGTTTCTGTGCGCAGCCAACCATAAGCGTAATCGCCGGAGATCTTGATAGTCACGGATTTGATACCCGCTACTTCACCTTCCGACTCTTCGATAATTTCAGTTTTGAAACCGCGCGATTCTGCCCAGCGCAGATACATACGCTCAAGCATACTTGCCCAGTCCTGCGCTTCCGTACCGCCGGAACCAGCCTGGATATCAAGGTAGCAGTCGGCGCTGTCATATTCGCCGGAGAACATGCGGCGGAACTCAAGCTGCGCCAGTTTTTCTTCCAGGGCGTCGAGTTCAGCAACGGCTTCGTTAAAGGTTTCTTCGTCGTCAGCTTCTACAGCCAGTTCCAGCAGACCGGAAACATCTTCCAGCCCTTGTTTCATTTGGTCGAGGGTATCGACAACAGCCTCGAGGGAGGAACGCTCTTTACCCAGCGCCTGCGCACGTTCGGGTTCGTTCCAGACATCCGGCTGTTCCAGCTCGGCGTTTACTTCTTCCAGACGCTCTTTCTTGGCGTCGTAGTCAAAGATACCCCCTAAGAACGTCGGAGCGTTCCGTGAGGTCCTGAATGCGATTATTTACCGGATTAATTTCAAACATGGTCTGATTTCTTTTATTGAGCTAGTCAAAATGCGGTGATAAGAGCGGGATTGTACCCAATCCACACTCTTTTTTATAGAGAAGACGATGCTAAAGTGGCCAGATATTATCGATGATAATCTGTAGACTGCGGTTGCCACGAAACTCGTTGATATCCAGCTTGTAGGCCAGTTGTACTTCACGAACGCCGTTATCCGGCCAGAGGGCGGTATCGACATTAAAAGCAATACCATCCAGCAGCGGGCCGCCGCCGACCGGTTCAACCATAACCTTCAGATGGCGCTCTCCCACCAACCGCTGTTGCAGCAGGCGAAAATGACCGTCAAACAGCGGTTCCGGGAACATCTGCCCCCACGGACCGGCATCACGCAGCAGTTGCGCAACTTCCATGGTCATCTCCGCTGCACTTAACGGGCCGTCGGAAACTACTTCACCCTGTAATAATGCCGGATCCAGCCACTCGGTAACCAGTTCGCCAAAGCGTTGCTGAAAGAGTTCGAATTTGTCCTCTTCCAGCGACAATCCTGCCGCCATCGCATGACCGCCAAACTTGAGCATCATGCCAGGGTAGAGCGTGTCTAACCGCTCCAGCGCATCACGCATATGCAATCCCTGGATGGAGCGACCAGAACCTTTCAGCGTACCGTCGCCCGCAGGCGCAAAGGCGATAACCGGACGATGAAAACGCTCTTTGATGCGCGAAGCCAGAATACCAACGACGCCCTGATGCCATTCAGGGTGATACATTGCCAGCCCGCCAGGCAGCGTATCGCGGCTACGCTCCAGTTGCTCGCACAAGGTCAGTGCTTCGACCTGCATTCCCTGTTCAATCTCTTTTCGCGTCTGGTTTAGTGCATCAAGCTCATTAGCCAGAACGCGCGCTTCGCCGATGTTGTCGCAAAGTAACAGTGCCACGCCAACGGACATATCATCCAGTCGTCCGGCGGCATTGAGACGCGGCCCCAGCGCAAAACCTAAATCGCTGGCAGCGAGTTTTTGTGCATCGCGGTTTGCCACTTCCAGCAGAGCTTTAATCCCCGGGCGGCATTTCCCGGCACGAATGCGACTCATCCCCTGCCAGGTCAGAATGCGATTATTGGCGTCCAGCGGCACTACGTCCGCCACCGTACCCAGCGCCACCAGATCCAGCAATTCCGCCAGATTCGGTATTGCGATACCACGCTCATCGAACCACCCCCGATCGCGCAAAAAGGTGCGTAACGCCAGCATCAGATAAAACGCAACGCCAACGCCTGCCAGCGATTTCGACGGGAACTCGCAGTCACGCAGATTAGGATTAATAATGGCTTCCGCCGCAGGTAAAGTTTCGCCAGGCAAGTGATGATCGGTAACAATAACCGGAATGCCCAACGAGCGAGCATGTTCAACTCCTGCGTGAGAAGAAATGCCGTTATCAACCGTTACAATCAACTGCGCACCACGCGCATGAGCTTGATCGACCACTTCAGGACTTAAGCCGTAACCGTCTTCGAAACGGTTCGGTACAAGGTAGTCGATGTTGTCACAGCCGAGAGAACGCATCGCCAGCACGCTAAGAGCTGTGCTGGTGGCACCGTCGGCATCGAAATCCCCGACCACAATAATCCGCGTTCCTTCGCGAAAAGCGTTGTAAAGGATCTCAACGGCCTTTTCGACACCGCTCAGTTGCTGCCAGGGCAGCATACCTTTAACGCTGCGCTCCAGTTCCTGCGCGCTGCGCACGCCCCGACTGGCGTATAAACGCCGCAGCAAGGGGGGCAAGTCAGCGGGCAAGTCTGCCGTTTCGTCGACTTCACGACGACGAAGTTGTATCTGTTGTTTCACGCGAATTATTTACCGCTGGTCATTTTTTGATGTTCGTCGAGGAATTCTTTCATCGCTTTCGGCGGCTGGTAACCCGGAACAAGTGTGCCATTGCTCAGCACAACTGCCGGAGTACCGCTAACGCCAAGCTGTACGCCAAGTGCGTAATGGTCGGCAATATCAATATCGCAACTTGCCGGAGTGGCAGCTTTACCTGCCATCACATCATCAAACGCTTTGTTTTTATCTTTTGCACACCAGATGGCTTTCATTTGTTGTTCAGCCTGGCTCTCCAGCCCCTGGCGCGGGAACGCGAGATAACGCACGGTGATCCCCAGCGCGTTGTAGTCAGCCATCTGCTCATGCATTTTGTGGCAGTAACCGCAGGTAATGTCGGTAAACACGGTGATGACGTGCTTTTCTTGCGGCGCTTTGTAGATAATCATCTCTTTTTCCAGCGCATTCAGTTGCTTTAACAGCATCTGGTTGGTGACGTTGATCGGTGCCGCGCCGCTAACGTCATACATTGGCCCCTGAATGATGTGTTTACCATCATCGGTGATGTACAACACACCGCTGTTAGTCAGAACTGTCTTCATGCCTGCCACGGGTGCTGGCTGAATATCGCTGCTTTTAATGCCCATTTTGGCTAGCGTTTGTTGAATTGCCGTGTCATCAGCCTGAGCAAAGCCAGAAAACGCCGTCAACAAAGTAAACAACATAAAACCTTTCTTCATAAGTCATCCCGTTCTTTTCAGCTATCACGCCCGAGGGTGATGCTGTTGATGAAGTTGCCGCAGACGCTCAGTAGCGACATGCGTATAAATTTGCGTGGTGGAAAGATCGCTGTGGCCCAGTAGCATCTGTACCACGCGTAAATCCGCACCATGATTTAATAAATGAGTGGCAAAAGCGTGGCGCAACACATGCGGTGACAGCTTTTCGCTGTCGATCCCCGCCAGCACGGCATAATGTTTAATGCGATGCCAGAAAGTTTGTCTCGTCATCTGCTGCGCACGCTGGCTGGGAAACAGTACATCAATCGACACACCGTTTAGCAACCACGGTCGCCCGTGTTCCAGATAGGTTTCCAGCCAGTAGACTGCCTCTTCACCTAACGGCACCAGGCGTTCTTTATTGCCTTTACCGATTACCCGCACCACGCCCTGACGCAAGCTGATATCGCTCATCGTCAACCCTACAAGTTCAGAGACACGCAATCCGGTAGCATACAGCACTTCGAGCATCGCTTTGTCGCGTAGCTCCAGAGGCTGATCAACCAACGGTGCCTGCAATAACCTTTCGACTTGCGCTTCACTTAAATCTTTCGGTAGACGCTGGGGTAATTTCGGCGAAGCAAGATGCGCACTGGGATCGTCTTCACGAAACTTTTCGCGATAAAGATACTGGAACAATCGGCGCACCGCACTCAGCAAACGAGCGGAACTGGTGGCTTTATACCCGCCTTCCAGCCGTTCTGCCAGTAATGCCTGTAAGTCGCCGCTTTGCGCCGTTGCCAGCGTCAATCCACGATGATGCAACCACTCCACCATCATTGACAGATCGCGACGATATGCGTTCAACGTATTTTCTGCCAGATTTTTCTCCAGCCACAGGGCATCAAGAAACTGCTCGATGCGTGCCAGATCCTGTTTCACTTGCGCCCCTTATCGTTACTCGTTTGATCCATTATGCCTTATTGTGCCGTGACTAAAGCGATTCTGATACACTAGCCGCAAAAGCCACAGCAGAATCGAGAAGCTTACGTTATGAATATGGGTCTTTTTTACGGTTCCAGCACCTGTTACACCGAAATGGCGGCAGAAAAAATCCGCGATATTATCGGCCCAGAACTGGTGACCTTACATAACCTCAAGGACGACTCCCCGAAATTAATGGAGCAGTACGATGTGCTCATTCTGGGTATCCCGACCTGGGATTTTGGCGAAATCCAGGAAGACTGGGAAGCCGTCTGGGATCAGCTCGACGACCTGAATCTCAAAGGTAAAATTGTTGCGCTATATGGATTAGGCGATCAACTGGGATATGGTGAGTGGTTCCTCGATGCACTCGGTATGCTGCATGACAAACTCTCGACCAAAGGCGTGAAGTTCGTCGGCTACTGGCCAACGGAAGGATATGAGTTTACCAGCCCGAAACCGGTGATTGCTGACGGACAACTGTTCGTGGGTCTGGCGCTGGACGAAACTAACCAGTATGACCTTAGCGACGAGCGTATTCAGAGCTGGTGTGAGCAAATCCTCAACGAAATGGCAGAGCATTACGCCTGAGATTACTGACGGCATAGCGCACTCGCTTTGCCGTCGCCATTATCTTTGCGTCTCCTGCTGTAACAAAATCCGCCGCAAATCCCGCCATTCGGCTTCATCCATGCTGTCTGCTGCCAGCCACAGATGCTGACGTTTGCCGCTATCAGAACGTAGACGCAACATCATGCCGCTTTTAATCATCCACGGCGCTTTGACGATGCTCCACTCCTGCCCCTGCCAGCGCAAACGCCCATCCATCAGCAGACGAATCTCTCCCTGGCGAGCATTAATGCGCCGCTGGCTGCGGACGCAATCAAACACCACCAGCGAAAGCAACACCAGCCATAACGGGGTGTAACTAAGCGGCCAGGGCATGAGCAAAATAACAGCGGCAACCAGCCCATGAATCAGCAAGGAAAGCCACTGCGCGCGCCAGGAGACGCGCAGTTCAGATTGCCACAGGACCACGTTCCCGGTTCCGTGTCTGGATGAGTCGGACCATCATTTCCAGTTCTGCATCGGCCGGTTTACCGTGATTCATCAGCCAGTTGAACAAATCGGGATCGTCACATTCCAGCAGACGAATAAAGATGTGTTTTTCGTCATCGCTTAAGCTGTCGTACTCATGTTCGAAAAACGGCATGATCGAAATATCAAGTTCGCGCATACCACGGCGGCATGCCCAATGAATGCGGGCTTTGTTGTTAATGTCCATCTTCTTCCTGTCTCACGAAAATCCAGTACCTGGCTATTGTAACGTGTTTTTCGACTTCTTTTGCGGGAATATCGGTAAACACAATCACGATCGCGAAATTAATCCACAACAATTCAAAGGCTTCATTTTTTTGGAAGTCACCTCGCAAAGCCTGGCTGAAGGCACAGATCGCGTAGTGAAAGCACTTGCAATGCCCCATAGCTCTTTTACCATTAGTCATTAATTACGCCGTTTGTAAAACAGGACTCCATTATGGCTTTTACACCTTTTCCTCCCCGTCAGCCTACGGCTTCTGCCCGTTTACCGTTGACGCTGATGACGCTTGATGACTGGGCGCTGGCCACCATTACTGGCGCGGACAGCGAAAAATATATGCAGGGTCAGGTGACAGCAGATGTCAGCCAAATGACAGAAGATCAGCACCTGCTCGCCGCACATTGCGATGCTAAAGGTAAGATGTGGAGCAATTTGCGTCTGTTCCACGATGGCGACGGTTTCGCATGGATTGAACGGCGCAGCGTGCGTGAATCGCAACTGACTGAACTGAAAAAATATGCGGTATTTTCTAAAGTGACCATCGCGCCAGACGACGAGCGTGTGCTGCTTGGTGTTGCCGGTTTTCAGGCTCGCGCCGCGCTGGCAAATCTCTTTAGCGAACTGCCTTCGAAGGAAAAACAGGCGGTCAGAGAAGGTGTGACGACACTGCTTTGGTTTGAACACCCAGCAGAACGTTTTCTGATCGTGACCGATGAAACTACCGCCAGTGTGCTGACCGACAAGCTTCGCGGCGAAGCGGAACTGAATAATAGCCAACAGTGGCTGGCATTAAACATTGAAGCGGGTTTCCCGGTGATTGATGCGCCTAACAGCGGGCAGTTTATCCCCCAAGCGACCAACCTCCAGGCGCTGGGCGGCATCAGCTTTAAGAAAGGCTGCTATACCGGGCAAGAGATGGTAGCGCGAGCAAAATTCCGTGGTGCCAACAAACGCGCGCTCTGGTTGCTGGCAGGTAGCGCCAGCCGGCTGCCGGAAGCAGGTGAAGACTTAGAGCTGAAAATGGGCGAAAACTGGCGTCGTACCGGAACCGTGCTGGCGGCGGTCAAACTGGAAGATGGGCAGGTCGTAGTGCAGGTCGTCATGAATAACGACATGGAACCGGACAGCGTTTTCCGCGTTCGTGACGATGCGAATACATTGCATATCGAGCCGCTGCCGTATTCGCTGGAAGAGTAAATTTCTGTATCGCTTCGGGCATCTATTGCCTGATGCGACGCTGACGCGCCTTATCAGGCCTGGGAATTGGTGCCTTTATCACAACAGGGACGTAGCCCGTAGGCCGGATAAGGCGTTCACGCCGCATCCGGCAGTTGCGCTCCGATGCCTGATGCGACGCTGGTGTGTCTTTTCATTCCTACAAAGGCACACCAATTACGCCTGCCCAATATACAAATAAATCGCCAGAAAGTGGCACACGCTGCCGCCGAGCACAAAGCCGTGCCAGATGGCGTGGTTGTAGGGAATGCGTTTGCAGACGTAGAAAACCACGCCAAGCGAGTAAACCACGCCACCGACCGCCAGTAAGGTAACGCTGCCTGCCGCCAGCTTAACTGCCATTTCATAAATCACCACCAGCGACAGCCAGCCCATCGCCAGATAGGTCACCAGAGATAAGATTTTAAATCGGTGCGCGATGGTCAGTTTGAACAGAATCCCCAGCAATGCCAGGCTCCAGATAACAATCATCAGCCCGCGCGCTAACGGAGAATCCAGCCCCACCAGCAAAAACGGCGTGTAGGTTCCGGCAATCAACAGATAAATGGCGCAGTGGTCAAATTTCTTCAGCCACATTTTTGCCCGTTGATGAGGAATGGCATGATAAAGCGTCGAAGCGAGGAACAGCAGGATCATACTGCCGCCATAGAGGCTGTAACTGGTTATCGCCGTGGCGCTGGCATTGAGATCCACCGCCTGAACCAGTAGCAATACCAACCCGACGATACCAAACACCAGTCCAATACCGTGACTGACGCTGTTGGCAATTTCCTCTGCCAGCGAATATCCCTGCTTAATGAGAGGCTTCTGAACCATAACTTACTCCGGAGAAACGTACACGCACGTGTATACCTCTCCAGCGTAACTGAGAATAGTTCCAGTGAACACCTGTTAGCTAAAATAAATTCTGATTTGAGATTAATCCCCGAAAAGTCATGAAATTAAATGCAAAATTTCAACTAACAGGCGTGAGTTCAATTTAAAGACATTTAAATTCAATCATATAAAACTGTGTCTGATCGGGATAGATGTCGGCAATGACCTTTTTCAATTCAGCCAGGGTCATATTTTCCTGTTGTGCGTGTTTTTCTGTGAGAGTATCCAGCGTCACCGTTGAGGTTGCAGTGACTTCAATGGTGCAAAAATAGCCGTCATCTTCAAAGCGCCCGACACGAAGCACATCGCCAGCTTTAAAGTGCGATTCAGACTCGTCACGGATTGTGATGGTTTTACGCCCAGCCAGAATGTCATCCTGGAATCGTTGAAAAAAAGTGATGTCGTTTGGCTGCATGGTACTATTTCCTGTAAGAATTGACTCATCTGGAGCCTATGATAGTGAAAAAACTCACCTTACCGAAAGATTTCTTATGGGGCGGCGCAGTTGCCGCTCATCAGGTCGAAGGCGGCTGGAACAAAGGCGGCAAAGGGCCGAGTATTTGTGACGTACTGACAGGTGGCGCACACGGCGTGCCGCGCGAAATCACCAAAGAAGTCTTGCCGGGCAAATACTATCCGAACCATGAAGCGGTAGATTTTTACGGTCACTACAAGGAAGACATCAAGCTCTTCGCTGAAATGGGCTTCAAATGTTTTCGTACTTCCATCGCCTGGACGCGCATTTTCCCCAAAGGCGATGAAGCTCAGCCAAACGAAGAAGGGCTGAAGTTTTACGACGATATGTTCGATGAACTGCTGAAATACAATATCGAACCGGTGATCACCCTCTCCCACTTTGAAATGCCGCTACATCTGGTGCAGCAATACGGTAGCTGGACCAACCGTAAAGTGGTTGATTTCTTTGTCCGTTTCGCGGAAGTGGTATTTGAACGCTATAAGCATAAAGTCAAATACTGGATGACCTTCAACGAAATTAACAACCAGCGTAACTGGCGGGCACCGCTGTTCGGTTACTGCTGCTCCGGCGTGGTGTATACCGAGCATGAAAACCCGGAAGAGACGATGTATCAGGTGCTGCATCACCAGTTTGTCGCCAGCGCCCTGGCAGTGAAAGCTGCGCGTCGCATTAACCCGGAGATGAAAGTCGGCTGTATGCTGGCGATGGTGCCGCTCTATCCTTACTCCTGTAACCCGGACGATGTAATGTTTGCCCAGGAGTCGATGCGCGAACGTTACGTCTTTACCGATGTCCAGCTACGCGGCTACTACCCTTCTTATGTATTGAACGAGTGGGAACGTCGCGGATTTAACATCAAAATGGAAGACGGCGATCTCGATGTACTACGCGAAGGCACCTGCGATTATCTTGGCTTCAGCTATTACATGACCAACGCGGTGAAGGCCGAAGGCGGCACCGGCGATGCAATTTCTGGTTTCGAAGGCAGCGTACCGAACCCGTATGTTAAAGCGTCTGACTGGGGCTGGCAGATTGATCCGGTAGGTCTGCGTTACGCGCTTTGCGAATTGTATGAGCGTTACCAGAAGCCGCTGTTTATTGTCGAAAACGGTTTTGGCGCTTACGACAAAGTGGAAGAAGATGGCAGCATCAACGACGACTACCGCATTGACTACCTGCGCGCCCATATTGACGAGATGAAAAAAGCGGTGACTTACGATGGTGTGGATCTGATGGGCTACACGCCGTGGGGCTGCATCGACTGTGTATCGTTCACCACCGGGCAGTACAGCAAACGCTACGGTTTTATCTATGTGAATAAACATGACGACGGTACTGGTGATATGTCGCGTTCACGTAAGAAGAGCTTTAACTGGTACAAAGAAGTGATTGCCAGCAACGGCGAGAAACTTTAAGTAGATGAAGTACCGGATGCAATGCTTGTTGCGTTGCATCCGGTCAGACAACTCTCCTGCTTTATTTCCCACCAGCCAAATCGATAAAACTTCCCGTGACATAAGAGGCTTTATCGCTTAACAGCCAGACAATGGCCTGCGCGACCTCTTCCGCCTGTCCGCCGCGCTGCATGGGGATGTTCGACTTAACGCGATCGACGCGTCCAGGTTCGCCACCGCTGGCGTGCATTTCGGTATAAATAAACCCAGGCCGCACGCCGTTAACGCGAATTCCCTGCGCGGCGACTTCCAGCGATAATCCGGTGGTTAACGTATCAATCGCCCCTTTCGATGCCGCATAATCAACGTATTCTCCGGGTGATCCCAGCCTGGCTGCTACCGAAGAAACATTGACGATAGCGCCGCCACTGCCGCCGTTTTTCAGCGCCATGCGTTTTACCGCCTCGCGGCAGCAGAGAAAATAACCCGTCACGTTGGTGGAAAGTACTCGGTTGATTCGCTCTGCGGTGAGATTTTCCACTGTGCATTGGGTAAACAAAATTCCTGCGTTATTGACCAGCGCGGCTAACGGTTCATCACGCTGATCGATTGCTGTAAACATTGCGATGACCTGATTTTCGTCGCTGATATCCGCCTGGAGCACAAATGCCTTGCCACCGGCTTGCGTTATTAAGTTCACCACTTCCTGCGCCGCGTGGAGGTTTTGCTGATAATTAACCGCCACCGTATACCCTTCTTTTACCAGCAGCAGCGCAGTTGCCCGCCCAATGCCGCGACTACCACCGGTCACAAGTGCTATAGCCATTTGTTTTCCCCAAAAATAAAGGCGCCGAAGCGCCTTTCAAA
Source organism: Escherichia sp. MOD1-EC6842 (assembly GCF_002965705.1). Lineage (NCBI taxonomy): Bacteria > Pseudomonadati > Pseudomonadota > Gammaproteobacteria > Enterobacterales > Enterobacteriaceae > Escherichia > Escherichia sp. MOD1-EC6842. Next base: position 114,460 of record NZ_PTRF01000003.1, on the reverse strand, counting down.
TTGATGACAAAGTGCGTTTTTATGCCGGATGCGGCGTGAACGCCTTACCCAGCCTACAAGATCGTGCAAATTCAATACATTGCAGAGACCATGTAGGCCTGATAAACGAAGTGCATCAGGCAATGTTGAGTTTGTCATCAGCCTCAAAGGCGCCGAAGCGCCTTTAGAAGATAGTCGAATCAGTAAATTACTGGTATTCGCTAATCGGTACGCAGGAGCAGAACAGGTTACGGTCGCCGTAAACATCATCCAGACGTTTCACCGTCGGCCAGTATTTGTCTGCCACGCCTGCCGGGAATACCGCAACTTCGCGGCTGTACGGATGCGTCCACTCGGCAACCAGTTCGCTCTGAATGTGCGGCGCGTTCACCAGCGGGTTATCTTCCAGCGGCCAGACACCGGCTTTCACCTGGTCAATTTCTGCGCGGATAGCCAGCATCGCGTCGATAAAGCGATCCAGTTCCACTTTGCTTTCAGATTCGGTCGGTTCAACCATCAGCGTACCCGCCACCGGGAACGACATCGTCGGCGCGTGGAAACCGTAGTCGATCAGGCGCTTGGCAATATCCAGCTCGCTGATGCCGGTTTCTTCTTTCAGCGGGCGAATATCGAGAATACATTCGTGCGCCACGCGACCGTCGCGACCGGTATACAGCACCGGGAAAGCATCCTGCAGTCGGCTGGCAATATAGTTGGCGTTAAGAATTGCCACCTGGCTTGCTTTTTTCAGCCCTTCTGCGCCCATCATGCGAATGTACATCCAGCTGATTGGCAGAATGGATGCGCTACCGAACGGTGCCGCAGAAACCGCGCCCTGACGGGTTAACATGCCTTCGATTTGCACCACGCTATGACCCGGTACAAACGGCGCCAGATGCGCTTTCACGCCGATCGGTCCCATACCTGGGCCGCCACCGCCGTGCGGAATGCAGAAGGTTTTATGCAGGTTGAGGTGCGAAACGTCCGCGCCAATAAACCCCGGCGAGGTGATGCCAACCTGGGCGTTCATGTTCGCGCCATCAAGGTAAACCTGACCGCCGAACTGGTGTACAACTTCACACACTTCACGGATCGTTTCTTCATACACACCGTGAGTGGAAGGATAGGTCACCATGATGCAGGAGAGGTTATCGCCCGCCTGTTCCGCTTTCGCGCGCAGGTCAGCCAAATCGATATTGCCGTTTTTATCACACGCCACAACCACCACTTGCATCCCCGCCATATGCGCGGAAGCGGGGTTAGTGCCGTGGGCAGATGCCGGGATCAGGCAGATATCGCGATACCCTTCGTTGCGGCTTTCGTGATAATGACGAATCGCCAGCAGCCCCGCGTATTCGCCCTGAGCACCGGAGTTCGGCTGCATACAGACGGCGTCGTAGCCGGTCAGTTTCACCAGCCACTCAGCCAGTTGTGCGATCATCTGCTGATAACCTTCGGCCTGTTCTGGCGGGCAGAACGGGTGCAGTTCGGCAAATTCCGGCCAGGTGATTGGGATCATCTCGGCGGCGGCGTTCAGTTTCATGGTGCAGGAGCCCAGCGGGATCATCGCCTGATTCAGCGCCAGATCTTTACGCTCCAGCGAGTGCATATAGCGCATCATTTCGGTTTCGCTGTGATAGCGATTAAACACCGGATGGGTGAGGATTTCGTCGTCGCGCAGCATCGCAGGCTGAATAGAGCGGCTGTCGTGAGCCACGTCTTTGTCCAGCGTGTCGATGTCCAGTCCGTGGTTATCGCCCAGCAGCACGCTGAAAAGCTGCATCACGTTTTCACGCGTGGTGGTTTCATCAAGGGTGATCCCAACCGCGTTCAGGATATCGCTACGCAGGTTGATTTCAGCCGCTTCGGCACGCGTCAGTACACCCGCTTTGTCTGCCACTTCCACACAAAGGGTGTCGAAATAGTGCGCATGGCGCAGCTTCAGACCTTTTTGTTGCAGCCCCGCAGCCAGAATATCGGTCAGACGATGAATACGGTTAGCGATACGTTTCAGACCAACCGGACCGTGATAAACGGCATACAGACTGGCGATGTTTGCCAGCAGAACCTGGGAAGTACAAATGTTCGAGTTCGCTTTCTCGCGACGAATATGTTGTTCACGAGTCTGCATTGCCATGCGTAGCGCAGTATTACCAGCCGCATCTTTCGATACGCCGATAATGCGCCCCGGCATTGAGCGTTTGTATTCATCTTTCGCCGCAAAGAATGCTGCGTGTGGGCCACCGTAGCCCATCGGCACGCCGAAGCGTTGCGCCGAACCAAAAACAATATCCGCGCCCTGTTTACCCGGCGCAGTTAACAGCACCAGCGCCATAATATCGGCGGCAACGCTGACCACAATTTTGCGTGATTTCAGTTCGCTGATAAGCGCAGTGTAGTCGTGAATTTCACCAGTAGTACCGACCTGCTGTAACAGCACGCCGAAGACTTCCTGATGATCGAGCACTTTTTGCGCGTCATCGACAATGACTTCAAAACCAAATGTTTCGGCACGGGTGCGAACCACATCCAGCGTTTGCGGATGAACGTCAGAAGCAACGAAGAAGCGATTGGCATTTTTCAGTTTGCTGACGCGTTTAGCCATCGCCATTGCTTCGGCGGCAGCAGTAGCTTCGTCCAGCAGAGACGCCGAAGCCATATCCAGCCCGGTCAGATCCAGCGTTACCTGCTGGAAGTTGAGTAGTGCTTCAAGGCGCCCCTGAGAAACTTCAGGTTGATACGGGGTATACGCGGTATACCAGCCCGGATTTTCCAGCATGTTACGCAGGATAACCGGCGGTAACTGCACGGCGGTGTAACCCATGCCGATGTAAGACGTGAAGCGTTTATTGCGACTGGCAATAGCCTTGAGTTCTGCCAGTGCGGCGTATTCGGTCGCCGGTGCGCCAACCTGCGGCGGAGTCACAAGCTGAATATCTTTCGGCACAATCTGGCCGGTCAGCGCGTTTAACGATTGTGCACCAACGGCATTCAGCATTTCTTGCTGTTGCGCGGCGTCCGGTCCGATATGGCGTTCAATAAAAGCGCCGCTGTTTTCAAGCTGGCTTAACGTCTGTGTCATGAGCGATGGTTCCTGAAACGTGCAGTGAATTGTGAACCTCTCTCCTTGCGAAGAGAGTGAGGGTGAGGCGTAAATTTCCTCACCCTGATCCTCTCCCGCAGAAGAGGAATAAAGCCGTTACTCGTCTTCTAACAATGCTTCGTATGCGGTCGCATCCAGCAGTGAATCCAGTTCGCTTTCATCGCTGGCTTTGATTTTAAAGATCCAACCGCCTGCATACGGTTCGCTGTTCACCAGTTCCGGGGAATCGCTCAGTGCGTCGTTTACCGCCACGATTTCACCGCTTACTGGCGCATAAATGTCTGACGCCGCTTTTACTGATTCGGCAACCGCGCAGTCATCGCCCGCGCTAACCGTTGCGCCCACTTCCGGCAGGTCAACAAACACCATATCGCCTAACAGCTCCTGAGCGTGTTCGGTGATGCCAACGGTGTAAGTGCCGTCGGCTTCTTTACGCAGCCATTCGTGTTCTTTGCTGTATTTCAGTTCTGCTGGTACGTTGCTCATCAATCAATCTCCAAAAAAGTAAATCACGCGACGGCTTTGCCGTTACGCACAAAAACAGGTTTCGTCACTTTAACCGGCATTTCACGGTTGCGAATTTGCACAATCGCTGTTTCACCAATACCTTCCGGCACGCGCGCCAGCGCAATGCTGTAACCCAGCGTCGGGGAGAAAGTCCCGCTGGTGATAATGCCTTCATGCTGGTTGCCCTGCGCATCGGTAAAACGTACCGGCAGTTCATTACGCAGCACGCCTTTTTCGGTCATCACCAGACCAACCAGTTTTTCTGTGCCATGTTCACGCTGCGCTTCCAGAGCTTCACGACCAATAAAGTCACGATCTGCCGGTTCCCAGGCGATAGTCCAGCCCATATTGGCGGCTAAAGGAGAGATGGTTTCGTCCATCTCCTGACTATAAAGATTCATACCCGCTTCCAGACGCAGCGTGTCACGCGCGCCCAGGCCGCATGGCTTAACGCCCGCTTCCACCAGCGCGCGCCAGAAATCCGCCGCTTTTTCATTGGGCAGCGCAATTTCGTAGCCCGCTTCACCGGTATAACCGGTGGTGGCAATAAACAGATCGCCCGCCTGCACGCCAAAGAACGGTTTCATCCCTTCCACCGCCTGACGCTGGGCGTCATTAAACAGTGTGGCAGCTTTTGCCTGCGCATTCGGCCCTTGCACGGCAATCATGGAAAGGTCATCACGAACGGTAATTTCGATGCCGAAAGGTTCAGCGTGTTGGGTAATCCAGGAGAGGTCTTTTTCGCGGGTGGCGGAGTTAACAACGAGGCGGAAGAAATCTTCAGTGAAGTAGTAGACGATGAGGTCATCTATCACACCGCCAGAGGCATTCAACATCCCGGAGTAGAGGGCTTTACCGCTTTTGGTGAGTTTCGCCACATCGTTCGCCAATAGATAACGCAGAAACTCCCTGGTGCGGCTGCCGCGAAGATCGACGATGGTCATATGTGACACATCAAACATTCCGGCATCGGTACGTACCGCATGATGTTCGTCGATTTGAGAACCGTAATGCAGCGGCATCATCCAGCCGTGGAAATCCACCATGCGAGCGCCGCAAAGCGTGTGTTGTTCGTACAAAGGAGTCTGTTGTGCCATCTTGTCCTCATTGAATAAGCGGGGCTGACAACTTTTCATGGTGAAATTATCACCACGAAACCCAGCATCGGAGCCACTCCCGGTCCCCAACGCAATCGTTCTCTTTTGCCTGAACTTACCACCGAAACAGACTGTTAACCATAAGGTAAAATTGATCATCACATTAGCTTATGGTTAAAAAACACAAAAATCTCAACAGAATAAAAAACCAAAAATTTATTTTATTTCTATACAAATATGATGCTTTCAGGAATACGATTTGGATAAACCAATATTAAGAACTGAAAATATGCCAAAAATCACTCAATAAAAAAATCGTAACATTAGAAAATATAATGCGAAATTGGTGGTGAAATTAGTTTATTTCAAATGAGCAAAATCTCCCGGCGAAAAAACCGGGAGAAGAAAGTGTGATAGGTATCAAATAAACAAAAGAGGAGAAATTTTTAACGCAGCCATTCAGGCAAATCATTTAATCCCATAGCCTGACGGATCAGTTGTGGTTTAACGCCAGGAAGCGTATCGGCCAGTTTCAGGCCAATATCACGCAGCAGTTTTTTCGCCGGATTGCCCCCGGAAAACAGATCGCGAAAGCCTTGCATACCAGCCAGCATCAGCGCCGCACTGTGCTTGCGGCTACGCTCATAGCGACGCAGGTAAATATACTGTCCGATGTCTTTGCCCTGACGATGCAACCGTTTCAGTTCAGCAATCAGTTCTGCGGCATCCATAAAGCCGAGATTAACGCCCTGCCCCGCCAGCGGATGAATGGTATGTGCAGCGTCGCCCACCAGCGCCAGACGGTGCGCGGCAAACTGGCGCGCATAACGCCCCGTCAGCGGAAACACCTGACGCTCGCTCTCAACCTTGCATAGGCCCAGGCGATTATCAAAAGCGATATTTAACGCGCGATTAAATTCGTCTTCGCCTGCCTGCTGCATCCGCTGCGCTTCCTCTGGCGACAGTGACCAGACAATCGAACAAAGATGCGGATCGCTAAGCGGTAAAAAGGCCAGAATGCCTTCGCCATGGAAAACCTGCCGCGCTACTGCGTCATGCGGTTCTTCAGTGCGAATGGTCGCCACCAGCGCGTGATGCTGATAATCCCAGAAAGTCAGCGGAATATCGGCTTTGTTGCGCAACCAGGAGTTTGCCCCGTCTGCGCCAATCACCAGACGCGCCGTTAACATACTGCCGTCTTTCAGTGTCAGGAAGGTTTCGTTCTCTCCCCAGGCGACCTGCTGTAATTCTGCGGGGGCTAGCAGGGTGATATCTGACGACTGCTGCACTTTGTTCCACAGCGCATAGTGAATAACTGAATTTTCAACAATATGCCCAAGATGGCTATAGCCCATGCTCTGATCGTCAAACGAGATGTGACCAAAGCTGTCTTTGTCCCACACTTCCATGCCGTGATAGCAACTGGCTCTACGAGCGAGAATGTCCTGCCAGACGCCAAGACGGGTAAGTAATTTTTCGCTGGCGGCATTGATAGCCGAAACGCGCAATTGTGGTGGTGCATCCGCCGCCAGAGGTTCAGGTACGCGCTGCTCCAGTACGGCGACGCGTAAGCCGCTGCCCTGTAAGCCGCAGGCAACCGCCAGCCCCACCATGCCGCCGCCAACAATGGCTACATCAACACTTTGCATTGTTTATTCCTTAAAACCGCCTTCAACGCGCGACCCAACCAAGGGTGCGCTGCGCCAGCACATCACGTGCCGGAGTGAATAATTCCATTGCCATCAGCCCGATGTTGCGCCCAACAACCAGCGGCGCCCAGCGGTTGGCAAAAATATGAACAAGGCTGTCTGTTACACCAATAGTCGCTTCGCGATCGCTCTGCCGACGCTGATGGTAACGGCACAAAATGCCGTAATCACCGATATCCTCTCCGCGTTCCTGCGCCTGAGTCAGAGTTTCAGCAAGGCTCATCACATCACGCATACCGAGGTTAAATCCTTGCCCGGCAATCGGGTGCAGGGTTTGCGCTGCATTGCCCACCAGCACGGCGCGATGGGTAATAGGTTTGGCGGCGCGGGTTAACGCCAGCGGATAAGCACTGCGTTTTCCGGCGTGGGTAATTTGCCCCAGTCGCCAGCCAAACGCAGACTGGAGTTCACGGCAGAACTCATCATCACTCCACGCCAGTACCTCTTCGCGCCGTTCCAGTGGATGACACCAGACCAGCGAACAGCGTCCGTCAGACATCGGCAACATCGCCAACGGGCCATGTTTCGTGAAGCGTTCAAAAGCGCGTCCTTCGTGCGCAACGGAGGTCGCAACGTTGGCAATCACCGCCAGTTGCTCGTAAGGCTCCTGCTGCCAGTCAACGCCGCACGCGGTGGCTAACGCTGAATGGGTGCCGTCAGCGGCTACCAGCACGCGCCCCGTCAGCGTCTCACCACTCTCCAGTTTCACCTCAACGTTACTCTGAGTACGAGCAACGTTAGCAACGCGATCCGGACAGTGCAGCGTTACGCCAGGCGCTTTGCGCAACAGCGCAAACAGTCGTTGTCCGACATTGTGCAACTCGACAACCTGCCCCAGCGCCGCCAGTTGATAATCTTCTGCGGCGAGGGTGACGAATCCGGCATGACCGCGATCGCTGACATGCACGGTAGTGATGGCGGTTGCGCAATCAGCCAAAGATTGCCAGACGCCGATACGTGCCAGTTGCTGGCAGGTGCCCGCCGCCAGCGCAATAGCCCGGCCATCAAAGCCCGGATGGGCATGTGACTCTGGCGCAGTCGCTTCAATCAAATGTACCGGCAGCGCCCCGTGACTTAACCGGGAAATAGCCAGCGCCAGCGTCGCGCCCGCCATGCCGCCACCGACGATGATTACGCTCATTGCTTTCTCGCAGCTGCCATCAACGCTTCGATTTCTTCCGGCTTTTTCACCACGCTGGCGGTGAGGTTTTCGTTGCCAGTTTCGGTAATCACAATGTCGTCTTCAATACGAATGCCGATACCGCGATATTGTTCTGGCACATCCGCATCCGGCGCGATATACAGACCTGGCTCTACGGTCAGTACCATGCCCGGTTCAAGAATGCGCGAACGATCCTGACCATAAACACCTACGTCATGGACATCCAGCCCTAACCAATGGCTAAGGCCATGCATAAAGAAAGGACGATGTGCGTTCTGGGTGATCAGTTCATCAACATCACCTTTCAGGATGCCCAGTTTTACCAGGCCGCTAATCATGATACGCACCACTTCCCCGGTGACTTCCTGAATGGAAGTTCCCGGACGATACAGACGCAGGCTGGTTTCGAGAGACTCCAGCACAATGTCGTAGATTTCACGCTGAGCCTGAGTGAATTTGCCGTTGACCGGGAAGGTACGGGTAATATCGCCAGCGTAACCTTTATATTCACAGCCCGCGTCAATCAACACCAGGTCGCCGTCGCGCAGTTCACACTCGTTTTCGGTGTAGTGCAGAATGCAGCCGTTTTCACCGCTGCCGACAATGGTGTTATAGGAAGGATAGCGCGCGCCGTGGCGGTTAAATTCGTGGTGAATTTCGCCTTCCAGATGGTACTCGAACATTCCCGGACGACATTTTTCCATCGCCCGGGTGTGCGCCAGTGCGGTGATTTCCCCCGCGCGGCGAAGTACGGCAATCTCTTCTGGCGATTTGAACAGGCGCATTTCATGAACAACAGGACGCCAGTCGATCATCGTTGCCGGAGCGGTGAGATTTTGCCGTGAGCCTTTACGCAGTTTTTCCAGCGCGCTGTTCACGATTTCATCAGCATAGGTATATTCGCCCTGAGCGTGATAAACCACATCCAGGCCATTAAGCAGTTGATAAAGTTGCTGATTGATTTCGCTGAACGCCAGTGCACGGTCAACGCCCAGTTTCCCTGGCGCGGCATCCTGACCTAAGCGACGACCAAACCAGATCTCCGCCGTCAGATCGCGCACACGGTTAAACAGAACGCTGTGGTTATGAGTGTCATCGCTTTTAATCAGCACCAGCACCGCTTCCGGTTCGTTAAAGCCGGTGAAGTACCAGAAGTCACTGTTTTGACGATACGGATATTCGCTGTCGGCGCTACGGGTCACTTCCGGGGCGGCAAAAATCAGCGCGGCGCTGCCGGGTTGCATTTGCTCCACCAGAGCCTGACGGCGACGCTGAAATTCTTGCGGGGATATATCACTCATAACACTCTCCTTACGTTTTTTGTTTTTAGTGTAGAGTCGGTTTTTGTACTTCTGGCGCGGTCGGTTGCGGATGAGTAAAGGTGTCGTGGCATAACAGCGCGGCAACACGGACGTACTCGATGATCTCTTCAAGCGACATTTCCAGCTCTTCCTGATCTTCGTCTTCGTCATATCCCAGTTGCGCGATGTTACGCAGATCGTCGATGGCTTCACCGGTTTCGCCAGTCACTTTATCCAGCTTCGGCTGAGTCACGCCAAGACCAAGCAGGAAGTGATTTACCCAGCCTGCCAGCGCATCAGCGCGATCGAAAACGCTGACATCATCGCCATCAGGCAGATAAAGCTGAAAAAGAAAGCCGTCATCCTGCAGGGCATCGCTGGTGGCTGAGTGCATTTTGCGCAATGCCTGTGCCAGCTCATGACCGAAAGCCATGCCTTCGTTCGTCAGGTCGTGAAGCAGCGGCAACCATGAACTGTCGTCATTGCCACCGCAAATCATCCCGCTGATTAAACCGTGCATCTCAGCAGGGGTCAGACCCGTCCCTTGTTGGTTCAGATACTGGTTCATTTCGTTGTAACCAGGCATTTCGTTCTGTATAGACATAAGCATTCGTCATCAAAGGGAGGAAGATTCATGATATGCTACCACTTTGGACCCTGGTGAACCAGAAAAGGGCTTGTCTCTTCTCATCAGGGTAGCTATAGTTCGCCCCTTCGCAGACCATGAGTCTGAAGACGAAGGAAGCGCAGTCAATCAGCAGGAAGGTGGCATGTCTGCACAACCCGTCGATATCCAAATTTTTGGCCGTTCACTGCGTGTGAACTGCCCGCCTGATCAAAGGGATGCGTTGAATCAGGCCGCAGACGATCTGAATCAGCGGTTGCAAGATCTGAAAGAACGCACTAGAGTCACAAATACTGAACAGTTGGTCTTCATTGCTGCATTGAATATCAGCTATGAGTTAGCGCAAGAAAAAGCGAAGACTCGTGACTACGCGGCAAGTATGGAACAGCGTATTCGGATGCTGCAACAGACCATAGAACAAGCGTTACTTGAACAAGGTCGCATCACCGAAAAAACGAACCAAAACTTTGAATGACACTTTTCGGTTTACTGTGGTAGAGTAACCGTGAAGACAAAATTTCTCTGAGATGTTCGCAAGCGGGCCAGTCCCCTGAGCCGATATTTCATACCACAAGAATGTGGCGCTCCGTGGTTGGTGAGCATGCTCGGTTCGTCCGAGAAGCCTTAAAACTGCGACGACACATTCACCTTGAACCAAGGGTTCAAGGGTTACAGCCTGCGGCGGCATCTCGGAGATTCCCTTCTTACCTGGCACCAGCCATGACGCAACTACCAGAACTCCCACTGACATTATCCCGACAAGAAATCCGCAAAATGATTCGGCAACGTCGTCGTGCGTTAACGCCGGAACAACAGCAAGAAATGGGTCAACAAGCCGCTACCCGGATGATGACTTATCCCCCGGTGGTGATGGCGCATACGGTCGCTGTATTCCTCTCTTTTGATGGCGAGCTCGACACCCAACCGCTCATAGAACAACTGTGGCGTGCCGGTAAGCGCGTGTATCTTCCAGTTTTACACCCTTTTAGTGCTGGTAACTTACTGTTCCTGAATTACCATCCGCAAAGCGAATTGATGATGAACAGATTGAAGATCCACGAGCCGAAACTGGACGTGCGCGATGTGCTTCCCCTTTCCCGGTTAGATGTGCTGGTTACACCGCTGGTAGCCTTTGATGAGTACGGTCAACGCCTGGGAATGGGCGGCGGTTTTTATGATCGGACATTGCAAAACTGGCAGCACTACAAAATGCAGCCGGTAGGTTATGCGCATGATTGCCAGTTAGTAGAAAAACTGCCGGTTGAAGAGTGGGATATCCCATTGCCTGCAGTGGTTACACCGTCGAAAGTCTGGGAGTGGTGAGGGCGATACACCTGCATCGCCCTGATTGACATCGTTGATTCTTTGACCTAATTTAGTGAGTAAGGGTAAGGGAGGATTACTCCTCCCTGTGACTGACTGTTAATAAGCTCCGAAACTTATCAGTAACAGTACAATCAGTATGATGACAAGTCGCATCATAACCCTTCTCCTTTAAGCCCTCGCTTCGGTGAGGGCTTTACCGTTACAGCCCCATGCTGCCCCGCCATCGTAAACTCTCTTTAAATAACCACAACGCATTGATCTACCTTTAAATCTTTTCTTCGAGCGCACTCGTAAAACGTCATGTAAGGCAGACATACATTGCAGGGATAAGGGATTAATTACGGCAGTTAACGCGGGCGATGAAGTGGCTATCCAAAAGATCGGTTCAGGGCGATGCACCCCGCATCGCCCTGATTGACATCGTTGATTCTTTAACCTAATTTAGTGAGTAAGGGTAAGGGAGGATTGCTCCTCCCCTGAGACTGACTGTTAATAAGCTGGGAAACTTATGAGTAACAGTACAATCAGTATGATGACAAGTCGCATCATAACCCTTCTCCTTCAAGCCCTCGCTTCGGTGAGGGCTTTACCGTTACAGCCCTGTGCTGTCCCGCCATCGTAAATCCTCTTCGAATAAAGGCAACGCATTGATCTGGCTTTGATTTATTTCTTCGAGCAGACTCGCAAAGGCGATTGCAGCACACTGCAAATGCAGTGATAAGCGCGGGAAAAGGGATAAAAAAACGGGCAAGTCAGCGACCTGCCCGTTGTTTGTCAGAGAAGGGAATCAGTACAGCAGACGGGCGCGAATGGTGCCCGGAATCGCTTTCATTGCCTGTAATGCTTTTTCAGCAACGTCTTCATCTGCTTCAATATCAATAACTACGTAGCCCATCTGAGCAGACGTTTGCAGATACTGCGCGGCGATGTTAACGCCCTGCTCGGCAAAGATTTTGTTCAGCGCAGTCAGCACGCCCGGACGGTTTTCGTGGATGTGCATCAGACGGCGGCCACCGTGCAGCGGCAGCGAGACTTCCGGGAAGTTCACCGCAGAGAGCGTGGAGCCATTGTCAGAGTACTTGATCAATTTACCCGCAACTTCCAGGCCGATATTCTCCTGCGCTTCCTGAGTCGAACCGCCAATGTGCGGCGTCAGCAGGACGTTGTCGAATTCGCACAGCGGAGAAGTAAACGGATCGCTGTTGGTCGCTGGTTCTGTTGGGAATACATCGATTGCCGCGCCAGCCAGATGTTTGCTCGCCAGTGCGTCACACAGCGCCGGAATATCGACCACAGTACCGCGCGAAGCGTTAATCAGCAGCGAGCCGGGCTTCATCAGTGAGATCTCTTTCGCGCCCATCATGTTTTTGGTAGACGGGTTTTCAGGCACATGCAGGCTCACCACGTCGCTCATATTCAGCAAGTCGGAAAGATGTTGCACCTGCGTCGCGTTACCCAGCGGCAGTTTGTTTTCAATATCATAGAAGTAAACATACATCCCCAGCGACTCCGCCAGAATGCCAAGCTGCGTACCGATATGACCATAACCAATGATACCCAGCTTTTTGCCACGCGCTTCAAAAGACCCCGCCGCCAGTTTGTTCCACACGCCACGGTGCGCTTTGGCGTTGGCTTCCGGCACTCCGCGCAATAGCAGCAGAAGTTCACCAATCACCAGCTCAGCGACAGAACGCGTATTCGAAAACGGTGCGTTAAATACCGGAATCCCGCGTTTTGCCGCAGCATTTAAATCAACCTGGTTTGTGCCTATGCAAAAACAGCCAATAGCGACCAGCTTTTCTGCGGCATTGATCACTTCTTCGGTCAGATGGGTTCGGGATCGCAGGCCGATGAAGTGGGCATCGCGGATGGATTCTTTTAATTGTTCATCATCCAGCGCGCCTTTATGAAATTCGATGTTGGTGTAACCTGCCGCGCGAAGACTTTCCAGCGCCTTTTGGTGCACGCCTTCTACCAGCAGAAACTTAATCTTGTCTTTCTCCAGCGATACCTTTGCCATTTACCCAATCCTGTCTTTGAAATGTTGTGTGTGGATTTACATCCGCCTTTCAACATATCAAAAAATAATATTGCGGCAATATGAACGTTTGCGTCGCGATGTTGAGGAAATATCACGAGAGGTTGATTAACAGAAGAAAATGCTGAAGATGAGACGTTCTTTAGCGTGTTAGGCAAAAGTGAGTTAAAAACGTGATAGATGTCACCAAATTTAACAATGCAAAAAATTTTTAACGGGGGACGAACTCCCCCGTCAGATCATTTCACAATGGTTTTAACGCCGTCAGGCGTGCCAATCAGCGCGACGTCCGCGCCACGGTTGGCAAACAGACCAACAGTAACCACACCCGGAATCGCGTTAATCGCATTTTCCATCGCCACCGGATCAAGGATTTCCATACCGTGGACGTCGAGGATCACGTTGCCGTTATCAGTCACCACGCCCTGACGATATTCCGGACGACCACCAAGTTTCACCAGTTGACGAGCCACTGCACTACGCGCCATCGGAATCACTTCCACCGGCAACGGGAATTTGCCCAGAATATCGACCTGCTTGGAGGCGTCCGCGATGCAGATAAATTTCTCTGCAACCGAAGCAATGATTTTTTCACGCGTCAGCGCCGCGCCGCCGCCTTTGATCATCTGCATATGGCCGTTGATTTCATCTGCACCGTCAACGTAGATGCCGAGGCTGTCAACTTCATTGAGGTCAAATACATGAATGCCAAGGCTTTTTAGTTTTTCAGTGGATGCATCCGAGCTGGAAACTGCCCCTTCAATCTGACCTTTCATCGTGCCGAGTGCATCAATAAAGTGTGCGGCGGTGGAACCTGTACCAACACCAACAATGGTTCCGGGCTGAACATACTGAAGTGCCGCCCATCCTACTGCTTTTTTCAATTCATCCTGCGTCATGATCGTTTCGCCTGTGGTATGAAATTTCAGACGCATTATATACAAAAAAAGCGATTCAGACCCCGTCAGCAAGTCGTGCGGATAACTCATCCATGAAATAACAGGCAATGGCGGGCATCCTCTTTCACCCCGGCAAATCTGGGTATCAGGAGGCATCAGGATTACCCTTCTATCCCCCAGTCTGCATATCTGAAACTACGCCGATAAAGGTGAAGCTCTGTAATACAATTAATTGATAATATTACCAATAAAAATCACATCCAGTGCCAGTAACTCGCCCACAGAACGTTGCCTTTACGCTCTACAAAGACTAAAAAAACACGGTATTGTCAGTCAAAATTTCCATTATGGCTGCTTTTGTATACGTTAAATGCTCTGTACCCAAAGCAAAATTATGTCATAGTTCGGCATAAGAAAATTTGAGGAGCAGGTTAAAGCAATGAAACGCCCGGACTACAGAACATTACAGGCACTGGATGCGGTAATACGTGAACGAGGATTTGAGCGCGCGGCACAGAAATTGTGCATTACGCAATCAGCCGTCTCACAGCGCATTAAGCAGCTGGAAAATATGTTCGGGCAGCCGTTATTAGTGCGTACTGTCCCGCCGCGACCTACAGAACAAGGGCAAAAACTGCTGGCACTGCTTCGCCAGGTGGAATTGCTGGAAGAAGAGTGGCTGGGGGATGAACAAACCGGTTCAACCCCGCTGCTGCTTTCACTGGCGGTCAACGCAGACAGTCTGGCAACCTGGCTGCTACCGGCGCTGGCTCCGGTGCTGGCTGATTCGCCTATTCGTCTGAACTTGCAGGTGGAAGATGAAACCCGCACCCAGGAACGCCTGCGTCGCGGTGAAGTAGTTGGCGCGGTGAGTATTCAACATCAGGCGCTGCCCAGTTGTCTTGTCGATAAACTTGGCGCGCTTGACTATCTGTTCGTCAGCTCCAAACCATTTGCCGAGAAATACTTCCCTAACGGAGTAAGCCGCTCCGCGCTGCTCAAGGCACCGGTGGTGGCGTTTGACCATCTTGACGATATGCACCAGGCATTTTTGCAGCAAAACTTCGATCTGCCGCCAGGTAGCGTACCGTGCCATATCGTTAACTCGTCTGAAGCCTTCGTTCAACTCGCTCGCCAGGGAACAACCTGCTGTATGATCCCACACCTGCAAATTGAGAAAGAACTGGCGAGCGGCGAGCTGATCGACCTTACGCCAGGGCTGTTTCAACGGCGAATGCTCTACTGGCACCGCTTTGCCCCAGAAAGCCGCATGATGCGTAAAGTCACTGATGCTTTACTAGACTATGGTCACAAAGTACTTCGTCAGGATTAATCAATCACTTAATGCCTGATAGCACATATCAGGCATTTTCCTTTTTTCTTTTTATCTTCTTTGAACAACGTCACGAAACAGACAAATCTCACGCGGCAAAAAACGACGTCCCAATGCATTTTTTTTGCTGGCGACAACCCCGTGTAAAAAGCTCACCGTAAGCACATCCCACCAATTTGATTGCGTTTTATGGAGCAAATAATGTCTAACGTGCAGGAATGGCAACAACTTGCCAACAAGGAATTGAGCCGTCGGGAGAAAAACGTCGACTCACTGGTACGGCAAACGGCGGAAGGGATAGCCATCAAGCCGCTGTATACCGAAGCCGATCTCGACAATCTGGAAGTAACCGGCACCCTTCCAGGCTTGCCGCCCTACGTTCGTGGTCCACGTGCCACCATGTATACCGCTCAACCGTGGACTATTCGTCAGTATGCCGGTTTCTCCACGGCAAAAGAATCTAACGCCTTTTATCGCCGTAACCTCGCTGCCGGGCAAAAGGGTCTTTCCGTTGCTTTTGACCTCGCCACCCACCGTGGTTACGACTCTGACAATCCGCGCGTTTCAGGCGACGTCGGTAAAGCAGGCGTCGCTATCGACACCGTTGAAGATATGAAGGTGCTATTCGACCAGATCCCGCTGGATCAAATGTCGGTTTCGATGACTATGAACGGGGCAGTCCTGCCAGTACTGGCGTTTTATATTGTGGCCGCTGAAGAGCAAGGCGTTACACCCGATAAACTCACAGGCACCATCCAGAACGACATTCTGAAAGAGTACCTCTGCCGCAATACTTACATTTATCCGCCAAAACCGTCGATGCGTATTATCGCTGACATCATCGCCTGGTGTTCCGGCAATATGCCGCGCTTTAATACCATCAGTATTAGCGGTTACCACATGGGCGAAGCGGGAGCCAACTGCGTGCAGCAGGTGGCGTTTACTCTCGCTGATGGAATTGAGTACATCAAAGCTGCACTTTCTGCTGGCCTGAAAATTGACGACTTTGCCCCGCGCCTGTCGTTCTTCTTTGGCATCGGTATGGATCTTTTCATGAACGTCGCCATGCTGCGTGCCGCACGTTATCTCTGGAGTGAGGCGGTAAGTGGATTTGGAGCCAAAGATCCGAAATCACTGGCACTGCGCACCCACTGTCAGACCTCAGGCTGGAGTCTCACCGAGCAAGATCCCTATAACAACGTTATCCGCACTACCATTGAAGCGTTGGGCGCCACGCTTGGCGGTACACAATCACTGCATACCAACGCTTTTGATGAGGCACTTGGACTGCCAACCGACTTCTCGGCACGTATAGCCCGTAATACTCAGATAATCATTCAGGAAGAGTCAGAAATCTGCCGCACCGTCGATCCGCTGGCCGGATCTTATTACGTTGAGTCGTTGACCGATCAGATCGTCAAACAGGCTCGATCCATCATCGCTCAGATTGACGAAGCCGGGGGTATGGCGAAAGCGATCGAAGCGGGTTTGCCAAAACGCATGATCGAAGAAGCGTCTGCGCGTGAGCAGTCACTGATCGATCAGGGCAAACGCGTGATTGTTGGCGTTAACAAGTACAAGCTGGATCACGAAGACGAAACCGATGTCCTTGAGATAGACAACGTGATGGTACGTAACGAGCAGATTGCTTCACTGGAGCGCATTCGCGCCACCCGCGATGATGCTGCCGTAACCGCCGCACTGAATGCTCTGACTAATGCGGCACTGCAAAACGGAAACCTGCTGGCTGCTGCTATTAATGCGGCACGCGTTCGCGCGACATTGGGTGAAATCTCCGATGCGCTGGAAGCCGCTTTTGACCGTTATCTGGTGCCGAGCCAGTGTGTTACCGGCGTGATTGCGCAAAGCTATCATCAGTCGGAAAAATCAGCTTGCGAATTTGATGCCATTGTTGCGCAAACGGAACAGTTCCTCGCGGATAACGGCCGTCGCCCGCGAATTCTGATCGCCAAAATGGGGCAGGATGGACACGATCGCGGGGCCAAAGTCATTGCCAGCGCCTATTCCGATCTTGGATTTGACGTTGATTTAAGTCCGATGTTCTCGACACCAGAAGAGATCTCCCGCCTGGCGGTGGAAAACGACGTTCATGTGGTGGGCGCGTCCTCACTCGCTGCCGGGCATAAAACGCTGATCCCGGAACTGGTAGAAGCCCTCAAAAAATGGGGACGCGAAGATATCTGCGTAGTCGCTGGCGGCGTTATTCCACCGCAGGATTATGCCTTCCTGCAAGAACGCGGCGTGGCGGCGATTTATGGTCCGGGTACGCCCATGCTCGACAGCGTACGTGATGTACTGAATCGGATTAGCCAGCGTCATGATTAACGAAGCCACGCTGGCAGACAACATTCGGCGCTTACGTCAGGGTGAGCGTGCCACGCTCGCCCAGGCGATGACGCTGGTAGAAAGCCGTCATCCACGTCATCTGGAACTAAGCACTCAGTTGCTCGACGCCATCATGCCGTTTTGTGGTAATGCCCTGCGACTGGGCGTTACCGGTACACCTGGCGCGGGGAAAAGTACCTTTCTTGAAGCCTTCGGTATGTTGCTGATTCGCCAGGGGCTGAAAGTCGCGGTGATTGCCGTCGATCCCAGCAGCCCAGTGACCGGTGGCAGCATTCTTGGCGATAAGACTCGGATGACCGAACTGGCGCGTGCCGATGCGGCATTTATTCGCCCGGTTCCGTCATCCGGTCATCTGGGCGGCGCCAGCCAGCGGGCGCGGGAGTTAATGCTGTTATGCGAGGCGGCAGGTTATGACGTGGTGATCGTTGAAACCGTCGGCGTCGGGCAGTCGGAAACCGAAGTCGCCCGCATGGTGGACTGTTTTATCTCACTGCAAATCGCCGGTGGTGGTGATGATCTCCAGGGCATTAAAAAGGGACTGATGGAGATGGCAGATCTGATTGTCATTAACAAAGACGATGGCGATAACCACGCGAATGTCGCCATTGCCCGCCACATGTACGAGGGCGCTCTGCATATTCTGCGTCGCAAATATGACGAATGGCAGCCGCAGGTTCTCACCTGTAGCGCGCTGGAAAAATGCGGTATCGATGAGATTTGGCGCGCAATTATCGATTTCAAAACCGCACTTACCGCCAGCGGTCGTTTGCAACAAATGCGGCAACAACAATCGGTGGAATGGCTGCGTAAACAAACCGAAGAAGAAGTGCTGCACCACCTGTTCGCGAATGAAGATTTCGATCGTTATTACCGCCAGACGCTATTAGCAGTCAAAAACAATACTCTCTCGCCGCGCACTGGCTTGCGGCAGCTCAGTGAATTTATCCAGGCTCAATATTTTGAATAAAGGAATTTTTATGTCTTATCAGTATGTTAATGTCATTATCATCAACAAAGTTGCGGTCATTGAGTTTAACTATGGCCGCAAACTCAATGCATTGAGTAAAGTCTTTATTGACGACCTGATCCAAGCACTAAGCGATCTCAACCGACCGGAAATTCGTTGTATCATTCTGCGTGCTCCGAGTGGTTCCAAAGTCTTCTCCGCAGGCCACGACATCCATGAACTGCCATCAGGCGGTCGCGATCCTCTCTCTTACGATGATCCGCTACGGCAAATTACCCGTATGATCCAAAAATGCCCCAAACCGATCATTTCGATGGTCGAAGGTAGCGTCTGGGGAGGTGCTTTTGAAATGATCATGAGTTCCGATCTGATCATCGCTGCCAGCACGTCGACCTTCTCAATGACCCCAGTTAACCTTGGCGTACCGTATAACCTGGTGGGCATCCACAACCTGACCCGCGACGCGGGCTTCCACATCGTCAAAGAACTGATTTTTACCGCTTCGCCAGTCACCGCCCAACGCGCGCTGGCTGTTGGCATTCTCAACCACGTTGTTGACATCAGCGAGCTGGAAGATTTCACCCTGCAAATGGCGCACCACATTTCCGAAAAAGCACCGCTGGCGATCGCGGTAATCAAGGAAGAACTGCGCGTGCTGGGCGAGGCGCACACGATGAATTCAGACGAATTTGAACGTATTCAGGGGATGCGCCGAGCGGTTTATGACAGCGAGGATTATCAGGAAGGTATGAATGCTTTCCTGGAAAAACGTAAACCTAATTTCGTCGGTCATTAATGCTCAGCGAATGAAGGAGTAAAAGATGAATATGATCTGGGCAAGGATGACCGCCGATGAAGCGGCGGAAATTATCCAGCACAATGATATGGTAGCATTCAGCGGCTTTACCCCTGCGGGTTCACCTAAAGCTCTACCTGTCGCTATTGCTCATCGTGCCAACGAACAACATGAGGCGAAAAAACCGTACCAGATTCGCCTGCTAACCGGCGCGTCAATTAGCGCCGCCGCCGATGACGTGCTCTCTGAAGCTAACGCCGTTTCATGGCGCGCTCCGTATCAAACATCATCTGGGTTACGCCAAAAGATCAATCAGGGGGCAGTCAGTTTTGTTGATCTACACTTGAGCGAAGTCGCGCAAATGGTTAACTACGGCTTCTTCGGCGACATTGATGTTGCGGTAATTGAAGCCTCAGCCATTGAGCCAGATGGACGTGTCTGGTTAACCAGTGGGATCGGTAACGCTCCGACCTGGTTACTGCGGGCCAAGAAAGTAATCATTGAACTCAATCACTATCATGATCCGCGCGTTGCGGAACTGGCGGATATTGTGATTCCTGGCGCACCACCGAGACGCAATAGCGTTTCGATCTTCCATGCGATGGATCGCGTCGGTACTCGTTATGTGCAAATTGATCCGAAAAAGATTGTTGCGGTCGTGGAAACCAACTTACCTGATGCAGGTAAGTTGCTGGATAAGCAAAATCCCATGTGCCAACAGATCGCCGACAATGTGGTTACCTTCTTATTGCGTGAAATGGCACAGGGGCGCATTCCGCCGGAATTTCTGCCACTGCAAAGTGGGGTAGGCAACATCAATAATGCGGTAATGGCGCGTCTCGGGGATAACCCGGATATTCCACCGTTTATGATGTATTCGGAAGTGCTACAGGAATCAGTAGTTC
This sequence comes from Escherichia sp. MOD1-EC6842, assembly GCF_002965705.1. Lineage (NCBI taxonomy): Bacteria > Pseudomonadati > Pseudomonadota > Gammaproteobacteria > Enterobacterales > Enterobacteriaceae > Escherichia > Escherichia sp. MOD1-EC6842. Next base: position 94,346 of record NZ_PTRF01000003.1, on the reverse strand, counting down.
ATCTTCTGGAAACCGGAAAAATCACCGGAGCCAGCGCCTCCAGTCTGACTATCTCCGCCGATTCACTGCGCAAGATTTATGACAATATGGACTATTTCTCCTGTCGGATTGTGTTACGTCCGCAGGAGATTTCCAATAACCCGGAAATTATCCGCCGCCTTGGTGTTATCGCTCTGAACGTCGGCCTGGAGTTTGATATTTACGGGCACGCCAACTCAACGCATGTTGCCGGAGTTAATTTAATGAACGGTATCGGCGGCAGCGGTGATTTTGAACGCAATGCTTATCTGTCAATCTTTATGGCGCCGTCGATCGCCAAAGAAGGAAAAATATCAACCATCGTGCCGATGTGTAGTCATGTTGATCACAGCGAGCACAGCGTGAAAGTGATCATCACTGAACAAGGGATCGCCGACCTGCGCGGCCTCTCTCCACTTCAACGCGCACGCGCTATCATCGATAACTGCGCCCATCCCATGTACCGTGACTATTTGCATCGCTATCTGGAAAATGCCCCAGGAGGGCATATTCACCACGATCTTAGCCACGTTTTCGATCTGCATCGTAACTTGATCGAAACGGGTTCAATGCTGGGTTAATTGCTCGTACCATCACGATCTTCAGCAATTTGCTGTAGTATCGTGGCGGTATAGCGATGATTTTTCAGTGAATAGAGGTATTCCTGCATATACATTGGCGTATGCGGTGCATCGAAATATTTCAGCGTTGCCGGATTCACCAGTCGCCAGGCAAAATGTGGAATGACTGTCAGAAAATGTCCGCGCTCAACGGCGCTGATTTTGGCCATAAAACTGTAGGGGCGATAAATGATTGTTGGATTGATCCCACAAGGGCGCATGTTCGCATCAATCATCGCTTCATAGTTAGCGCGGTTCTGAAAGCGCATCTGTAACCACGGTAACTCCTGTAATAACTCCTGCTCCTGACGTTCTTCAAAACGGCGGGAAACAAGAAACCCCAGTCGCAGCGGCGACAGTTCGCTGATAGTTAGATTTTCCAGCCCCTTAACACGGGCGGATACATGCTGCGGAGAGATAATAAAATCAAACTGGCGGTAGAAGAGATTATCGATAACCCCATTTTCGCTAAACTCAACCGGCTGGGCAGTCACCCCTTCATATTTATCACCAAGACTGATTAGCTGATCAAAAATAATCGTCGGATACGTATTATCGATGCCAATGACAATTTCATGAGAATGACGCCCGGAATTATGAATTTCATTATCAATAGCAGAAAGTCGTTGGTAAACCGGAAATAGTTTTTGATAAAGTTCCTGTCCGGCTTTATTGAGACTAATGTTGTTATCTTTACGGGTAAACAGCGTATAACCAATTTGTTCCTCCAGCGCGGCAATACTTTTGCCAAACGGTGAAGCCGTCATATGTATTTTTTCTGCTGCCCTGGCAATATTATTGGTTTGCGCTAATAAAATAAAATTGCGCATCTTTTTTGAAATAAAAATATCCATACCCTCTCCCCAAACATCACTGTCCGCTTAACCGTTTCAGTTATTCAATCTTTGATGATATCGCGAGCAAAGATAGGTAATTGCATCATGGTTTTACAGAAAATTACAGAAAAAGGAGACGATATAAGGTGAAGACATTAGCCCGACAAATGAGTCGGGCTAAATGTATTATTGTGCGGTAGGTGTTTTTGCCGGTTGCTGATCAACGGGTTCTAACTGGAAGACCACATCCACCTGGTCATCAAACTGAATAGCGGCCTGCTCGTAAGTTTCCTGAGTAGAAACCGGCGCGGCATCAGCTTTCATCATCCGAACCATCGGGCTGGGCTGATAGTTGGAAACATGGTAGCGCACGCTATACACCGGTCCCAGTTTGCGATTAAAGCCATTCGCCAGCTCCTGCGCCTGATGAATCGCGTTATCAATCGCGGCCTTACGCGCTTTATCTTTATAGGCATCCGGTTGCGCTACTCCCAGCGAAACAGAACGAATTTCATTAAGACCAGCCTTCAGCGCGCCATCCAGCAAAGAATTCAGCTTGTCTAACTGACGAACTGTTACCTCTACCGTTCTCACTGCCCGGTAGCCTTTCAGAATACTTTTGCCATCCTGGTAATCGTAATCTGGCTGGGTACGTAAATTCGCAGAACTGATATCTTTTTTCGCGATCTGATTGAGTTCAAGGAAAGAGATATATTGCGCCACGCGCTCATCCGCTTGTTTTTTGGCGGTAGCAGCATCCTTCGCGGCCACATTAACTTCAATAGCAAGAGTGGCAATGTCTGGCACCGCATCTACGCTTGCCGTTCCTGAAGTGACAATGTGCGGACCATCCGGTAGTTCATTGGCCTGTACTGCCATCCCGCTGAAACCCATCAATGCCGCCAGGGCGATAACTTTGAACTTCACGTTAGTCTCTCCGTGTTTATTTACTTGCCCAAAATTCAAAACCTCTGTAGGCAAGCTTAGCGTCTCTGTTTTTATTTTCCATCAGATAGCGCCTAACTGAACAAGGCTTGTGCATGGGCAATACCATCTCTCGCCAGCTGTAGGGCGATAAACCACATTACGCCACCAACAATAATATTAATAATACGCTGCGCTTTGGCGGTACGCAGACGCGGTGCCAACCAGGCTGCGAGAAGAGCCAGACCAAAGAACCACAAGAAAGAGGCGCTAATCGTCCCAAGCGCAAACCAGCGTTTTGGTTCAACATCGAGCTGCCCGCCGAGGCTCCCCAATACCACAAAGGTATCCAGATAAACATGGGGATTCAGCCAGGTCACTGCCAGCATGGTGGCAATAATTTTCCAGCGTCCCTGTTTCATGACTTCAGCACTAACCAGCTCAATATTACTGCTCATCGCCGTTTTAAAAGCGCCAAAACCATACCACAGCAAGAAGGCAACGCCGCCCCAGGTGACCAGCGCCAGCAACCACGGTGACTGCATCAGTAACGCGCTACCGCCAAAAATCCCGGCGCAAATCAGAACCAAATCGCTGATTGCACAAAGTAAGGCAATCATAATGTGGTACTGGCGGCGAATACCCTGATTCATCACAAAAGCATTTTGTGGACCGAGCGGCAGGATCATAGCCGCCCCAAGTGCAAGACCTTGAAAGTAATAAGAAAACACGTTGGATATTCCGAATTAAGTATCTGATGCAGAGAATATAGCGCGGGAATGTTATTAGTGGAAATTGATATTATTAATTGGCAATCAGAATAACTAATAAGAGAGAGGCCAGATAAATTATCTGGCCTCAGCGTTGATTATGCAGCTTTGTCCTCTTTCACCCGCTTAAAATTCACATCCATTTGCGGATACGGGAAGCTGATACCAGCGGCATCAAACTCGCGTTTAATACGCTCCAGCACATCCCAGTAAACGTTTTGCAGATCGCCGCTGTTACTCCAGACGCGGACCACGAAATTAATCGAGGATGCGCCAAGCTCGTTCAGACGCACGGTCATTTCGCGATCTTTTAAAATGCGATCGTCAGACTGGATAATATCGGTCAGGATCTGCTTCACCTGATCGATATCGGAATCATACGCCACACCAATGATAAATTCGTTACGGCGCGCAGGCTCGCGAGAGAAGTTAATAATATTACCGGCAATAATTTTACCGTTCGGAATAACGATAATTTTACCGTCTGCGGTGCGCATAGTCGTAGAGAAAATCTGCACGCTCTGCACTGTACCGGCAACACCGCCGAGGTCGACATATTCACCGGCACGGAACGGACGGAACAGTACCAGCAACACACCAGCGGCCAGGTTAGACAGAGAACCCTGCAACGCCAAACCTACAGCTAAACCTGCGGCACCCAGCACGGCGATAACCGATGCAGTTTGTACCCCCACACGACCTAACGCTGCGATCAGCGTAAAAGCAATAATCGCATATCGGGCTAATGCAGAGATAAAATCAGCAACGGTGGCATCTATGTTACGGGAGATCATCAGGCGATTCACCGCGTTGGAGATCATCCGCGCGATAATCAAACCAATGATGATGATCGCGAGAGCCGCCACGATGTTTACAGCATAACTCAGCAACAGCGCCTGGTTGTTCACCAACCACGAACCTGCACCGTGTATGCTATCGACAACATTCAAATCTTCCATTCAATATTCCTTTTTAACTGACTCAAAATGGAGAAATACACTCCGCTGCCTTATGACGGGCAGTCTGACAAGGGTAAACAATAAAGCATAATTTTGCCAAATAGATCACAGATTTCTCCTGTCCATCACCTTGCTTTTGGCGAAAAAAAAGACCCGCAGAGCGGGTCTTGAGATAAGCAGAAAGGAATATCTTACAGAACGTCGATCGCGTTCAGTTCCTTGAATGCTTTTTCCAGACGAGCGATCATCGAAGTCTGACCGGCACGCAGCCATACGCGCGGATCGTAGTATTTCTTGTTCGGCTGATCTTCGCCTTTCGGGTTGCCCAGCTGACCCTGTAGGTAAGCTTCGTTTTCTTTGTAGTAGTTCAGAACACCTTCCCAGGTTGCCCATTGGGTATCGGTATCGATGTTCATTTTCACTACGCCGTAGCTTACGGAGTCTTTGATTTCCTGAGCAGTAGAACCGGAACCACCGTGGAATACGAAGTTCAGGCTGTTGTGCGGCAGGTTGTGTTTCTTAGAAACATATTCCTGAGAGTCGCGCAGGATAGTCGGAGTCAGAACCACGTTACCCGGCTTGTAAACGCCGTGTACGTTACCGAAGGACGCTGCGATGGTGAAACGCGGGCTGATTTTGCTCAGCTCGGTGTATGCGTAATCAACGTCTTCTGGCTGGGTGTACAGTGCAGAAGCGTCCATGTGGCTGTTGTCCACGCCGTCTTCTTCACCACCGGTGCAACCCAGTTCGATTTCCAGAGTCATGCCGATTTTGGACATGCGCTCCAGGTATTTAGAGCAGATTTCGATGTTCTCTTGCAGAGATTCTTCAGACAGGTCGATCATGTGAGAAGAGAACAGCGGCTTGCCGGTAGCTGCGAAGTGTTTTTCACCCGCGTCCAGCAGACCGTCGATCCACGGCAGCAGTTTCTTCGCGCAGTGGTCGGTGTGCAGGATAACCGGAACACCATAATGTTCAGCCATCTGGTGAACGTGATGCGCACCAGAGATCGCGCCCAGGATAGCAGCACCCTGCGGAACGTCAGATTTCACGCCTTTACCAGCGATAAAGGAAGCACCACCGTTGGAGAACTGAACGATAACCGGCGCTTTAACTTTAGCAGCGGTTTCCAGTACGGCGTTGATGGAGTCAGTACCGACGCAGTTTACTGCTGGCAGTGCGAAGTTGTTTTCTTTTGCTACCTGGAAAACTTTCTGTACGTCATCACCAGTGATTACGCCAGGTTTTACGAAATCAAAAATCTTAGACATGTCTCTTGTCCTGTATCGTCGGGCCTTATACTCGTCATACTTCAAGTTGCATGTGCTGCGTCTGCGTTCGCTCACCCCAGTCACTTACTTATGTAAGCTCCTGGGGATTCACTCTCTTGTCGCCTTCCTGCAACTCGAATTATTTAGAGTATGAAAAAATGCGTGCTCTAAAAGCGCGCTGAAACAAGGGCAGGTTTCCCTGCCCTGTGATTTTTTACTTCTTAGCGCGCTCTTCGAGCATCGCTACTGCAGGCAGTACTTTACCTTCCACGAATTCGAGGAATGCGCCGCCGCCAGTGGAGATGTAGGAGATTTTGTCAGCAATGCCGAACAGGTCGATTGCTGCCAGAGTGTCGCCGCCGCCAGCGATGGAGAACGCTTCGCTGTCTGCGATAGCGTTAGCCACGATTTCAGTACCTTTGCGGAAGTTCGGGAATTCGAACACGCCAACCGGACCGTTCCACAGAATGGTTTTCGCATTCTTCAGGATTTCAGCCAGTTCCTGAGCGGAAGCGTCGCCGATATCCAGGATCTGCTCGTCAGCTTTCACGTCGTTAACAGATTTCAGAGTAGCCGGAGCAGTTTCAGAGAACTCGGTTGCTACGCGAACATCAGACGGAACCGGGATGTTGCAGGTGGTCAGCAGACGTTTAGCTTCGTCAACCAGGTCAGCTTCGTACAGGGATTTACCCACATCGTGGCCTTGTGCCGCGATAAAGGTGTTAGCGATACCACCACCAACAATCAGCTGGTCAGCGATTTTAGACAGGGAGTCCAGAACGGTCAGTTTGGTAGATACTTTAGAACCACCAACGATAGCCACCATCGGGCGAGCTGGTTCTTTCAGTGCTTTACCCAGCGCGTCCAGTTCAGCCGCCAGCAGCGGACCTGCGCACGCAACGTCAGCGAATTTACCGATACCGTGAGTAGAAGCTTGCGCGCGGTGAGCAGTACCGAATGCGTCCATTACGAATACGTCGCACAGTGCAGCGTATTTTTTGGACAGGGTTTCGTCGTCTTTCTTCTCGCCTTTGTTGAAGCGAACGTTTTCCAGAACAACTAGTTCACCTTCAGCAACATCAACGCCGTCGAGGTAATCTTTAACCAGACGAACCGGGTTAGACAGTTTGTCTTTCAGGTAGTTAACAACCGGCAGCAGAGAGAATTCTTCGTTGTACTCGCCTTCGGTAGGACGACCCAGGTGGGAAGTTACCATCACTTTAGCGCCTTGTTTCAGAGCCAGTTCGATGGTCGGCAGAGAAGCACGGATACGTGCGTCGCTGGTTACTTTCCCGTCTTTTACTGGTACGTTCAGATCCGCACGGATAAATACACGTTTCCCAGCAAGATCCAGATCGGTCATCTTAATTACAGACATGGTGAATCCTCTCGTTGATTCTAAAAGTTTTGCAGACGCTGCTTGCGTCTTACCTGAAAGCAACAGTAGCCATAGCTAACGTCGTGTCGAGCATTCGGTTAGCAAAGCCCCATTCGTTATCGCACCAGACCAACGTTTTGATCAGGTGTGCGCCACTGACCCGGGTTTGAGTGCCATCGACAATGGCACTGTGCGGATCGTGGTTAAAATCTACAGAGACCAACGGCAATTCCGTATAGTCAACTATACCATGAAATGCACCTTGTGCTGCTTTTTGCAGCAACAGGTTGACTTCATTGGCTTTTACAGGTTTCTTCACCGTCACGCTTAAATCGATTGCCGTCACATTTATGGTTGGCACACGTACCGCAATCGCTTCAAAGCGATCGTTAAATTGCGGAAAAAATCGTGTGATACCGGCGGCCAGTTTGGTATCGACCGGAATGATCGACTGGCTGGCTGCCCGGGTGCGACGCAGGTCAGGATGGTATGCATCAATAACCTGTTGATCGTGCATGGCGGAGTGAATTGTGGTCACAGTGCCGGACTCAATACCGTACGCATCATCTAACAATTTGATGACGGGAATTATGCAATTCGTGGTACAGGAAGCGTTAGAAACGATGCGGTGTTCCGCACGAAGTTGATCCTGATTGACGCCGTAAACAACGGTCGCGTCGAGATCGTTACTGCCAGGATGTGAAAAGAGCACTTTTTTAGCCCCGGCGGCAATGTGCGCTTCGCCATGCTCGCGGGAGCCATATACGCCGGTGCAGTCGAGGACTACATCAACGCCAAGTTCACGCCAGGGGAGCGATTGCAGTGAACGTTCATGCAATACGCGGATGGCGTCATCACCAACAAAAAGTTGATCGCGTTCCTGACGTACTTCCCATGCAAAACGGCCATGACTGGTGTCATATTTCAACAAATGCGCCATGCCCGCAGCATCCGCCAGTTCGTTGATTGCCACCACGGTAATTTCCGCCCGGCGTCCGGATTCATACAAAGCACGAACCACATTACGCCCGATGCGACCGAAGCCATTTATCGCTACGCGTACGGTCATAGATCTCCTGCAAGGTTTTCCCTGAGCAAATTTGCCAGACAGAGTAATCCAGCAAATCGTCCGGGGAAACCTTACCTGTCGCAAACTGCGACTGATTGGTTAATTGTCGAACATTTAATCGACTGAAACGCTTCAGCTAGGATAAGCGAAACGTGGAATAAAAGGAATGATTGTCCAGTCAAAGAAGACAATTATCTGACTTACGTCACGTTTTCAGCCCCGCCCCTGTGGAATTTATTCCACTTTGCAGAATCACGAATAAGCGTAGCAAAATCTTTTCGTTGTGCCGTCACAAACCCTGACTTATATCAGAATATGACTGATGCAGCGTCGATATTATCCGCAATACGTCCGAGTTTCGGAGTACTCCAATGATGACATTGCCCTACCCATATTCTTCCTCCGCACGCTTTTACGCGCTGCGCCTGCTCCCCGGGCAGGAAGTTCTCTCCCAATTGCGCGTCTTCGCGCAGCAACAACAACTCCACGCCGCGTGGATTGCAGGTTGTACCGGCAGTCTGACTGATGTCGCTTTGCGCTATGCCGGGCAAGAAAACACCACCCTTCTAAGCGGTAAGTTTGAAGTCATCGCACTGAACGGCACGCTGGAACAGAGTGGTGAGCATCTTCATCTCTGCGTTTCCGATCCACACGGCGCGATGCTTGGCGGTCATATGATGCCCGGCTGTACCGTGCGCACCACGCTTGAACTGGTGATCGGCTGCCTTGAGGAACTGGCGTTTAGCCGCCAGTCTTGCGCGCTTTCTGGTTACGACGAGTTGCATATTTCCCCCGTTAAATAACTACTTTCAGAGAGGTTTTCTTATGGCGCGTCGCCGCTTTTCCAGTCAGGCACTGGTGTTGATCGTTATCTCTATCGCCATCAATATGATCGGCGGGCAACTGGCCAGCATGGTCAAATTACCTATATTTCTCGACTCCATCGGCACACTTATTAGCGCGGTACTGCTTGGTCCGGTGATCGGGATGCTGACCGGCTTACTGACCAATTTACTCTGGGGATTGCTGACCGACCCGATCGCCGCCGCATTTGCGCCCGTCGCGATGGTCATCGGCCTGGTCGCCGGTTGGCTGGCGCGAGCGGGTTGGTTTCGCACCCTGCCGAAAGTCGTTGTCAGCGGCGTGATTATTACGCTTGCGGTCACTGTCGTTGCTGTACCGTTACGTACTGCTCTGTTCGGCGGTGTCACCGGTAGCGGAGCCGATTTGTTCGTTGCCTGGATGCACTCTATGGGGCAAAACCTGGTGGAGTCGGTGGCGATTACGGTGATAGGCGCAAACCTGGTCGATAAAATTCTTACAGCGGTGATTGTCTGGCTTTTACTGCGCCAGCTGCCGATTCGCACCACGCGTCATTTTCCGGCAATGGCTGCCGTGCGCTAAATGCATCCGTTTACCTCATTAACGCTGTGGGCGCTGGCAGCCTGCACCACGCTAATCCTGCCCGCGCAGACCATTTTGCCAGTCTATAGCGCGGCGACCTTTCTCTGCCTTATTGCGTTAAAGGCCACGCGGCGGCGAGCAAAATATGTCGCCTGGCTGATGTTTTCGCTGGGGGGCGGCCTGTGGCTGGTGCACGGTGGCTGGCTGACAGAATGGATAAGCGGAACACCGCGCAACCCAGAACGTTGGGCATTTGCTATTACGCTCTGGCTGCGCATTCTGGCGATTGTTTCCACTTCGCAGTTGTGGATGCAGTACGTCCCCGTGCAACGATTTATCCGCGCTTTGTTTGCTTCTCGCCTGCCGCCGGGCGTCGCTTATCTGTTTGCCGGACCGCTGCTGGTCGTTGAGCAGTTAAAACGGCAATTAGCGATTATTCATGAAGCACAGCGTGCGCGTGGCGTGCCGCTGGATGAAAGCTGGTATCAACGCTTATGTGCGATGCCGGCGTTAATCATACCATTAACCCATAATGCGCTTAACGATCTGGCGATCCGTGGTGCGGCGCTGGATATGCGGGCATTTCGCTTACATAACCGGCGCACTACGCTATGGGCACCACCTGACAGTAAATTACAAAAAGTGGCTCGTTACACCATGATATTGCTGATGCTGGCAGAACCGGGAGTGTGGCTATGGTTACGTTAGAACAGTTTCGCTATTGCCCGACGCACTCAACGCACTCTCCATTCTGTTATGACTTTCACTATGACAACCCGGGGATGGTCGCCATTTTTGGAGACAACGGCAGCGGCAAAAGCACGCTGGCGCAACTGATGGCGGGTTGGTATCCAGACTTCCTGCCGGGTGACATCGCTGGCACGGGAATGCTCCTCAATACGCCCATTGGGCAACTCTCGCTAAGCGAACAAGCCGCTACCATTCAACTCGTCCAGCAATCTCCCTATTTGCAGCTTTCCGGCTGTACCTTTAGCGTGGAAGAAGAGGTTGCCTTTGGGCCAGAAAATCTGTGTCTTGATGAAGCAAAAGTTATGGCGCGCATTGACGCTGCCCTGACCCTGACCGAGTGCCAGCCGTTGCGTCATCGCCATCCGGCAACACTCTCCGGTGGAGAAACCCAACGCGTGGTTATCGCCTGTGCAATCGCTATGCAACCAAAACTATTAATTCTTGATGAAGCCTTTAGCCGCCTGACATCACAAGCCAGCGAAATTCTGTTGCAGCGTTTGCAGCACTGGGCGATGGAATGCGGTTCGCTGGTTATTCTGTTTGAACGTCATCCCACACCTTTTCTGAACTATTGCCAGCATTCCTGGCGGTTACATGACGGAGTACTCCAGCCATTATGTTAACGTTAAATCAGGTGACTTATCGCTGGCCTGGCGCGGCAACAGATTGTCTTTGCGACATTTCGCTGCAACTTAAACAAGGTGAATGGCTGGCGCTGACCGGCGACAACGGCGCGGGAAAATCGACACTGTTACGCATCATGGCGGGTCTTCTTCCCCCATCTTCCGGTACAGCAATATTGCAACAACAGGCATTACATACGCTTAAGAACCGCCAGCGCGCGGCAAAAATTGGCGTACTGTTTCAGGAAGCGGAAAACCAGTTGTTTCATAGCACCGTCGCCGAAGAGGTCGCCTTTGGTCTGAAATTACAAAAATTCTCACCCGCAGACATCGCAAAACGCACCGAATACGCCCTGCAATGTTGTCAGTTAGCAGACGTTGCCAGCGCGCATCCGTTAGACCTGCATAGCGCACAGCGACGGATGGTCGCCGTCGCCAGTCTGGAAGCTCTCGCCCCGTCACTGTTGTTGCTGGATGAACCCAGTCGGGATTTTGACGAAAACTGGCTGGGCGTGTTTGAGTGCTGGCTGGAAAAATGCCGCCAACGAGGCGCGAGTGTCGTGGCAATCAGTCATGACGCCGCATTTACCCGGCGTCATTTTTCCCGTGTTATCCGTCTGGAAGACGGCACTGTGAAAGAGGTCAATCTGCCAGACGATATTCGCCGCTAGCCGTCATCATTAAGGTCAAATTTGCGGGCAGACTCTGTTCAAGCACCCGGCGAACATTTGGGCCGTCGGTACGTTCATAAAAGGCTTCAGCGTCTGCCAGCGATAACCCTCCCGCCAGCTTGCGCCCCACCAGCCGTTCCCGTAACGCAGCTGCGGGCGCGTTGATAAAGATCGAGAAATCACAAAATTGCGCAAGCATGCGCCATTTCTCGTCATCCAATAACAGCCAGTTTCCTTCTACGATAATGATCGGTGCAGTAACGTGTAATGCATCTTCTATGGGATCATGCTTTTGTCGATCGTACTGCGGCCACGTACAATCCCCTTCCACTGCCCGGCGCAGATTTTCCGCCAGTTTCGCCACGTCGAACGTCTGCGGTGCGCCTTTATAAGAGCGAAGCTGATGCTCATCCAGCCAGATGTTGTAATGGTGAAAACCATCCATCGGGAGCGTCTGAATAGCGGGTAGTTCCGGGTCTTGTTGCGCGAGATATTCCCAGAAGGTGGTTAGGGTAGATTTACCCGTCCCCGGCGGAGCGCAAAGAAATACCACCGCACGCCGCTGTGGATTTACCGTCTGTAAGGCCGCCAACATGCGCAGCAACGGTTTATGTACATTTTTTATCTCATCATCATGGTACTGCGCCTGTACCTTCAGCCCATTCACCGTTAATTCAATTTTCACGGCGTTAATTCCTTTAAGGTGGTCGTTACTGCCAGCGTCAGCGCCGTTTTGACCATCCTGCTAAAACGCACCTCTGACCAGACGGCGAAATCGGCGAACTTCATCGCTTTCAACGCGTCATAGAGCGTCGCATTGCGGGTTATACTATTGACGTTGCTGATAAAATCCCAGGTTATGTCATCGGCAAATCCTGGGGGGGCATCCTGTTCGTTCAGGTAATGCCAGAACTGGGAAAAATGCGTGATATCGGCGTACAGCCATTTATCCATTTTCCCCAGCGCATAAATCAAACGCAGCGCAACATCAATATCGTCAAGCGGGCCGCTTTGGGCGAGTAACGGTTTCACTGCATATTCGACGATCTCTTCATCGTTATCGACAAATAGCGACGGCAGAAACTGGCGTATCCCCTGGAGCAAAATAGAATGCGCAGTTTTCATAAATGAATATAAATTGTCCTGTGCGTCCAGTTGCTCAAGCACATCATCTTCTGTCAGCGTCGCCATTCGTCTTCCGATAGATCACCATCAATGCAGGGAATCAATTATATTACACGTTTGGTCCGCGCCGCCGATCAGTAATGTCTGCGTCCGCACTCCATTCGCCGTCTGTTGTATACCGTTCACCAGCTCTCCGCCCGTGACGCCTGTGGCGCTAAAGAGGATATCTTTCCCCCTCGCCGATAACCACTCGTCCACGAAAAGCGACGTCGTTTAATGCCTGGCGCATCGCAGTGACCGCCAGGCCATCAATTTTATTTTTATCGCCACATCCGGTTTGCGGCCAGGCAGCCAACGCTGCCTGTTCCGTAACGCGAAATAATGGCCACGCCAGGGACATCATTGCGCGGCCTCCCCGATATCAACGCCAAATTGCGCCAGCAGATATTTCTCGGCCTGTTCATTCCAGATGCCGTGCGTTTCCTCAACCAGCCGCGCCAGCTCTTTAAACAGCGGATCGGTTTTGCCTTTTTCGGCAAAATCGGCAATGGCAGTGAGCGGCATGGTGACGCCGTTATAAATGAGTTTTTTACCGCCAGGGATATCCGGCAGATTGAGCACGGTTTCTGGCACCGCATCCAGGCCACCGATATGGGTCACCATAAACGACGGCTGTAACTGCCCAGTGGCGCTAAGGGCAATCGCCTCTTTCATGTCATCCGTTGAACCGCCGGATGTACCGACGACGTGCGTGCTGTTGTAATGGACGTTGTAGAAGTTAAACGGCACTTTGAAGTTTTTATCCGTCGGGCCGGCAAAGAAGTTCAGGCAGCCGTCTTCTGCCAGCAACTCATCAGCCATCTCAACTACCGAAGGCACCGCCGCATAGACAAACACGTCATCGAACCCGGTATCTCCTGTCAGCGTCCGCAGCGTCTGGACTGGATCGCTCATCCCTTTGGTATTCACATACACCAGCTCAATGCCTTTACTGGCCGCCAGTTCTACCGGCAGCAACTTCTGCACCTGTGCCAGGCGTTTTTCGTCGATATCGACCACCACTACCCGCGACGGTTGTATGCCGCCGTTAATGGCGTAATCGATAGCGCCAATTCCCATCGGGCCAGCACAGGCCAGCAGCGCAATATTGCCGCCAGGTTTGACGCCCATGCGGTGCTCATAAACATATTGCGTGGTGTGATAATTGGCATGATAAGCGCCAATTATGCAACACATCGGCTCCGCGAGCGACGCCGCTGCAAAATAAGAACCGTGATACGGTAATACACAGCCCAGGTTAATGGCGATTTCGGGAATAATCATATAGGTGGCATTACCGCCGAAATATTCGTAGCTGTATCCGGCTGAATATCCACTGGGTAATCCCATTGCTGGTTGCAATACAAAACGCTGGCCTTTTTTATATTTGCCAGTGAGATTTTTACCCACTTCGACAATAACCCCGGCACATTCATGCCCGGTAATGACCGGATGATTTTCTAAATCGTCGGGTACGCGTTTATGTTCACTACCGAGTAACGCCGCTTTCCAGGTCGATAAACAGACGCTGTCAGAAATTACACTCACTAACAGTTCATTATCGGTAATTTCTGGCAGTTCAAATTCGCGCAGACGGACATCCCGCTTGCCATAAATAGCAGCAACTTTGGTTTTCATTTTTACCTCTGTAATCAGTGTTTATGTTCGGCGGTTAATTGATTAAATAACGTGTCGAGCTTTGGATCACCAATATAGTTATTAATCAATATCAGCGGTTTATCCGTCACACGTTTCACGCGTCCTTCCAGACTGGCGTGTGTGACCACAATATCGGCATCCGCAGGCACGTTTTCTATCGCGTAATGTTTTACTTCTATTGCCAGCCCCGCTTTTTCCAGGCGCTTACGGAAGGTGGTTGCGCCCATCGCGCTGGAGCCCATCCCCGCATCGCAAACAAAGGCAATACGCTTAACCCGGCATAACGAGAATGCACCTTCTTGTTTCATCGCTTTAACCGCATTGGCTGACTGAGCAAACTCATCTTCGCTCTCCGTTTCCACCGTTTTTTCCATCTTCAGTATCAGGGAAGTGATGGCAAAGGACACCAGAGTACCGAGCGTAACACCGGCGATTGTCGCTAGGAACGAACCTTTCGGCGTCAGTGCCAGGTAGGCAAAGATAGACCCCGGACTTGGGCCTGCCACCAGACCACCGTCCAGCAAATTAAACATCCAGGTTCCAGACATACCGCCCGCAATCATGGCGATAATGGTCAGCGGCTTCATCAGCACATACGGGAAATACAGTTCGTGGATGCCGCCAAGAAAGTGAATAATCATCGCCCCGGGCGCAGAACGTTTACTCATACCTTTACCAAACAAGGTAAACGCCAGCAGCAACCCCAACCCTGGCCCCGGATTCGACGCCACCATAAAGAAGATGGATTTGCCGTTAACCGAAGCCTGTTGCATCCCCAACGGGTAATAGACGCCCTGATCTATCGCGTTATTGAGGAAAAGCACTTTCGCAGGTTCATTGATAACAGACAGCAGAGGCAGATATCCCGCATGTACCAGCGCCTCAATACACTCTTTGACGAAAGTATTGGCAATTAACACCGCTGGACCGATAACTTCAAAACCTAGCAGGCAGAGAGCCATCCCGGCGATACCTAATGAGAAGTTATTGATAACCATCTCAAAACCAGCGGGGATGCGTTTTTCCAGTGCCTTATCGATATATTTAATCATCAGACCGCCAAGCGGTCCCATAATCATCGAACCCAGGAACATGGGGATTTCAGCACCCACAATTACACCAATCGTCCCTATTCCCCCCATCACCGCACCGCGTTTACCGCCGACCAGGTGACCACCGGTAGAACCAATCATCACCGGTAATAAATAGGTAATCATTGGGCCGACAATTTTGGCGAAATGTTCGTTAGGCAGCCAGCCGGTAGGAATAAATAATGCAGTAATAAAACCCCAGGCAATAAAAGCACCGATATTGGGAATGACCATAGCGGTCAAAAAGCCCCCAAAAGCCTGAACCTTTGCACGAGCAGACTTGTTTTCCATAATATTATCCTGTAGAGGAGAGAGTTATTATTCGCGGCTGATAATGTCCGCTAATTGTTTTTCTGATGATGCTGTTAAGAGTTGTTCAAGTATTTCTTCTTCGCACAGTAATTCACTTAACGCCTGAATAGCGCCAATGTGCGAATCGGCATCGGCAGCAGAAAGCCCGATGAGTAATTTAATCGGTTCGTCATTCCCAGGGAAATAAACACCTTGTTTAAGTAACGTCAAAGACATTCCGGTTTTGAGCGCCCCACATTCTGGTCGCGCATGAGGCATTGCTACGCCTGCTGCGAGAATATAATAAGATCCGTTGTTAATGGTGGAATCTTTAATAGCCTGAATGTAATTCTCGTTGATATAATTTTTTGTTAATAATGATGCCATCGAAAAATCAATAGCCTCCTGCCAGTCTTTAGCTGCATGTATCACTGAGATTGATGATTCTGGAAAATAATCAATAAGCCGCATAAATTATCCCTATTTTTAGAGTACCGACTGTCGGTGAAAATAAAATACGCGCGCAAAAAATTGAAAGCAATTGGGCTAAAAAGGCGAACCACCAGAAGAGGAAAAGTAAACAAACCATAAATAACAATAAGTTGCGATTAACAATTATAAAGTCAACTTTCTGTTTGTGAGTTGGATTGCAAATAAGACAAATTTATGATTGTTGTGTTTGTGATCATGTTCACCATTTATAGCTTGAAAGTCCGAAAACAGATAAAATTAAATCTTACAGCCCCTTCTTTATAGATTCTTAATTGTTCGAGGTTGACTGTTATTCTCACATCAGGGGGGCATATTCCTTGCTTTGCTCAATTTCTGACGCTTATGAGAAGTCGATTGAAGATCGAATGAAAGCGGAGACTATTGCGTAAGAAGTGCGGCTGAAGCCGAAACTATTCGCCTGCGGGGTGAAGCTCTGCGGGACAATCCCGGTCTTGTGCCCTTACCACTGCTGAGCGTTGGGATGGCAAATTACCCGATACCATGAACCCCGGCAGTACCGTTCCGTTTATCTCGACCAAGTAAAAAGAGCCGCGTTTGCGGCTCTTGAGACTGATGGCAAAGGCTAAACTGCCTGATGCGCTACGCTTATCAGGCCTACACAGTCCCTGCAATTTATTGAATTTGCATGATTTTGTAGGCCGAATAAGGCGTTCACGCCGCATCCGGTATGAACAACACGCACTTTGCCAACAATATGAAGGGCTGCTTTCGCGACCCTTCTCACAAAGCATCTTACCGATTACAGCAGTTCTTTTGCTTTCGCTACCACGTTTTCAACGGTGAAGCCGAACTCTTCAAACAGTTGCTCTGCCGGTGCAGATTCACCGAAGGTGGTCATGCCGACGATAGCACCGTTCAGACCAACATACTTGTACCAGTAGTCAGCAATACCCGCTTCTACTGCAACGCGTGCAGTAACCGCTTTCGGCAGTACAGACTCACGGTAAGCAGCGTCCTGCTTGTCGAATGCGTCGGTAGACGGCATGGAAACCACGCGCGCTTTCACGCCTTCGGCAGTCAGTTTTTCGTAAGCGGCAACAGCCAGCTCAACTTCAGAACCAGTAGCAATAAAGATCAGTTCCGGCTGACCGGCACAGTCTTTCAGCACATAACCACCGCGCGCGATGTTTGCCAGCTGCTCTTCAGTACGTTCCTGCTGCGCCAGGTTCTGACGGGAGAGGATCAGGGCGGTCGGGCCGTCCTGACGCTCAACGCCGTATTTCCACGCTACAGCGGATTCAACCTGGTCACACGGACGCCATGTAGACATGTTCGGGGTCACGCGCAGAGAAGCAACCTGCTCAACCGGCTGGTGAGTTGGGCCATCTTCGCCCAGACCGATGGAGTCGTGGGTGTAAACCATCACCTGACGCTGTTTCATCAGCGCAGCCATACGTACCGCATTACGTGCGTATTCTACGAACATCAGGAAGGTGGAGGTGTACGGCAGGAAGCCGCCATGCAGGGAGATACCGTTAGCAATCGCGGTCATACCGAACTCGCGAACACCGTAGTGGATGTAGTTACCGGCAGCATCTTCGTTGATTGCTTTAGAACCAGACCACAGGGTCAGGTTAGACGGAGCCAGGTCAGCGGAGCCGCCGAGGAATTCCGGCAACAGCGGACCGAACGCTTCGATGGCATTCTGAGACGCTTTACGGCTGGCGATTTTCGCCGGATTAGCCTGCAACTTCGCGATAAACTCTTTCGCTTTCGCGTCGAAGTCAGACGGCATTTCGCCTTTCATACGACGGGTAAATTCAGCGGCTTCCTGCGGATAAGCTTTCGCATAAGCAGCGAATTTCTCGTTCCATGCGGATTCTTTCGCCTGGCCTGCTTCTTTCGCATCCCACTGAGCATAGATTTCAGACGGGATTTCGAACGGTGCATATTTCCAGCCCAGCTGTTCGCGGGTCAACGCGATTTCAGCGTCGCCCAGCGGCGCACCATGGGAATCGTGCGTACCAGCTTTGTTCGGCGAACCGAAACCGATGATGGTTTTACACATCAGCAGGGACGGTTTGTCAGTCACTGCACGCGCTTCTTCTACTGCGCGTTTGATAGATGCCGCGTCATGACCGTCGATATCACGAATAACGTGCCAGCCGTAGGCTTCGAAACGCATTGCGGTATCGTCGGTGAACCAACCTTCAACGTGACCATCGATAGAAATCCCGTTGTCATCGTAGAACGCAATCAGTTTGCCCAGCTTCAGCGTGCCCGCCAGAGAGCAAACTTCGTGGGAAATGCCTTCCATCATGCAGCCATCGCCCATGAAGGCGTAGGTGTAGTGGTCGACAATGTCGTGACCCGGACGGTTAAACTGCGCCGCCAGCGTTTTTTCTGCAATCGCCATACCGACTGCGTTCGCAATACCCTGCCCCAGCGGACCAGTGGTGGTTTCTACACCTGCGGTGTAGCCCACTTCCGGGTGGCCCGGAGTTTTGGAGTGCAGCTGACGGAAGTTTTTCAGTTCTTCCATCGGCAGATCGTAACCGGTGAGGTGCAGCAGGCTGTAAATCAGCATGGAGCC
Source organism: Escherichia sp. MOD1-EC6842 (assembly GCF_002965705.1). Classification (NCBI taxonomy): domain Bacteria; kingdom Pseudomonadati; phylum Pseudomonadota; class Gammaproteobacteria; order Enterobacterales; family Enterobacteriaceae; genus Escherichia; species Escherichia sp. MOD1-EC6842. The sequence continues at coordinate 75,802 of NZ_PTRF01000003.1, read as the reverse complement.
GTGGCCGTTGGACAGCACAAAGCGGTCACGGTCAGCCCAGGACGGATTCTGCGGGTTGTGTTTCAGGAAATCACGCCACAGGACTTCGGCAATGTCAGCCATACCCATCGGGGCGCCCGGGTGACCGGATTTGGCTTTCTGTACTGCGTCCATGCTCAGCGCACGAATAGCATTGGCAAGCTCTTTACGTGAGGACATTTTGACTCCAGATCGGATGATGAAGGGCACGCCCTTAACGACTTGACGACAGCGCGTTTTGGGCTACGCCGGAAAATTTGCCAACAATTTACCGCAAGCCGCGCGTCATGTACATGGAACATCCTTTTGCCGCTTCAGAAATCTCTGGATCATGCTCGCATGTTGCGCAATCTGCTCGCCCGTCCGCTGCGCTTTTCCTTATACTGAGACTGAGCGTCGATTCACCTGCAAACGGCGCATTTTTAGAATAATCCTGACCTTGTGCGGAAGAGAAAACATGAAAATTCGCGCCTTATTGGTAGCAATGAGCGTGGCAACGGTACTGACCGGTTGCCAGAATATGGACTCCAGTGGACTGCTCTCATCAGGAGCGGAAGCTTTTCAGGCTTACAGTTTGAGTGACGCCCAGGTGAAAGCCCTGAGCGATCAGGCATGTCAGGAGATGGACAGCAAGGCGACGATTGCGCCAGCCAATAGTGAATATGCTAAGCGTCTGACCACCATAGCCAACGCGCTAGGCAACAATATCAACGGTCAGCCGGTGAATTACAAAGTGTATATGGCGAAAGATGTAAACGCCTTTGCAATGGCCAACGGCTGTATCCGCGTCTATAGCGGGCTGATGGATATGATGACGGATAACGAAGTTGAAGCGGTGATCGGTCACGAAATGGGGCACGTGGCGTTAGGCCATGTGAAGAAAGGGATGCAGGTGGCACTTGGTACAAACGCCGTGCGAGTAGCTGCGGCCTCTGCGGGCGGGATTGTCGGCAGTTTATCGCAATCACAACTTGGTGACCTGGGCGAAAAGCTAGTCAATTCGCAATTCTCTCAACGCCAGGAAGCGGAAGCGGATGATTATTCCTACGATTTGTTGCGCCAACGCGGCATCAGCCCGGCAGGTCTCGCCACCAGCTTTGAAAAACTGGCGAAACTGGAAGAAGGTCGCCAAAGCTCAATGTTTGACGACCATCCGGCATCCGCCGAACGCGCCCAGCATATTCGCGATCGTATGAGCGCGGATGGGATTAAGTAAGGTCCGGTAGTACCGAACGTAGGTCAGATAAGGCGTTCACGCCGCATCCGACATTAATGGCACATTTGTTACACCGTGCGCATCTTATCCGGCGCTTACTCGCCCTTTTTCGCCGCCTGAATATACAGCATCTCCAGCGCCAGCGTCGCTGCTGCCAGAGCGGTGATTTCCGACTGATCGTATGCCGGAGCCACTTCCACAACGTCCATCCCAACAATGTTGAGATCTTTCAGGCCGCGTACCAGTTTAATGGCGCGATCGGAGGTCAGGCCGCCAATCACTGGCGTACCGGTTCCTGGCGCGAATGCCGGATCAAGACAGTCGATATCAAAAGTCAGATAAACCGGCATATCACCCACAATCTGTTTCACCTGGGCGATAACATCATCCACGCTGCGATCGTTCACCTGGCAGGCGTCCAGCACGGTAAAGCCGTTGTCTTTATCAAACTCGGTACGAATACCAATCTGCACGGAATGATTCGGGTCAATCAGACCTTCTTTTGGCGCGGTATAGAACATCGTGCCGTGGTCAAATTCACAACCGTTCGCATAGGTATCGGTGTGGGCGTCAAAGTGCACCAGCGCCATTTTGCCGAAATGCTTTGCATGGGCGCGCAGCAGCGGCAGCGTAACAAAGTGGTCACCACCGAAGGAGAGCATACGCTTACCGGCAGCCAGCAGTTTCTCGGCGTGCGCCTGCAATTTCTCGCTCATCTCACGGGCATCGCCGAAGGCATATACCAGATCGCCGCAGTCCACGACGTTCAGGCGCTCGCGCATGTCGAAATTCCACGGGAAACGGTTGTGTTCCCAGGCCAGGTTAGTTGATACCTGACGGATAGCCGCCGGACCGTGACGACCACCCGCACGACCAGAAGTGGCCATATCGAACGGTACGCCGGTAATGACCCAGTCAGCATCGCTGTCATACGGCTGGAAGTTCATCGGCAGGCGTAAAAAACCAAAGGCGTTGGAAACCAGTGAGTTATCGTATTGATGCCCTAAGGTGCTCATGGATGGACTCCTCTTACAAAGTCGATATAAAAAAACCCTTCCGCGTCGTTAGGCCCGACGAGGAAGGGTTGGATTTGCGAAACACAAGTTTGCGCTAATTATCGCCTTAAATGGGCGAGGCATCAAGCGAGGTTGCTATTTACGACACGGTGGCGGCGCATAGCCATTGTTGTCAGCCGGAAAGGCTTGTCCAGAGCACGGCTGCAGCGCGTTTTTCGCCGGGCCTTGCAATTCAAAGGCGGCAAAGCCGATCACCCCGGTATTACGCACATCGCCTTGCGCCGAATTGGCGGCGTAGGAATCTGCAACATTGGCGAACTGAAAAGCCGCTTCGGTATGTTTATCTTTGCGGAATCCTTTAATCGCTAACGAATCACCGGCATTCACAATATAGCCATTGTTATTCAACGAACCTTGTTTACCATTCAGAACATCCAGGCCATCAACCGTAGCAACGATCTCGTAGTTAGTGTTCCGGCTGTAGTTACGGACATATAATTGATAATTCATCCCGACTCTGGCATGAACAATATATCGCGGTTCATTATTTGATGAATCATAAACTCGCGTAATAGGTAGAGAATTAAAATTTGCATCACGAATAGCATATTCCAGTTCGTTAATGCGAATGCTATAAACACGGTCGTAGCCGGAAGGAATATTTGTCGAATAATTAATAACGATCATCTCTGCCGGATCGCGCCAGGCGCGTTCAGCAGATACGCCCTGAACCGTTGAATGCACATCCCCACCCCAGGCGGTGCCGACATTGCCCGATGCACTGCTATTATACTGCGCATTACTTGAGCAACCAGCCAACAACACGATTAATGCCACCAACGCGCTACGTACTTTCCATTTTTTCATAACCGTTCCCTCTGCATTTAATTAATGCAGTGATTGTAGGGTGATTATTTAATAAGAAAAGCAGCCAAATTATTTTTAAGAATATATAAAAAAAATGGGTCGATTTAATCATTTAAATCGACCCACCAGCGGAATAATCTTAATTATTCATCTTCAAGATAGGTATAACCGTACAACCCTGCCTCGAACTCTTCAAGGAACTGTTGTTGCAGCTCAGCATCAAGATCGGTTTTCTTCACTTGATCACGGAACTGGGTTAACAGCGTTTTCGGATCGAGCTGTACATATTGCAACATGTCCGCAACGGTATCGCCTTCATCAGACAGCTCCACTTCTACGCTACCGTCAGGGAAGACAAACACATCTACCGCTTCGGTATCACCAAACAGGTTGTGCATGTTGCCGAGGATCTCCTGATAGGCACCGACCATAAAGAAACCGAGCATCGGCGGATTCTCTGGATCGTACTCCGGCATAGGCATTGTCGTGGCAATACCGTCACCATCGATATAGTGGTCGATAGCACCGTCAGAGTCACAGGTGATATCCAGCAATACGGCACGGCGTTCCGGCACTTGATCCAGCCCTTCCAGTGGCAGAACCGGGAACAACTGGTCGATCCCCCACGCATCCGGCATCGACTGGAACAGCGAGAAGTTGACGTACATTTTGTCCGCCATACGTTCCTGCAATTCATCGATAATCGGACGATGAGCGCGATTTTGCGGATCCAGTTGCTTCTGCACTTCATGGCACATGCTCAAATAAAGCTGCTCAGCCCATGCGCGTTCTTGCAGGCTAAAGGTGCCGGAAGAGTAGCCGATATGAATATCGTGCAGATCCATCTGGCTGTCGTGTAACCATTCACGCAGAGAACGGCGAGTTCCCGGTTCGTGCATCTCCTGCCAGGTTTCCCACATGCTTTGCAGTGCGCGCGGCGCATCTTCTGCGGGCGCGGTCGGCACCGTGTATTCGTTACGTTCCACGCCGATGATATTAGACACCAGCACGGTATGGTGCGCAGTCACCGCACGACCCGATTCGGTGATTACCGTCGGATGCGGCAGGCCATTTTCTTCACAGGCATCGCCAATCGCCCAGATGATGTTGTTGGCGTATTCATTGAGGCCATAGTTCACCGAACAATCGGACTGTGAACGAGTGCCTTCATAATCCACGCCCAGGCCACCGCCGACGTCAAAGCACTGAATATTGACGCCGAGCTTGTGTAGCTCAACATAGAAGCGTGCAGATTCCCGAACGCCGGTAGCGATATCGCGAATATTCGCCATCTGCGAACCGAGGTGGAAGTGCAGCAGTTGCAGGCTGTCGAGACGTCCGGCTTCACGCAGCGTTTCAACCAGTTGCAGTACCTGGGTTGCCGCCAGACCGAACTTCGATTTTTCCCCGCCGGAAGACTGCCATTTGCCAGAACCTTGTGAGGCCAGACGCGCGCGCACACCCAGACGCGGAACAACGTTCAGGCGTTCAGCTTCATCCAGCACAATGGCGATTTCTGACATTTTCTCAATAACCAGATAGACCTTATGGCCCATTTTCTCGCCAATCAGCGCCAGGCGGATATATTCGCGGTCTTTATAACCGTTACAGACGATAACGCTACGGGTCATGCCTGCATGAGCCAGCACCGCCATCAACTCGGCTTTTGAACCTGCTTCCAGTCCCAACGGTTCACCTGAATGAATCAGGGATTCAATCACGCGACGATGCTGGTTAACTTTAATCGGATAAACGAGGAAGTAGTCACCGTTATAACCGTAGGATTCCCGCGCACGTTTAAACGCAGCATTAATGGAACGCAAACGGTGCTGGAGGATCTGCGGGAAGCAGAACAGTGCTGGCAGGCGCTGCCCTTGCGCTTCGCGGGTTTTCACCAACTGCGCGAGATCGACGCGAGCTTCCGGGACGTCCGGGTCCGGGCACACGCTGATGTGACCCAGCTCGTTAACGTCATAGTAGTTATTGCCCCACCAGGCAATATTGTAAGTACGCAGCATCTTGCTGGCTTCCTGGGAGCTCATTGCAACCTCCTGCATGGAGCGTAGTACACCGTGTTCGCCCGCTGACGAAGGCAAACTCATAGACATGTCGTCAGACATAGCGAACCTCAAATTATTTTATTAAGTGTAAAACAGTTAACCACTATCGCAGCCTGAAACTGCGATAACAACCCATAAGCACACGGATTTTCCAGCAGCGTATGCTGACGCTCCGACTGCGCAACCGGTTTCTTTTTCATAACATTATTAAACACATAACCGAACGTAAGTGTGACAGTTCGGCGAAACCACGAGAAAACTCTTGTTTTTTACAAGAGCGCCCTTGTTCAGTCTTCAGTAACTGTTGCCAGCTCTTGAATCCTGAGAAGCGCCGAGATGGGTATAACATCGGCAGGTATGCAATGCAGAGATGCAGAATGCGGGGAACGAATCTACACCAGAACGGTGCGACAGATTAAGCAGCAGACAACGATTCATTATTTCGTATCACCTCCACGGCCGCCTGCGAAGACGAACCAACAAGCTAAAACACTGATTTCAACCCGGCTGGAAGTGGCAACACGAAAGAAACGTCGTGTGCTTTTTATTTAAGCCGCGCGCCGCGTTTTATACCCCACAATGGCAGAAAATTGCAAAAGATAAATGCGCAGAACGCCAGCATTGTCAGGAAAAATTTCCAGCTACGTTTTTAGCAGAATGAGACACGATTCAAAAAAAAGTGGAAATTGGGTGAAGAAGTGACCTAAAATAGCCGTCCAGATGTTAATCCATCCATACTGATTAACACTCAGACTGCCAGTGTTTTTAATCTGCAGAGTCGTGGTAGGATCCGCTACCACAGAAAATCCACACAACAGTTTGAGCTAACTAAATTCTCTTTTGGTGATATTAAATATGGCAAAACACCTTTTTACGTCCGAGTCCGTCTCTGAAGGGCATCCTGATAAAATTGCTGACCAAATCTCTGATGCTGTTTTAGATGCGATCCTCGAACAGGATCCGAAAGCACGCGTTGCTTGCGAAACCTACGTAAAAACCGGCATGGTCTTAGTTGGCGGTGAAATCACCACCAGCGCCTGGGTAGACATCGAAGAGATCACCCGTAACACCGTTCGTGAAATTGGCTATGTGCATTCCGACATGGGCTTTGACGCTAACTCCTGTGCGGTTCTGAGCGCCATCGGCAAACAATCTCCTGACATCAACCAGGGCGTTGACCGTGCCGATCCGCTGGAACAGGGCGCGGGTGACCAGGGTCTGATGTTTGGTTACGCAACCAATGAAACCGACGTGCTGATGCCAGCACCAATCACCTATGCACACCGTTTGGTACAGCGTCAGGCTGAAGTGCGTAAAAACGGCACTCTGCCGTGGCTGCGCCCGGACGCGAAAAGCCAGGTGACTTTCCAGTATGACGACGGCAAAATCGTCGGCATTGATGCTGTAGTGCTTTCCACCCAGCATTCTGAAGAGATCGACCAGAAATCCCTGCAAGAAGCGGTGATGGAAGAGATCATCAAGCCGATTCTGCCCGCTGAATGGCTGACTTCCGCAACCAAATTCTTCATCAACCCGACCGGACGTTTTGTTATCGGCGGCCCGATGGGTGACTGCGGTCTGACTGGTCGTAAAATCATCGTTGATACCTACGGCGGCATGGCTCGCCACGGTGGCGGTGCGTTCTCTGGTAAAGATCCATCAAAAGTGGACCGCTCCGCAGCCTACGCGGCACGTTATGTAGCGAAAAACATCGTTGCTGCAGGTCTGGCCGACCGTTGTGAAATTCAGGTTTCCTACGCGATCGGCGTGGCAGAACCGACCTCCATCATGGTCGAAACTTTCGGTACTGAGAAAGTACCTTCTGAACAGCTGACCCTGCTGGTACGTGAGTTCTTCGACCTGCGTCCATACGGTCTGATTCAGATGCTGGATCTGCTGCACCCGATCTACAAAGAAACCGCAGCATACGGTCACTTTGGTCGCGAACATTTCCCATGGGAAAAAACCGACAAAGCGCAACTGCTGCGCGATGCAGCCGGTCTGAAATAATCTTTTATCCCTGCTTTCAAAGGCCAGCCTCGCGCTGGCCTTTTCTTTTCTAGAGAAATGCCTGATGCGCTACGCTTATCAGGCCTGCAACCATCGCTACATGTAGACTGGATAAGCCGTTCACGCCGCATCCGGCAAAAAGCCGCCTACACGATAGCAACATTCCGTTGCTGAACACGTTTACCCGCAAATTATCACCACTACTGAAACCGATTACACCCACCACACCAACAAAATATTTATACTATTTTCACCATATTATTCAGTTTTCACAGCTGTTACATTTCTTTTCAGTAAAGTCTTAATTGCAGATAACTGCGTTTAATCTATGATGATATAACTCAATTATTTTCATGTACTTAAATTATAATCACTATAAATGTTAGTGTAAGCGATTACACTGATGTGATTTGCCTCACATCTTTTTACGTCGTACTCACCTATCTTAATTCACAATAAAAAATAACATATTGGAGGGCATCATGCCTGACGCTAAAAAACAGGGGCGGTCAAACAAGGCAATGACGTTTTTTGTCTGCTTCCTTGCCGCTCTGGCGGGATTACTCTTTGGCCTGGATATCGGTGTAATTGCTGGCGCATTGCCGTTTATTGCAGATGAATTCCAGATAACCTCGCACACGCAAGAATGGGTCGTAAGCTCCATGATGTTTGGTGCGGCAGTCGGTGCGGTAGGCAGTGGCTGGCTCTCTTTTAAACTCGGGCGCAAAAAGAGCCTGATGATCGGCGCAATCCTGTTTGTTGCCGGTTCGCTGTTTTCTGCGGCTGCGCCGAACGTTGAAGTGCTGATTCTTTCCCGCGTTCTGCTGGGGCTGGCGGTGGGTGTTGCCTCTTATACCGCGCCGCTTTACCTCTCTGAAATTGCACCGGAAAAAATTCGCGGCAGTATGATTTCGATGTATCAGCTGATGATTACCATCGGCATCCTCGGTGCTTATCTTTCTGATACCGCCTTCAGCTACACCGGCGCATGGCGCTGGATGTTGGGTGTGATTATCATCCCGGCAATTCTGCTGCTGATTGGTGTCTTCTTCCTGCCAGACAGCCCACGTTGGTTTGCCGCCAAACGTCGCTTTGTTGATGCCGAACGCGTGCTGCTGCGCTTGCGCGATACCAGCGCGGAAGCGAAACGCGAACTGGATGAAATCCGTGAAAGTTTGCAGGTTAAACAGAGTGGCTGGGCGCTGTTTAAAGAGAACAGTAACTTCCGCCGCGCGGTGTTCCTTGGCGTACTGTTGCAGGTGATGCAGCAGTTCACCGGCATGAACGTCATCATGTATTACGCGCCGAAAATATTCGAACTGGCGGGTTATACTAACACCACAGAGCAAATGTGGGGGACAGTGATTGTCGGCCTGACCAACGTACTCGCCACCTTTATCGCTATCGGCCTTGTTGACCGCTGGGGACGTAAACCAACGCTGACGCTGGGTTTCCTCGTCATGGCTGCGGGCATGGGCGTACTCGGCACAATGATGCATATCGGTATTCACTCACCGTCGGCGCAGTATTTCGCTATCGCCATGTTGCTGATGTTTATTGTCGGTTTTGCGATGAGCGCCGGTCCGCTGATTTGGGTACTGTGCTCCGAAATTCAGCCGCTGAAAGGCCGCGATTTTGGCATCACCTGCTCCACCGCCACCAACTGGATTGCCAACATGATCGTCGGCGCAACGTTCCTGACCATGCTCAACACGCTGGGCAACGCCAACACCTTCTGGGTGTATGCGGCTCTGAACGTGCTGTTTATCCTGCTGACGCTGTGGCTGGTGCCGGAAACCAAACACGTTTCGCTGGAACATATTGAACGTAATCTGATGAAAGGTCGTAAACTGCGCGAAATCGGCGCTCACGATTAATCTCCTCAGGCTTCCTCCCGTCGCGGAGGAAGCCGCCTCTTGCAGTCATCTTTTCTTCGCTTTATCCTCAGCCGCTATGAAAACTTCCCGTCTCCCTATCGCCATCCAACAGGCCGTTATGCGTCGCCTGCGGGAAAAACTCGCCCAGGCCAACCTGAAGCTGGGGCGTAATTACCCGGAGCCAAAAATTTCGTACACCCAGCGTGGTACATCCGCCGGAACAGCATGGCTGGACAGCTATGAAATTCGCCTCAATCCGGTGCTGCTGATGGAAAACAGCGAGGCTTTTATAGAAGAAGTGGTGCCGCACGAACTGGCGCATCTGTTGGTCTGGAAACACTTCGGTCGCGTGGCGCCGCATGGTAAAGAGTGGAAGTGGATGATGGAAAGCGTGCTGGGCGTTCCCGCCCGCCGCACGCATCAGTTTGAGCTACAATCCGTGCGCCGCAACACCTTCCCTTACCGCTGTAAATGCCAGGAGCATCAGCTTACCGTGCGCCGCCATAACCGCGTGGTGCGTGGAGAGGCCGTCTATCGCTGCGTTCACTGCGGTGAACAACTGGTTGCCCAATAACCAGTAGAACTATCAGGAATTTTACTGATCTGGCTGATTGCATACCAAAACAACTTTCGCTACGTTGCTCGCTCGTTTTAACACGGAGTAAGTGATGTACCGTAATTTGTCTGTGGCTGCGGTGGTACTGAGCGCAGCATTTTCCGGCCCTGCATTGGCCGAAAGCATCAATAGTTTTTCCCAGGCGAAAACAGCAGCGGTAAAAGTCTACGCTGATGTGCCGGGAACATTTTACTGCGGATGTAAAATCAACTGGCAGGGTAAAAAAGGCATCGTGGATCTGGAGTCGTGCGGATACCAGGTGCGCAAAAATGAAAACCGCGCCAGCCGCGTAGAGTGGGAACATGTGGTTCCTGCCTGGCAGTTCGGTCACCAGCGTCAGTGCTGGCAAGACGGTGGACGTAAAAACTGCGCCAAAGATCCGGTTTATCGCAAAATGGAAAGCGATATGCATAACCTTCAGCCCGCAATAGGCGAAGTGAACGGCGATCGCGGCAATTTTATGTATAGTCAGTGGAACGGCGGCGAAGGGCAGTACGGGCAGTGTGCCATGAAGGTGGATTTCAAAGAAAAAGTGGCTGAACCACCCGCTCATACGCGAGGCATCATTGCACGAACTTATTTCTACATGCGTGACCAGTACAACCTGACACTCTCACGCCAACAAACGCAGCTTTTTAACGCCTGGAACAAGATGTATCCGGTGACCGACTGGGAGTGCGAGCGCGACGAACGTATTGCGAAGATGCAAGGCAATCATAACCCGTATGTGCAACGCGCTTGCCAGGCGCGAAAGAGCTAACCTACACTAGCGGGATTCTTTTTGTTAACCCCTACCCCACGCGGACAACCGCGTGGGGAGACGACGCGGATTTTTAACCATGCGTATCCCCCGCATTTATCATCCAGAACCACTTATCAGCAACTCTCACATCGCGCTTTGCGAAGATGCCGCCAACCATATCGGACGTGTGCTGCGTATGGGACCTGGACAGGCGTTGCAATTGTTTGACGGCAGCAACCAGGTCTTTGACGCAGAAATTACCAGCGCCAGCAAAAAAAGTGTCGAAGTAAAAGTGCTGGAAGGTCAGCTCGACGATCGTGAATCCCCGTTGCATATTCATCTCGGTCAGGTGATGTCGCGCGGTGAAAAAATGGAATTTACTATCCAGAAATCGATCGAACTTGGAGTAAGCCTCATTACGCCACTTTTTTCTGAACGCTGCGGCGTTAAACTGGATAGCGAACGTCTGAACAAGAAGCTCCAGCAGTGGCAGAAGATTGCAATTGCTGCCTGTGAGCAGTGTGGTCGTAACCGGGTGCCGGAAATCCGTCCAGCGATGGATCTGGAAGCCTGGTGTGCAGAGCAGGATGAAGGGCTGAAACTGAATCTTCACCCGCGCGCCAGTAACAGCATCAATACGTTGCCGTTACCGGTTGAACGCGTCCGCCTGCTGATTGGCCCGGAAGGCGGTTTATCGGCAGATGAAATTGCCATGACTGCCCGCTATCAATTTACTGATATCCTGTTGGGACCTCGCGTTTTGCGTACAGAGACAACTGCGCTCACCGCCATTACCGCGCTACAAGTACGATTTGGCGATTTGGGCTAACGGAGAAGAATAATGATCAAGCTCGGCATCGTGATGGACCCCATCGCAAACATCAACATCAAGAAAGATTCCAGTTTCGCTATGTTGCTGGAAGCACAACGTCGTGGTTACGAACTTCACTATATGGAGATGGCCGATCTCTATTTGATTAACGGTGAAGCCCGTGCTCATACGCGTACTCTGAGCGTTGAACAAAACTACGATAAATGGTACGAGTTTACGGGGGAGCAAGATCTGCCACTGGCCGATCTCGACGTGATCCTGATGCGTAAAGATCCGCCGTTTGATACCGAGTTTATCTACGCCACTTACATTCTGGAACGTGCCGAAGAGAAAGGTACGCTGATTGTTAACAAGCCGCAGAGCCTGCGCGACTGTAACGAAAAACTGTTTACCGCCTGGTTCTCTGACTTAACACCGGAAACGCTGGTCACGCGCAATAAAGCACAGTTAAAAGCGTTCTGGGAAAAACACACCGACATCATCCTTAAGCCGCTGGACGGTATGGGCGGTGCGTCTATTTTCCGGGTGAAAGAAGGTGATCCGAACCTCGGCGTAATAGCCGAAACCCTGACTGAACACGGCACGCGCTACTGCATGGCGCAGAATTATCTGCCTGCCATTAAAGATGGCGACAAGCGCGTGCTGGTCGTCGATGGCGAGCCGGTGCCGTACTGTCTGGCACGTATTCCACAGGGGGGGGAAACCCGTGGCAATCTGGCTGCCGGTGGTCGTGGCGAACCTCGTCCGCTAACTGAAAGTGACTGGAAAATCGCCCGCCAGGTTGGGCCGACGCTGAAAGAAAAAGGGCTGATTTTTGTTGGCCTGGATATTATCGGCGACCGTCTGACTGAAATTAACGTCACCAGCCCAACCTGTATTCGTGAGATTGAAGCAGAGTTTCCGGTCTCGATCACCGGAATGTTAATGGATGCCATAGAAGCACGTTTACAGCAGCAATAACCCAGTTTAACGAGAGGGATCTCGTTGAGACTCTGAGTGACAGCGCCCTTCTTTCCACGCATACTGGGCGCTGTTGCTTTTTTGAACCAGGAAACAGAACCTCTGACAATGAATTTACAGCATCACTTTCTTATTGCCATGCCTGCTCTCCAGGATCCGATTTTCCGTCGTTCCGTGGTCTACATTTGCGAACATAATACCAATGGCGCAATGGGGATTATCATTAATAAACCACTGGAAAATCTCAAAATTGAAGGGATTCTGGAAAAGCTGAAGATCACGCCGGAGCCGCGTGATGAATCAATCCGTCTGGACAAACCGGTTATGCTCGGTGGCCCGCTAGCTGAAGATCGCGGGTTTATTTTGCATACTCCACCATCAAATTTTGCTTCCAGTATTCGCATTTCAGACAACACGGTGATGACCACCTCCCGCGATGTACTTGAAACGCTCGGCACCGATAAACAACCGTCTGACGTATTGGTGGCGTTGGGTTACGCCTCCTGGGATAAAGGCCAGCTGGAACAAGAGATTCTCGACAACGCCTGGCTAACCGCCCCAGCAGATCTGAATATTCTGTTCAAAACGCCGATTGCCGACCGCTGGCGCGATGCGGCAAGACTGATTGGTGTGGATATTCTCACCATGCCTGGTGTGGCAGGACACGCCTGATGAGTGGAACCTTACTCGCCTTCGACTTCGGCACCAAAAGCATTGGCGTAGCGGTCGGCCAACGCATTACCGGCACCGCTCGCCCTTTGCCTGCAATTAAAGCACAGGACGGTACGCCGGACTGGAACCTCATCGAACGTTTACTGAAAGAGTGGCAGCCGGACGAAATCATCGTCGGTTTGCCGCTGAATATGGACGGCACCGAACAGCCGTTAACCGCCAGGGCACGTAAATTCGCCAACCGTATTCATGGTCGTTTCGGTGTTGAAGTAAAGCTCCATGACGAGCGTCTTAGCACAGTAGAAGCGCGTTCCGGGCTTTTTGAACAAGGTGGTTACCGGGCACTCAACAAAGGTAAAGTCGACTCTGCCTCTGCGGTTATCATTCTCGAAAGTTATTTCGAGCAGGGTTATTAAGGCGATTTATAAGCCTGGCGAATTGTCATTACCGTCATCTTGCCGGATGCGGCGTAAACGCCTTATCCAGCCTACATGTGGCAACGGCTGTAGGTCTGATAAGACGCGTTAGCGTCGCATCAGACGTTCATTGCCGGATGCTGCGTTTGTATGCCTGATAAGCGTAGCGAATCAGGCATATTTACGAAGCTAATCAACCAATTTCGCCTCACAAACGCCCTTCCCCCACCCGCTGCTGATAACTCTGCTGAAAAGTTAACATCCCCACTTGTTGCCCGGTTTGAATAACGTGTGGTAACTGGTGGGTTTTCCCTTCGCGAATCAAATTCCCCACCGCTGGCGTGTTAATCAATAATTCAAACAGCGCCACGCGCCCTTCCTGCTTATCCACTTCCAGCTTTTGTGACAACACCGCCCGTAAACTCCCCGCCAGTTGATTACGCACGGGATCTTTTTCCTGCACCGGAAATGAATCCACCAGCCGCTCAACGGCCTGCGCCGCACCGCGCGTATGTAAGGTCGCCAGCACCAGATGCCCGGTTTCTGCCGCCGTCAGCGCCAGACGTATTGTCTCGCTGTCACGCAGCTCTCCGAGCAATATCACATCGGGATCTTCCCGCAATGCAGCACGCAATCCCGATGCGAACGTCATACAGTGCAAACCGATTTCTCGCTGCTGGATCAAACATCGCTGGCTGGCATAGAGATATTCAACAGGATCTTCCAGCGTCAGAATATGCGCATCGACATGTTGATTGAGATAGCCAACCATCGCCGCCAGCGTGGTAGATTTGCCGCTCCCCGTCGCTCCCGTCACCAGAATCAGGCCATTCTCGCTCTTAAGCAATTCCGGCAATACCGGTGGTGCGCCAAGCTGTTCGAGCTGTGGACGGTGCGAAGGTAACAACCGTAATGCCAGAGAAATACCTTGCCGTTGCGCGAACGCACTGCCGCGCAACCGCTGGTTTTCCGCCAGCGATACGGCAAAATCAAGCTGACCATTTTCAAGCAATATCGCCCTCTGCTCGTCATCCAGCCACTCCCGCAGTAGATCTTCCACGTCCGGCGCGTCAAACGGTGCAGCTTCCATTCTGCCGCGAATGCGCCATCGTGCGGGCCAGGCGCTGCACAGGTGTAGATCCGAGACGTTATGCTTTACACTAAGGGCCACAATTTCTTCCATATTCATACTAAGATCCTCGGAAAATGAACGATATTGCGCATAACCTGGCACAGGTCCGGGACAAAATCTCAGCGGCTGCAACGCGTTGCGGCCGTTCTCCAGAAGAAATTACGCTGCTTGCAGTCAGTAAAACAAAACCTGCGAGCGCCATCGCAGAAGCCATCGACGCCGGGCAGCGTCAATTTGGTGAAAACTACGTTCAGGAAGGGGTAGATAAAATTCGCCACTTTCAGGAACTGGGCGTAACAGGATTAGAATGGCATTTTATTGGTCCGCTACAGTCCAACAAAAGCCGCCTGGTGGCAGAGCATTTCGACTGGTGTCATACCATCGACCGTTTGCGTATCGCTACCCGCCTGAACGACCAGCGACCAGCAGAACTCCCCCCTCTTAACGTACTGATTCAAATTAATATTAGTGATGAAAACAGTAAGTCCGGGATTCAACTGGCAGAACTGGACGAACTGGCGGCTGCGGTCGCTGAACTACCGCGTCTACGCCTGCGCGGGCTGATGGCAATCCCTGCGCCTGAGTCAGAATATGTAAGGCAGTTTGAAGTTGCACGCCAAATGGCTGTAGCATTTGCCGGACTGAAAACGCGCTACCCGCATGTCGATACGCTCTCTCTGGGGATGTCGGACGATATGGAAGCCGCCATTGCGGCAGGTAGCACAATGGTTCGCATCGGCACAGCCATCTTTGGTGCGCGTGATTACTCTAAAAAATAAGGAATTAAAGGAACGCCATGAATACGTTGACTTTCCTGCTTTCAACGGTCATTGAGCTGTATACCATGGTGCTGTTATTACGCATCTGGATGCAGTGGGCTCATTGTGATTTTTATAACCCTTTCTCACAGTTTGTGGTGAAAGTGACACAGCCAATTATCGGGCCACTGCGCCGCGTTATTCCGGCAATGGGGCCAATTGACAGCGCCTCGCTGCTGGTTGCCTATATTCTCAGTTTCATCAAAGCCATTGTGCTGTTTAAAGTGGTGACCTTTCTGCCAATCATCTGGATTGCTGGTTTATTAATTCTGCTGAAAACCATCGGCCTGCTGATTTTCTGGGTACTGCTGGTAATGGCGATTATGAGCTGGGTAAGCCAGGGTCGTAGCCCGATTGAATACGTGCTGATTCAGCTTGCCGATCCGCTGCTGCGCCCGATTCGCCGCCTGCTGCCGGCAATGGGTGGGATTGATTTCTCGCCGATGATCCTCGTTCTGCTGCTGTATGTCATCAATATGGGTGTCGCAGAAGTATTACAGGCGACAGGAAACATGCTGCTGCCGGGGCTGTGGATGGCGTTATGAGTGCCGTAACAGTTAACGATGACGGTCTGGTTTTGCGGCTTTATATTCAGCCAAAAGCCAGCCGTGATTCTATTGTCGGTTTACATGGCGACGAGGTAAAAGTCGCCATTACCGCGCCGCCGGTTGACGGTCAGGCCAACAGCCATCTGGTGAAATTTCTCGGTAAGCAATTCCGGGTAGCCAAAAGCCAGGTGGTGATAGAAAAAGGCGAACTTGGCCGCCACAAACAAATTAAAATCATTAATCCGCAACAAATCCCGCCAGAAATCGCGGCGTTAATTAATTAGGTATCCTATGCAAAAAGTTGTCCTCGCAACCGGCAATGCCGGTAAAGTGCGTGAGCTGGCGTCGCTGCTTAGCGACTTCGGTCTTGATATCGTGGCTCAAACGGAGCTTGGCGTTGATTCCGCCGAAGAAACCGGCCTGACCTTTATCGAAAACGCGATTCTGAAAGCGCGCCACGCGGCAAAAGCGACCGGTTTACCGGCGATTGCCGACGACTCCGGTCTGGCGGTAGATGCGCTGGGTGGCGCGCCAGGGATTTACTCCGCGCGTTATTCCGGTGAAGACGCGACCGATCAAAAGAATCTGCAAAAACTGCTGGAAACACTGAAAGACGTACCGGACGACCAACGTCAGGCTCGCTTCCACTGTGTGCTGGTGTATCTGCGTCACGCGGAAGATCCCACTCCGCTGGTGTGTCACGGCAGCTGGCCGGGCGTGATTACCCGTGAACCTTCCGGTACTGGCGGCTTTGGTTATGATCCAATTTTCTTCGTGCCTTCCGAAGGCAAAACCGCTGCCGAACTGACCCGCGAAGAAAAGAGCGCCATTTCCCATCGTGGTCAGGCATTGAAACTGCTGCTGGACGCTTTACGTAATGGTTAAATTACCGCCGCTGAGTCTTTACATTCACATCCCGTGGTGCGTGCAGAAATGCCCGTACTGCGATTTCAACTCTCACGCGTTGAAAGGGGAAGTGCCGCACGACGATTATGTTCAGCATCTGCTTAGCGATCTGGACAACGATGTCGTTTACGCACAGAACCGTGAAGTAAAGACAATCTTTATTGGCGGTGGTACGCCGAGCCTGCTTTCCGGCTCGGCGATGCAAACGCTGCTGGACGGCGTGCGTGCGCGTTTGCCGCTGGCAGCGGATGCAGAAATTACCATGGAAGCGAACCCCGGTACGGTAGAAGCCGATCGCTTTGTTGATTATCAGCGTGCCGGTGTAAATCGTATCTCTATTGGGGTACAGAGTTTTAGCGAAGAAAAGCTGAAACGGCTGGGACGTATTCATGGCCCGCAAGAAGCGAAGCGTGCTGCAAAACTGGCAAGCGAGCTGGGGCTGCGTAGCTTTAACCTTGATTTAATGCATGGGCTACCGGATCAATCGCTGGAAGAGGCGCTTGGCGATCTGCGCCAGGCTATTGAACTGAATCCGCCGCATCTTTCCTGGTATCAACTGACCATCGAACCTAATACGCTGTTTGGTTCACGACCGCCGGTACTGCCGGACGACGACGCGCTGTGGGATATTTTCGAACAGGGGCATCAGTTATTAACCGCAGCGGGTTATCAGCAATATGAAACTTCCGCTTACGCCAAACCGGGTTATCAGTGCCAGCACAATCTTAACTACTGGCGATTTGGTGACTACATCGGCATCGGCTGCGGTGCACACGGCAAAGTGAGCTTCCCGAACGGGCGCATTCTGCGTACCACCAAAACGCGTCATCCGCGTGGTTTTATGCAGGGAAGGTATCTGGAAAGCCAGCGCGATGTTGAAACCGCAGATAAGCCATTCGAGTTCTTTATGAATCGCTTCCGTTTGCTGGAAGCCGCACCGCGCGTGGAGTTTAGCCAGTACACAGGTCTTTCTGAAGAGGTGATTCGCCAACAGTTAGACGAGGCTATCGCTCAGGGTTATCTCACTGAGTGTGCGGATTACTGGCAGATAACCGAGCATGGTAAATTATTCTTAAACTCACTTCTTGAATTATTCCTCGCTGAGTAATCATTAATGCGCCTGTGGGCGCATTAATCACTTCTTTTATCCCCCCGTTAATTAACTTCGGCAAAAATATATTTCTTACTGAATAAATATCGACGACATTTATTATATAAATGTAGTGAATATTTACTCATCATTTATGATTATAAACATGTACAACCTGGCGCACAAATTTAATATTTAATTTCTGACTTTATTTCAAGTTGTGATAAACATAGACAAGTTGTCAGACAGGTTAACCAATTTGTCGCACAAAGCACTGATAAGCACAATTAGATATCAACCAATTTCCATCCTTCAACAGGGAGTTTTTTTATGAAGATGAGGTCATTTACCCGCTCATTAGTCTGCGCATCCTTGCTGGCTCTGGTTAGCACTGGCGTAAACGCCGCAGAAAAAGTGACGTTAAAGTTAGCACACAACCTGGAAAGAAGTCATGTTGTACATCAGAGTTTTGAAGAGCTTGCGAAAGAGGTAAAACAGCTGTCAAAAGGTAATATGGTGATCCGTATTTATCCCAGTAGCCAGATGGGTAATGCGCGAGAAACTATGGAGTTGTTGCAAAATGGCGCACTGGATATGACCAAAGGTTCCGCCAGCGATCTGGAATCTTTTGATAATATTTATGCCATCTATAATTTGCCGTTCTTATTTAAAGATCAGGCGCACTTCAACAAAGTCGTTTTTGGTGAAGTTGGTAAAGAAATTATGGATTCAACAAAAGATAAAGGCTTTTTTGCTTTATCAGCTTATGTAGCGGGTACTCGCAGTTTCTATGCGAAAAAACCGATTACTAAGCCAGAAGATCTTAAAGGACTGAAAATTCGTGTTCAACCAAGTCCGACCACCATCAAAATGATTGAACTGATGGGTGGTTCACCCACTCCAATTTCATTTGGCGAAGTTTATACTGCGATGCAGCAAGGTGTAGTAGATGGCGCAGAAAATAACGTGCCTTCATGGGTGCAGACTCGACATATTGAAATTGCCAAAGTCTTTTCTGAAGATGAACACGCCTCAATTCCTGATTTTTTGGTTATCTCCACCAAAACATGGAGTAAATTAACCCCAGAACAGCAACAAATCCTCGAAACAGCGGCGAAGAAATCCGAAGCTTATCAACAAAAATTGTGGGAAAAAATTGACGCTGACACACGTGCTCAGGCGAAAGCTATGGGGGGTGAAATTGTAAAAGTGGATAAAGCACCATTCCGTAAAGCCGTGCAACCTCTGTTTGACGACTTTAAAAAAGATCCAAAACAAGCTGCCTTGTTAGAAAAATTCGACAACGCTGCTCAATAATATTCCGGGCCAGTCTCTGGCCCTGATTTTCCAGGATGCTTACAATGATATTTAACCGCCTGAAACTTGCGGTAGACCGCGTCATTGCCGCGTTTTCTGTTGCCGTAATGCTTGCTCTTGTTATATGCGTAGTCTGGCAAGTATTTAGCCGCTACGTACTTAACCAGCCAAGTACATTAACCGATGAGCTGGCACGCTTTTTGATGATCTGGGTAGGATTATTAGGTGCTGCATATACCGTCGGCGCGCAGCGACATCTCTCTATTGATTTATTTGCTCTCGCCCTGAATAAGCGCAAGCAATTACTTCTTAGTATAGTCATTAACGTTCTCATTTTAGGTTTTGCCGGTTCGGTCATTGTGACTGGTGGCCTGAAATTAATTGATAAAACACTGGCAACATTTCAGGTATCTGCCGCTATGCAAATACCGATGGGATACGTATATATCATTCTGCCATTAAGTGGAGTGGTGATGATGTTTTATGCCTTGTGTTTTATTAATCAAAGCATTCAACAACTGAAACAACCTGCGCAGGAGGCCAGTTAATGGATAGTTATATCGCGCTTACACTGTTTGGCTGTTTTTTTGTGCTGGTCTTTATTGGTGTGCCCATTTCGTTCTCAATCGGTATTGCCACTGTAGCTTCAATGCTTTTGATGTTTCCCTGGGATATCGCGGCAATCACTGTTTCGCAACGACTGGCTAATGGACTGGATAACTTTGCCCTGTTGGCAATCCCCTTTTTCATCTTTGCCGGAACGCTGATGAACAGCGGCGGTATTGCGATACGTTTGATTAACCTCGCCCAGGTTATGGTTGGCCGGGTTCCTGGTTCGCTTGGTCATGTGAACGTCCTGGCGAATATGATGTTTGGTTCCATTTCTGGTTCAGCCGTTGCGGCAGCTGCTGCCGTTGGTGGCACACTTAATCCCATTCAGACCAAAGAAGGTTATGATCCGGCATTTTCTACCGCTGTAAACGTCTCATCCTGTATTACTGGATTACTGATACCGCCCTCAAACGTGTTAATCGTGTTTTCCCTGACGGCTGGTGGTGTTTCTGTAGCATCGCTATTTATGGCGGGATATTTGCCAGGGATCTTAATGGGTCTCGCGGTAATGGTTGTCTGCGCCATTATTGCTAAACGCCGTGGTTACCCACTTTCAGAAAGAGCAACCTTTGCTCAGGCCTGTAAAGCGTTTCTGGATGCCCTACCAAGTTTGCTTCTGGTGTTCATTGTGATGGGCGGCATTCTGGGCGGCATTTTTACCGCAACTGAAGCGTCAGCAATTGCCGTTGTCTACACATTTATTCTCTCGGTGCTGATTTACCGGGAAGTAAAATGGCGCGACTTACCCAAACTGATTCTGGAATCGGTTGTTACCACTTCGATTGTATTACTGTTGATCGGTTTTTCCGTGGGCATGTCCTGGGCAATGACCAATGCTGATATTCCTTATATGATCAGCGATGCGTTGATGGGGATTTCAGATAACCCACTGATCATATTGCTGCTGATTAATATCGTCTTATTAATTGTCGGCATCTTCATGGACATGACACCGGCTGTACTAATCTTTACACCGATCTTCTTGCCGATTGCACAAGAGCTGGGAATGGACCCGGTACATTTCGGTATTATGATGGTGGCTAACCTTTGTATTGGGCTATTAACACCGCCAGTGGGTAGTGCGCTATTTGTTGGTTGTTCTATCTCGGGTGTGAAGATTCAACATTTAATCAAACCATTGCTGCCATTTTATGCTGCATTGCTAGTAGCGTTGATGATGATTACCTATATCCCGCAAATTTCTTTGTTGGTTCCGCAGTTGCTAGGGTTAATGTAAATTATAAATCGCCGGATAATGCTATATTATCCGGCAATGATATTTGAAGGAAATTACTTAATCACCCCATTGCGCCGCAGTTGTTCGGTATCTTTTTTCCAGCGTTCATTAGCCTGGTTGATATCGTCAATTTTCATCAAAATCGCGACTTTTTTACTGTTTATTTCTGAAACTTTCATCGTTAACGGATATTGCCCTTTTTCGAGCGTTATCCAGTCATCCTGCAATTTACGGCTAATTTTTTGTGATTGCAGAAAAGTCTGTCGCCGCTGTTCGTTGATATCGAAATCCCGTTTCTGCTGAATCGGCACTTCATAACACTCTTCACTCTGTTTATGACATGCCGCAATCGCCGGTTGATAAACCTCTTTGTCATATTTAACCGCGAACGCCTCGCTATCATTCTGTTTATTAAACTCATCACGCTGTTGGTGAATTTTTTTGAAGGCGTCTTCGCGGGTCATTTGCTTGCCGTTTGCATCTTTTCCCCAATATGCATCCGCTGCTTTCTGCGCCGCCGCCATTTGCTTATCAAGCTCTTTCACTTCCTTTTCCAGCGCAGGAATCGAGTTCTTCTGGGTATTCAACGCTGACTCAAGCTGACTAAAGCGATAATTGAAATCTTCGCTATTCACGATCAGATACTTATTATTCGTTTTGATATCGTCGACCACCCGCCCACGATCGCTGGCTGCCGCCTGAAAAGAGTAAAAGTTCACCGTCCAGCCAGACGCAGGTGTTCCTTTACTGGTTAACATCGCCGAAAATTTTACGGACTTATCTTTCGTCCAGGTCTGTTCCAGCAGTTGGTAGTCTGCCAGTTGACCAACCCAGGTATAGAGATCATCACAGGAAGAAACATCGCCTTCCGCTGACCAGGTGGCCTGATTACCTTTCGCATCAAGGTTTTTTAAACTGATGGCATCAAGCTTGAGAATACCGTGATACTGCTTGTTGAATTGATCTTTTAAGACATTTTCAGTTGGCGGTTCACCATCGGCCCAGCCATTACCAGACATCAACACAAACAGCGCCGTGCCTACAATCCATTGCTTTTTCACCAGAAAACCCTCGCGAGGAATAATTTATTCCAGTGATTATCATCAGGGTAATAACAATTGGCAATGGACGTGAGTCTGAAGTGAAAAAGCCCCGGCACGATACCGGGGCGAGGCGATTAGTACTGATTGAAAATCTGCTGGATCTGCTGTGGATCTTTAGTTTGCGTCAGCGCCAGTTGCAGCAGAACGCGCGCTTTTTGCGGGTTCAGCGTGCCAGAGGCGACGAAACCGTATTTTGCATCATCCACTTCGGCATCCTGAGTGGTTGCGCCCGTCGGTACGCGGGAAGAACGCACTACCGCAGTGCCGTTTTTCGCAGCGGTCGCCAGGGTGTCGAACACGGTTTTATACAGATTGCCGTTACCCACACCGGCGCTAACGATACCGTCGTAGCCTGCATCTACCAGTGCTTTTACCGGAAGATCGGATGCGTTGGCGTAGTTATAAACGATGCCGACTTTCGGCAGTTCATTCAGCTTAGAGACATCGAACGGCGTGTCGCTGGTGTGCTTACGTGCCGGAGTACGCTGGTAGTCAATCTTACCGTTGTGAATGTAACCCAACGGACCGTAGTTAACAGATTTGAAGGTCGCTACATCGGTGGTATTAGTTTTGGTGACATCACGGCCATCAAGCACGGTGTCGTTCATCACCACCAGCACACCACGGTTGGCGGAGGCTTTATCGGCTGCGGTCACTACCGCGTTATACAGATTAAATGGACCGTCTGCGCTCATGGAAGTGGACGGGCGCATTGCGCCTACCATCACTACAGGCTTGTCACATTTCACGGTCAGGTCGAGGAAGTAAGCGGTTTCTTCCATCGTGTCAGTACCGTGGGTAATAACGAAGCCGTCGGTTTTATCGCAGTCGGTGTTAATTTTTTTCGCCAGCGTCAGCCAGACATTATCATTCATGTCCTGGGAGCCAATGTTAACTACCTGCTCGCCTTTAACGTTCGCAATGTCCTTCAGTTGCGGCACCGCATTGACCAGATTTTCTACGCCAACTTTACCCGCTGTGTAGTTAGATTTGGTTGCGGAGTCACCACCGCCGGCAATCGTCCCGCCGGTCGCTAAAATGGTGATATTCGGTAATGCTAATGCTGCACCACTAAAACCCATAACCAGTGCGGCAAGTGCCGTCTTTTTGAAAAACTCCATTTCATTCCTCCAGTTACGTGAACGCTACGTATTATCCCTTAGCTTTGTATGGAAAATTTGACGTTAAACAATTTACAACGTGAATGAATTTTGGAGATCTATAAAGTTAGAGGCAGGTAACAAAACGAAGAATTAAACGGCATAAAAAAGTATTATGCCGTCTTAAAATAGAGGATTATTTCAAATTCCCGACCAGGGCTTTGCGGCTATCTTCCAGTGTTACGACACGGCTACAGACATCTTTGCCAAACTGCTGGAAATCTTTTTCCTGATTTTTCCACTCGGTTTGGATTGAGGATTGCAGCCCCCCCAGGCTTCCCAGCACGTTCTGTAATGGGTTACCGCCGCTTTTCAGCACCGCTTTCGCGCCCATTTCATTAATGCTGTCCTGCAAAATACCGCCCATTGCCTGATTCACTAACTGCTGGCCTTCGGCGCGAACCTGATCGATAGCTTTATAGTGGAACGTCAGGCCATCACTGCGCGTTTCGATAATGCGGTTCATCTGCTCTTTTAATTGCGCATCCAGTTTGGTCAGACGGCTGCGCATTTTGCTGCTTTCGCCCATCTCCTGAACGATAATTTTATCCAGCGCGACGCGAGCTTTCTCGACGCGACTTTTCGCGCCTTCATCAATCCACGGTAACGTACTGCGCAATTCTGCCTGATAATCCTTCGCCTGCTCGCGTTGGGCAGCGTTCAGAGAATATTGTTTGCCGTTGTACATCACGTTGCCGTCTGGCGTGATCACCAGATTGCCGTTTTCGCCCTTCACCTGCACGGTTTGCGGGCTGACAATCACATCGTCACGCGGCGTGACGCTGCACTGGTAGTCGGCGTGAGCGGTCATTGCCGTCACTGAAAGTGCTGCCGCCAGCAGCATTTTGCGCATCATAATCTTCCCTCAAGAACAAATCAGGCCAGCATTTGCTGGCCCAGATTGATAACAAAGTGCGCGTTGTCCATGCCGGATGCGGCGTAAACGCCTTATCCGGCCTACTCGATCGTGCATCTTTGTAGACCTGATAAACGTAGCGCATCAGGCAGTTTTGCATTTGTCATCGCCCGTATGTTTTCTTAGTCCCACCAAACGTCGAAAAGTTCGCTGGTGCGTACCTCATCCAGTTTGCGCTCTTCCAGCCACTTACGCACAATCGCCTGATGTTCTTCGGTGCATTTGCCGATTTCCTGCATACAGATCAGACCTTCCCAGGCCAGATAGCCGCTGCCGTCAAAGGCCAGTTTGTTCGGTTCGATAACCTCGTTAATAAAGTCATCAACGGTTTTATCAATTTGTTCTTCCGATGTACCTTCCGGGAATCGCCATGCCACCGAAAATCCTAATTCCTGGAATTCGTCGATGTGCATTTTTTTACGCAGACGACGGCTACGGTTCTTTGCCATTATTTCACCCTCTCGAACATTAAGTCCCATACTCCGTGACCAAGACGATGACCACGTTGTTCAAATTTCGTCACCGGACGTGATGCCGGACGCGGTACGTAATCGTTGCTCTCTGACAGGTTTTTATAACCGTCAATGGAAGACATCACTTCAAGCATATGTTCCGCATAAGGTTCCCAGTCGGTCGCCATATGGAATACGCCCCCCAGTTTCAGTTTGCTTTTTACCAGCTCAGCAAACGGCACCTGAACGATACGGCGTTTATTATGGCGCGCTTTGTGCCACGGGTCAGGGAAAAAGAGCTGAACCATGCTCAATGAATTGTCAGGAATCATTTTATGCAGCACTTCGACTGCGTCATGGCACATCACACGCAGGTTATCTAACCCTTCTTCATGCGCGGAAGCCAGACAAGCGCCAACGCCCGGCGAATGCACTTCAATGCCGAGGAAGTCCTGCTCCGGGCGCTCTTTAGCCATTGCCACCAGCGAAGCGCCCATGCCGAAACCAATCTCAAGCGTCACTGGCGCTTCACGGCCAAAAAGCGCAGGGAAATCCAGCATATCTTCGCTGAACTCAACGCCCATCACCGGCCAGTAGTTTTCCAGCGCATGTTCCTGGCCTTTGGTCAGTCGCCCCTGGCGGCGCACAAAACTACGGATACGGCGCAATGGGCGGCCGTTTTCATCAAATTCCGGTGAGATGACGTCGTTTTTCATAAAGATTTAGTCGCTTGTGAAA
Organism: Escherichia sp. MOD1-EC6842; assembly: GCF_002965705.1. NCBI lineage: Bacteria > Pseudomonadati > Pseudomonadota > Gammaproteobacteria > Enterobacterales > Enterobacteriaceae > Escherichia > Escherichia sp. MOD1-EC6842. The sequence continues at coordinate 50,471 of NZ_PTRF01000003.1, read as the reverse complement.
GTGTTCTGAAAACGGGCATTATCCAAAGTTAGTTGCCGGATGCAAGCATGATAAGGCCGTGGCTGCGGAAAGTTCCGGTTTACACCCTGCCGTCGCTGTGCTGCAATCTTGCCCCCAACAACAATGAATTCGGTGACCATGCAAGCGTCGCAATTTTCAGCCCTGGTTCTGGACTGGTACGATAAATACGGGCGAAAAACTCTGCCCTGGCAAATTGACAAGACGCCCTACAAAGTATGGCTCTCAGAAGTGATGTTGCAACAAACTCAGGTTGCGACCGTTATCCCCTATTTTGAACGCTTTATGGCGCGCTTCCCGACGGTGACCGATCTCGCCAACGCGCCGCTGGACGAAGTTCTCCACTTGTGGACCGGGCTTGGCTATTACGCCCGCGCGCGCAATCTGCATAAAGCGGCACAGCAAGTTGCCACCTTACACGACGGTAAATTCCCGGAAACCTTTGAGGAAGTCGCCGCGCTGCCTGGCGTCGGACGCTCCACCGCAGGCGCAATACTCTCGCTTTCTCTGGGTAAGCACTTTCCGATTCTCGACGGTAACGTCAAACGCGTGTTAGCACGCTGCTATGCTGTAAGCGGCTGGCCAGGGAAAAAAGAGGTCGAAAATAAACTGTGGAGTTTAAGCGAGCAGGTTACGCCCGCCGTCGGCGTGGAGCGGTTTAATCAGGCGATGATGGATTTAGGCGCGATGATTTGTACGCGCTCGAAGCCGAAGTGTTCGCTCTGCCCGCTACAAAACGGGTGTATTGCCGCCGCCAACAATAGCTGGTCGCTTTATCCGGGCAAAAAACCGAAACAGACATTACCGGAGCGCACCGGCTACTTTTTGCTGTTACAGCACGAAGATGAAGTATTTCTGGCGCAGCGTCCGCCGAGCGGATTGTGGGGCGGTTTATACTGTTTCCCGCAGTTTGCCGACGAAGAAAGTTTGCGGCAGTGGCTGGCGCAACGGCAGATTGCTGCTGATAACCTGACGCAACTCACCGCGTTTCGGCATACCTTCAGCCATTTCCATTTAGATATTGTGCCTATGTGGCTTCCCGTGTCGTCATTCACCGGTTGCATGGATGAAGGCAATGCGCTCTGGTATAACTTAGCGCAACCGCCGTCAGTTGGTCTGGCGGCTCCCGTGGAGCGTTTGTTACAGCAGTTACGCACTGGCGCGCCGGTTTAGCGCGTGAGTCGATAAAGAGGATGATTTATGAGCAGAACGATTTTTTGTACTTTCCTGCAGCGTGAAGCAGAAGGTCAGGATTTTCAGCTATACCCCGGCGAACTGGGAAAACGCATCTACAACGAGATTTCCAAAGAAGCCTGGGCGCAGTGGCAGCACAAACAAACCATGCTGATTAACGAAAAGAAACTCAACATGATGAATGCCGAGCACCGCAAGCTGCTGGAGCAGGAGATGGTCAACTTCCTGTTCGAGGGTAAAGAGGTGCATATCGAGGGCTATACGCCGGAAGATAAAAAATAAAAACAGAGCCGGAGTACGCCTCCGGCAACTTGCATAAAAACAAACACAACACGCACCCGGAATGATGAAAAAATATCTCGCGCTGGCTTTGATTGCGCCGTTGCTCATCTCCTGTTCGACGACCAAAAAAGGCAATACCTATAATGAAGCCTGGGTCAAAGATACCAACGGTTTTGATATTCTGATGGGGCAATTTGCCCACAATATTGAGAACATCTGGGGATTCAAAGAGGTGGTGATCGCCGGTCCTAAGGACTACGTGAAATACACCGATCAATACCAGACCCGCAGCCACATCAACTTTGATGACGGTACGATCACGATCGAAACCATCGCCGGGACAGAACCTGCCGCACATCTGCGTCGGGCAATTATCAAAACGTTACTGATGGGGGATGATCCGAGTTCGGTCGATCTCTATTCCGACGTTGATGATATTACGATTTCGAAAGAACCTTTTCTTTACGGTCAGGTGGTGGACAACACCGGGCAGCCGATTCGCTGGGAAGGTCGCGCAAGCAACTTCGCGGATTATCTGCTGAAAAACCGTCTGAAAAGCCGCAGCAACGGGCTGCGTATCATCTACAGCGTCACCATTAACATGGTGCCGAACCACCTTGATAAACGTGCGCACAAATATCTCGGCATGGTCCGCCAGGCGTCACGGAAATATGGCGTTGATGAGTCGCTGATTCTGGCGATTATGCAGACCGAATCTTCCTTTAACCCGTATGCGGTCAGCCGTTCCGATGCGCTGGGATTAATGCAGGTGGTACAACATACTGCCGGGAAAGATGTGTTCCGCTCGCAGGGGAAATCCGGCACGCCGAGCCGCAGTTTCTTGTTTGATCCTGCCAGCAATATTGATACCGGCACTGCGTATCTGGCGATGCTGAACAATGTTTATCTTGGCGGCATTGATAACCCAACGTCGCGGCGTTATGCCGTCATCACCGCTTATAACGGTGGTGCAGGCAGCGTGTTACGCGTTTTCTCTAACGATAAGATTCAAGCTGCTAATATTATTAATACCATGACCCCGGGCGATGTTTATCAGACGCTAACGACCCGCCATCCTTCTGCGGAATCTCGCCGCTATCTTTATAAAGTGAACACGGCGCAAAAATCTTACCGTCGCCGATAATTGCACTTATCGCCCCTTGACGATGGCCTGGGGCAAAAGTGTTATCTACATCACAATTATGTTTTGCAAAACGATATTATTTGCAATTATTTGCCACGGGTAACAAAAAAACAGTCAGTGAAGTTGATAGAATCGCATCATCTTGCACGGTCAAATGTGCTTTTTGAAACACTCATCCGCATCATGATGTGAGGAAATTAACATGAATCTTAAGCTGCAGCTGAAAATTCTCTCTTTTCTGCAGTTCTGCCTGTGGGGAAGTTGGCTGACGACCCTCGGCTCCTATATGTTTGTTACCCTGAAGTTCGACGGTGCTTCTATCGGCGCAGTTTATAGTTCACTGGGTATCGCCGCTGTCTTTATGCCTGCGTTGCTGGGGATTGTGGCCGACAAATGGTTAAGTGCGAAATGGGTTTACGCCATTTGTCACACTATCGGCGCGATCACGCTCTTCATGGCGGCGCAAGTCACCACGCCGGAGGCGATGTTCCTTGTGATATTGATTAACTCGTTTGCTTATATGCCAACGCTTGGGTTAATCAACACCATCTCCTACTATCGCCTGCAAAATGCCGGGCTGGATATTGTGACGGATTTCCCGCCAATCCGTATCTGGGGCACCATCGGCTTTATTATGGCGATGTGGGTGGTGAGCCTGTCTGGCTTCGAATTAAGCCACATGCAGCTGTATATTGGCGCAGCTCTCTCCGCCGTTCTGGTGCTGTTTACCTTTACGCTGCCGCATATTCCGGTTGCTAAACAGCAAGCGAATCAGAGCTGGACGACTTTGCTGGGGCTTGATGCATTCGCGCTGTTTAAAAACAAGCGTATGGCGATTTTCTTCATCTTCTCGATGTTGCTGGGTGCGGAACTGCAGATTACCAACATGTTCGGTAATACTTTCCTGCACAGCTTCGACAAAGATCCGATGTTTGCCAGCAGCTTCATCGTGCAACATGCGTCGATCATCATGTCGATTTCGCAGATCTCGGAAACTCTGTTCATTCTGACCATCCCGTTCTTCTTAAGCCGCTACGGTATTAAGAACGTAATGATGATCAGTATTGTGGCGTGGATCCTGCGTTTTGCGCTGTTTGCTTATGGCGACCCGACTCCGTTCGGTACTGTACTGCTGGTGCTGTCAATGATTGTCTACGGCTGCGCATTCGACTTCTTCAACATCTCTGGTTCAGTGTTTGTCGAAAAAGAAGTCAGCCCGGCAATTCGTGCCAGTGCGCAGGGGATGTTCCTGATGATGACCAACGGCTTCGGCTGTATCCTCGGCGGTATTGTGAGCGGTAAAGTGGTTGAGATGTACACCCAAAACGGCATTACCGACTGGCAGACCGTATGGCTGATTTTCGCAGGTTACTCTGTGGTTCTGGCCTTCGCGTTCATGGCGATGTTTAAATACAAACACGTTCGTGTCCCTGCGGGCACACAGACTGTTAGCCACTAATTACGCAAAGAGAAACGGGTCGCCAGAAGGTGACCCGTTTTTTATTCTCACTTCAACACATAACCGTACAACCGTTTCATGCCATCCGCATCGGTTTCGCTATAGACACCTTGTAGCTCCGGCGAAAACCCCGGCAGTAAATTCACGCCCTCTTCCAGCGCAAGGAAATAACGCTGAACCGCTCCACCCCAGACTTCCCCCGGCACCACGCAAAGCACGCCAGGTGGATAAGGCAACGCCCCTTCTGCCGCAATTCGCCCTTCGGCATCACGAATCCGCACCAATTCCACTTCACCGCGAATATAGGCGCTATGCGCATCCTGCGGATTCATCACCACTGACGGGAAACTCTGCTGGCGGAACATCGCTTTTTGCAGGTCTTTGACGTCGAAGCTGACATACAAATCGTGCATCTCCTGACACAACTGGCGCAAAGTGTAGTCGCGGTAGCGTACCGGATATTTGTTATAAACACTCGGTAGCACCTCAGCCAGCGGCGAATCATCCTCAATATGCTGTTCAAACTGCGCCAGCATCGACACCAGTTGCGCCAGCTTCTCGTGACTTTCAGCCGGCGTTAATAAGAACAGAATGGAGTTGAGATCGCATTTTTCCGGCACAATGCCGTTCTCACGCAGATAATGCGCCAGAATCGTCGCCGGTACGCCAAAATCGCTATATTCACCGGTTTCGGCATTGATTCCCGGCGTGGTCAGTAATAGCTTGCACGGATCAACAAAATACTGGTCTGCGGCATATCCCTCAAAGCCGTGCCACTTTGCTCCTGGCTCAAAGCTGAAGAAACGGCGGTCACTGGCCAACACTGACGTCGCATAATCCTGCCACAATTTGCCATCGACAACGGGCGGAATAAACGGACGGAACAGCTTACAGCGCGCAAGAATCGCCTTGCGCGCTTCAATCCCCAACTCAACGCACTCAGCCCATAGCCGACGCCCACTCTCCCCTTCATGGATTTTGGCATTGACGTCCAGCGCGGCAAATAGCGGATAGAACGGACTGGTGGAAGCATGGAGCATAAAGGCATTATTCAACCGCTTATGTGGGCAAAAACGCGCCTGCCCGCGAATATGGTTATCTTTTTTATGGATCTGCGACGTCTGCGAGAATCCCGCCTGCTGTTTATGCACCGACTGGGTAACAAAGATCCCCGGATCGTTTTCGTTAAGTTCTAACAGCAGCGGCGAGCTATCCGCCATCATCGGGATAAACTGTTCATAACCAACCCATGCGGAATCAAACAGAATGTAATCGCACAGATGCCCAATGGTATCGATCACCTGACGAGCGTTATAGACAGTGCCGTCATAGGTTCCTAACTGAATGATTGCCAGGCGAAACGGCCGCGATTGCTCAGCTTTTTCTGGCGCGACGTCGCGAATTTGCTGGCGCAGATACTCTTCATTAAAACAGTGCGCATCAATACCGCCAATGAAACCAAACGGGTTACGTGAAGCTTCCAGATAGACCGGCGTCGCCCCCGCCTGGATCAACGCGCCGTGATGGTTCGACTTATGATTATTGCGGTCGAACAGCACCAGATCACCCCGCGTTAGCAACGCATTGGTCACGACCTTATTCGCTGCTGAAGTACCGTTAAGAACAAAATAGGTTTTATCGGCATGAAAAACTTTGGCTGCGAATTTCTGCGCATCCTTCGCCGATCCTTCATGAATAAGCAGATCGCCCAGTTTCACATCGGCATTACACATATCGGCGCGAAAGACGTTCTCACCGAAGAAATCGTAAAAATGGCGTCCAGCTGGATGCTTCTTAAAGAACGCGCCATGTTGATGCCCAGGGCAAGCAAAGGTGCTATTGCCCATCTCAACGTACTGCGCCAGCGTGTCATAAAACGGTGGCAGCAAATTCTCTTCATACTGGCAAGCAGCAGACTCCAGCTCCAGCCACTGCTGCTCGTTACCGTTGATAATCGCCGTAACGCCCGCAGGCACTTCAACAGCATTGTCAGAATACAAAAATACCGGCAGATGAAAACCGGTTCGCTTAAGTAACGCAAGAATGCCACTACGACTATCCGCAGCGGTAATGACGACTGCCGCGACGTCCGTAAAATCAGTATCTTCCAGCGCCACCACGCGACGATGGGTAGAAAGTCGGGAAACCAGTTCATTACTGGCGGCAATACTCATTGATTTCATAAACGCAAAACCCGTTTCGGGGAGGTAAGAATATCGGACAAGGTGAAAAACCTTGCCCCATGAGATGGGGGTCAAACTGATCACCAGCTCCGACCGCCAGACATCAGTAAAAGCAGAAACGCTCTGATTTTACTGTTGTCCTGCAGTGAGCGTGCGTTAACTTCACCGCATGAGCAGTAACATGGAAAGGGAATATTTTCGCGCAAAACGGCGAGGAGCGAGAGAATGTAAGGAGGTGGCATGCATCAGGCAAACTCCGTACAGAGAGGAGAAAATTCGCGCAATCATGGCACCTTTCGCTAAAGCGTGCAAGCCAGGACTTTGCGTCCAGGCAAGCTATAAACGGGGCAAAAAGTTCATAATAAAAAAATCAAACAATACAGTTAACAGGAACTCTTGTGGTCATCGGCCCTTTTATCAACGCTAGTGCAGTATTACTGGGTGGCATTCTCGGCGCACTGCTTAGCCAACGTTTACCGGAACGTATCCGCGTCTCAATGACATCGATTTTTGGTCTGGCATCGTTGGGGATTGGTATTTTACTGGTGGTGAAATGCGCCAACCTTCCGGCGATGGTTTTAGCAACGCTACTTGGCGCTCTAATCGGCGAAATGTGTTTGCTGGAGAAAGGAGTCAATACAGCGGTTGCCAGAGCGCAAAATCTGTTTCGCCACTCGCACAAGAAGCCAGCGCATGAATCATTTATTCAAAATTTTGTTGCGATTATTGTCCTGTTTTGTGCCAGCGGTACAGGGATCTTCGGCGCGATGAATGAAGGAATGACCGGCGATCCGAGTATTTTAATCGCCAAGTCATTTCTTGATTTCTTTACGGCGATGATCTTCGCCTGCTCTCTGGGGATTGCGGTATCAGTGATTAGCATTCCATTGCTCATCATCCAGTTAACGCTGGCCTGGGGAGCCGCGCTGATATTACCGCTAACGACACCGGCGATGATGGCGGACTTTAGCGCCGTAGGCGGTTTATTGCTTCTGGCGACCGGTTTGCGCATCTGTGGCATTAAAATGTTCCCGGTAGTCAACATGCTTCCAGCACTGCTTCTGGCAATGCCTCTTTCCGCCGCCTGGACCGCCTGGTTTGCCTGAAATGTGTGTAATAGCGGCAAAGTGATGATAGATTGTGCAGTCTGCCGTAAATTGAAGAAATTTGATTGACGAGACGAGGCGAATCAGGTTTAATGCGCCCCGTTGCCCGGATAGCTCAGTCGGTAGAGCAGGGGATTGAAAATCCCCGTGTCCTTGGTTCGATTCCGAGTCCGGGCACCACTATTCATAAGGCCTCGCTGAAAAGCGGGGCTTTTTCTTTTTCTGGCTACGATAAATTTCTGGTCGTTGTTACAGATCATTCATAACCATTCACACCTTTTAACTTCGAAGCATTCTGTTTAATATCGGCATACCTGGCGATAAGTTGTTTCAGGCGCATCTCTGCCTGAGCCCCTGCGGCAGGAGGGAGTGGCTGCCCTACCGGCGATTGTGCCAGTATCCGCAGTTGTTCTTCAGCCGGTATGGATTGGTTAAATAGCTGCATAGCGGAATAAACAACTGATTTCAGTTCACTGACCGTCATATATTTCCCCTTATGCTCATCCAGTCCGTTCAGTCGTTCACTCAGTTTCTGTAGCGTCATCATTCCCTGATGCCAGCCATTCAGGTTTCCTGTCGGCAATGCGGCAACATTAAGTTGTTGCTGCCACTGTTGCATCAGAGGTTTTGCCCGCTCCGGCCAAATCGACTGGGCTTGTTCGACAAGCTGCCAGCCTCGGGTAATGAGCCAGTCCGGTGGTAGCTTGTCCAGAAGTGCAAGTTGCTGCTGTGTTTGCGTTATTAAAGTTTGTGGCAAGGGAGATTGCTGCCGCAATATATCCAGTTGTTCAGGCGTGAGTATTGCGGGTAATGGAGTTAAAGAGGCAGTAAGCTGGGCTTGTAATGGATCCGACCGGTGAAAATATTGCCAGCCCCATACCATTGCTGCACTTATCATCAGCATGGAACACATCCCAGCAACAAAAGATTTCCACCTTTTTACTGGCGCGGGTATTGCCGGGAGCACCTCTACGTTCGGTTGTGTAACATACACCCACTTCACCGTACCGCCTGGCCTTCGGGGATCTTCAAACAGGCTTTCAGCATGGGAACCTATTGATATATCGGTTCTATTTATTACTGTGGCAGGCGACACGATACCAGACTGAATTGTCGTCCCTGTGCTGGTTGTACCATCGCTGCTTTCCAGGCTGACAGCGTTGTTGTGTATCAGGGCACGCAAAGTATCCAGTTGGCTGAGATGCCTAAGCTCCAGACGCTGTAATACTTCCCCCAGACGGGTAAGCAGTTGTTCTGCCCGATACAACTGACCAAGGTCGCTGTATATCAGCGGCAGCGAGCGTATACGTTGCTGCAAACGCTGACTCAGATTACTCAGGATCTCCATTCGAACGTGAACAGGCTGCGGCCAGAGCACGCCCCACTCATGACTTATCAGAGCCTCCAGTATTGCCAGACCTTCATTGAGACCGAATAATCCAGCCAGTTGCGTACGAGCCAGCGTATACCAGGCTGCCGTCTGCAGCTCTACACCATTTTGATCAAACAGTGAAAGACAAAGTTTCTCGACATAATGCCAGTTCACATCCGGACGCGCCGGATGTGTAAGCTTATTCAGTTCATCGCGCAGGGCAGCATAATCCGGTAGCGTGCGCGGGTCACCGCCGGTTTTGATTTTACGTGGGGTAATGTCATTCATGACCTGTTGTCCATCTGACGTGCTTGCGGTTATAGAAGACTATCGTTTCTGCGGCATATTCAGAGCGTTGCCGAATTAAGGAAGAAACATTACATACGGGTTGTCGTGTCGAGATACTGTTGTTGCTTCAAATGCCTCAACAGAACTCGACCTTCGGGTACAAATTCGGTGCTATAACGCACCAGGCCAATACCTTTAAGTTCAGCATCAATGGCATAGCACAGCTCACCGGGAATCTCTTGTTCCAGCAAAACAACGGTTATTTTTTGCAGGCGTGGCTCATATTTGAGCAGTACAGCAGATAATGCCCCCATAAGTTCATGCGCCATACCCGGCATCCCCTGAAGGATTTTGGTCATATCCGGCAGACCGTAGTCAGGTAAATGCGCCAGCGTACCGGCACGACAGTTAAGAATGCGCTGCATATTGTCCAGCACTGAGAGGATCGTCTGGTTCTGCTCGCTAACCTGATGCAGATCCAGCCCTCCGGTAAAATTCCCAAACAGGATCTCATACAATGACGGATGGGGAGTGTCATTCATCTTTCAGCACCTTCAGAGTCAGTTGGTTGCTTCCTGCTTCAATGATTCTGGCTTTATCCGGGTCAAGATCGTCACGGCTTAACACCACCCGCCAGCTGTTACTCACCTGATCCGGCGACATAAACATGCCCGCCACCGCCACATACTGCGCACTTTCCTCCATCGGCATATCAACCATCACTGCCCCACCCGGCTGCAGGCGGATATCTTTCTCCGCCACCAGATCAGCCTTAATAGCCTGACTGTCAGACTTAAACAGCGAAGGGTAATCCGTGCTGTCGAAGGTTTTGCGATCCTTGAGCTGGTAAATGCGCACCACTATGGACAGCGCCACTTCACTGGCATTGAGGTTCAGCGCCTCGCGTGCCCGAATATCCAGATGCAGGGTTTTCACCTGTTTATAAAAAATCGATTTTGTCACGGCGACAGTGCCGTCCGTAATGCTCTGGGTCAGGCCACACCCAGCCAGCATCAGTGTGATGCCCGTAGTCAGCGCAACCAGGGGAAATTTACCAGCGATAATCGCCATCTTCATCGGTCTCCCTGCGGTGAATATTTTCCTGTACCCGCTCATAGCGGCCAAGATTGATGGTTATTGTTTTACTGTATGTAGCAGTGTCCGCCACACTCAGTGGACGCATTACGGCTGTACGCCCTAATTGCACTGCACCGACTTTAGGCTTGCTGTTCATTGTGGCATCCGGTAGCAGGCTACGGTCGACACACAACTGCAGGCGGACATCAAGGCGTGAGCCAAGATAGACATGCAGCAGAGCCATTAAATCTGTATGAAGCTCACTACCGGGTAACCAGCCCTGCACTTCAACCGGGTCCGTCGTGGTAAGGCGCATCAACACCCGGCTGTTAACGTCAGTGGCATAGTTGCCCATCACTGGGCGATTTATCAGAGTGGAGGGATTACTCACGCTCATGGTCAGCGTTTTTTTCAGTGGCACCCGGTGTTTGTCGTGATGCAAGATTTTCGCCTGTGTATTGGGTGCCAACAAACGCACCAGAGAGGCCATACCTTCCGCAGTACGCCCCGGCAGCAACATCACCGGCAGCAGCGCCAGAAAGCGTGAGGCGGGAGCGGCGATACTGTCGGTGCAGCCGTCAATCCCAAGCCCAGCCAACCCCAGCAGATACTGCGATATTTTGTCCTTACCGCCTTCTTTAAAAGTGGCCGGGTACGAGTATTTACGCCAGATGCGGTAGTATTGGGCAATCAGCCGATGGTTGAAGATATCGAGGAAATCGCTGGTGGCTTCGTACCCTTCGCGGCGTTGGGTGATGTCATCGATATAGTGCGTCGGTAATGGAGATTCCACGCCGTAAAGCCCCATAAATGTGATGCGTACCGTTGGGGGTAAGTGCGGATACTCAGGTAATTCCACACCTTTGATTTCAGAGGCCGGAAACCCCATCCCCGGATGCGGGCGAAAGCGCACCGGTTCATGTCGTACCTGCCAGGTACTACCGGTGACCGGTTGATCCGGTTGGCTTTGCTCCAGCAACTGGCAGAAGCGGTAAAAATTCATATACGACAGCCGGTCACCCCACTGTGCAATTAACCGGGCAGGCGCGGGCTGTGGTTCTCTTTCCACCGGATGCATTTTCCTTCTGGCTGGATAATGAGGGTAAGCTGGTTAAATTGGTTCATATCGGCATAGAGCGCAAAGAAACGGTTAAGCATCTCACCAAACAAATGAATATCGCCCTCGCCCGTAAACCCGTTGTTGTCGAGCGTCACTTCAATATCCAGCCCTCGTAACAGGAAGCCCTGTTCGAACCGCTGCAGACGATGATGAGCCACATGCTGAATCGCCTCCAGACGCCGGATGTTCAGTTCATCGTCTTGCCAGTTGTACAGCGCAAGCGTTCCACGCAGCACTTCAGCGGTACTCATCATGTTGAGGAACCCTGATCCCAGGTGGCTCAGTACTCGCCAGTGGAAACGGTCTTCAGCGGGCGGGTAAACCGGCAGCGTTGGCTTGCAGAGGTTGCGCACTGAAAGCTGCGTATCCACGACCTGCTCACAGCGGTCAAGCAGTGTACTCTGCAGCGCCCGGCGCGGCAGTTGACCGTTCGTGCCGGTGATTTGCAGCGACACAACTTCACGCTCGACAAGTCGATCATCTTCCCACTGATGCCCCCCAAGAATTAACCAGGTGTCATACAGTCCGGTCACGCTGCGCTTACCGCGCGTATGGTAATAGCGCGGAGGCGCATGGCGACGCATCATCCCCCCTTTGTGGCGGAAGCTGCTGAACGGAACATACTCTGCGTCATTGGTTCGGTTTGAACCGGTAACCGAATCCACAGCATAAATCTCGGTATGCCCGTCCTGCAGCCGTTTAGGACGCAGCAGATATTCACTTTCAAGTCCGGTGATGATGAGCGGATCAGCCTCCAGGGTAAACAGGTTAATCACCGGTACGCAGTGGAGGCGAATGGCATCATCGGTGACTGGCAGATCAGGCGGCCACGGTGTACTGAGCACCACTTCAATGTCGAAATACTCCGCCCCGGCAGGAGGTGTGATCCCCTCCAGGCCGTTGAGATGGACGAACATAAACTTATCCCGGAAGGTAAAGTATTCCAGCAGCAACTGATAGCCGCTGAAAGCACTATCGCCTTTCGGCCACAGACGGTCTTCTTCGGCAAACCCGCCCGGCGAGAAATACCCGTCAAGGCGGATACGATCAGTCTGACCGGGCAGGCGCATATACAACGCCGCCTGGCGTTTCGTTAGCATCAGGTGCAACTGGCTACTGACCGGAGCATCAGCCCCAAGATACAGGCTCAGGCAACTAAGATCAGCATTCGACCAGTCCGCCTGACTGCTGCAGGCAAAGCGTATCCGTAGCAGCGAGCGACCGTCAGGTTCGGTGGTCATAGTGATGCCTGAAACACTGAGGGGATTGAGCATCACATCCTGCGTGGTACGGTAACGACAAACGGTGTTCTTCGGTCCTACTGGTCGGGAATACACTTCAAGACCTGCAGGCACCACTTCCGCCATTTTCATGGCGTGTAGCGCCGGGGTGAGTGCCACTACTGAAAGTGAAGGAATAGTGCGCAGATAGTGTGGCCAGAGCATACTGACCAGCCCTTCAGTAAGCTCAGGCAGGTCGTCGTCAATTTTTTCACGCAGCCGCCCCATCGAAAAGGCAAAGCCTTCAAACAGACGTTCGACATACGGGTCCGGTGTACCGGCTTTATCCATGTCCAACATCGCAGCCCGATCAGGATGAGTTTGTGCGAACTCTTTCGCCGTCTCACGAAGGTAGCGCATTTCCGCATCAAAATAGCGTAGTGTTAGATCTTTCATAAAAGAATGGCTCAATATATAGAAAAGAATGTTCTCTTCCCTAAAAGGGAATGCTATCTCACCACTTTGAGGGGAGTGAGAGAAATGGGTTTTATCTTCTCATTTAACATTTCAAATCCGGCAGATATTTTTCTGAACATATTCCCCACCCAATATCTTAAAGCCAGCTCAAAATATATATTTCCGCCGACCGCCAGACATATTTCTGGGATAAATAGCGATATCTGACCATCGATAGCCTTCAGTATTGAGAGCACAAAAACAGACAATTCCATCAGATGAACTAACCTCAACCTCCTCTTCTGGCATGATTCCATCTCCAGAACCAGGACAACCCGTAAGGATGAATAAACAGATATCAATAAAAGATGTATAAGCCAGAGATTTTTATTCGCTCTGTAAATTAAAGGGAAGACAACTACTGCAATGAACTCATATTTTGTTATATGGAGTGATTGACATAAATATTGCGCTAATCAGTTAAATTTCACCCAAATTTAACCTCCGTAATGTTCCTTCTTTTTTATGAGCCATTCCGATTCATCCTCCTGATAAATAAATTTTTATCCAGTTAATAACATTCTCTAACTACACAACACTGCGGCTCGCGCCGGATCGAGCTGAATCAGCCCGCCGAGCAATTTTTCCATGACTGGTCCGAGCCGAACCTTGTCTGCCTCACTTCGACCGGCTTTCAGCCGCAGGAGTTTCAGATGGCGAGCCTGAACTTCAAACAACAGTTCAGGTTCCCAGTCGCTAAGAACCACTTCTCTGGCACGCTCACCCAACTCAGCAAACAGGTGCACCGCCAGATCATTTTTACCGTACTGTTCAGCAATGCGCCCCATCAACAGGCGCAACAGCCACTTCTGGCGAACTGTCGTTATGCCGGGCTGGGTCTGTAACCATCCCAATGCAGCATCCGGGCCTTCATTATCAGCCAGTGCCACGGCTTCAGGTTCCAGCGCCAGAATGTCATCATTACTGGCTATTAGCGGGGCAGATGATGTGTCATTGCTCCATCCCCCCGTCGTATCCAGCACACTCTGTTGGAGCCAGTTCAGCGTTACTTCATCGGCAAACGGCGTTCCGTCACTGAACGCTAGCGTCTCCAGCCCGGAGAGCCGCTTCAGTAGCCCTTTCAGGTCAGCGGCAATGATGGCGGCCAGAGTGTCTTTACCGGACTTCGTCAGTGCCTGATGGATATACCACTGCAGATCCAGCCACAAATGATTAGCACCACGGGAAAAAGTGCTGTCTGCCGTTTCCAGCATTTCCGCCCAGTTTTGTTGCAGGTAAAGGCGCTTGAGCAGTGCTCGCTGGTCAGCCCTGGGAGGCTCGATACGTGTGCGTCCCTGCGCATCCGGAGCCGGAATAGCCCGCAGGGTGTCGTGACGCAGACTTTTCATAAGATGGTGCGCTGACAACCAACCGTCGGGCTGTTCTCGCAGGTATTCACTGAGTGTGCGTGCCTGCGCCAGCAAATCCTGGCCGGAAGTGATCCGCCCGATATCCGGAGCATCGCTCTGGCTCGCCGTGGACGGTATCTCGGTGCCGCTGGCGTTCTGTGGTACAACCGCATCCACGCCACCCGCTTTCTGCAGGCGGTTTTCCAGTGCGCCATACAGCGCATTCAGTTCAGGACGGGTTTCATCCGATTCGTTTTCGGTTAGCTGAGCTATCAGAAGCAGCGCACCGGTGGTACGCAACGCATCTTCCCTGACCACTTCCGGATACAGTGAAAGGGAATCAGTCATACGTGAACCAGCCAGCCACTCCAGTGCTGCCTTACGGCTGCGGTCACGCTGCGGATGCAGCTGCGTGCCGAAGCGGTCTATCAGACCGGCCAGCAGCTCAAGACCTTCTGCCAGCCCCTGCTCGCCTTCACGATGCAGCCTGGCCCAGCAGTAATACGTCGCCACACGGATATCTTTGGCGGTGGTGGTGAGCAACTTCTCCGCCAGTCGGCAAATGAGTTCGGTATCTGCCCCGGAGAGTTTATTGACCTCCTCGCGCATTTGCTGGAAGTCATCGTCATACCCCGGGTCTTCCCCTACAGATGATGTCCCTGATAACGGCAGCAACCAGTTGTTCCACTGCACCACACGCTCACCAGTAGCGCCTAGCAGTATCGCCTGCTCTGTCTGGCAAGCTCTAAATAAAGTATCCAGCGTACTCATCAGTCAACCGCCTCTGCATTACTGGTCGCGCTGGCAAGCTGGTTTGACGCTGCCACTCTGACCGTGTTGAAGATGGTTCCCGGCAGACGAAAGTTACGCAGTTTCAACAGTGCCAGCGGCCCCTCTCCCGCCTCGGAACGCAAGGTATAATTGAGCAGGCGTCCATCCTGAGCTTTCCAGCTCAGTGTGTAGCTACTGCCGACGCCTGGATAAGCACTGATCTCAGCCTTATCAAGCAGGCGTATCCAGCCCCACGTTCCGGGAATATCCGCATACTGACGGGTGCCAGCCTGGGTACTTATCCAGCTCAGGCTCACGCCAGGCGCTTCTGTGTCCGCAGGCCAGGTGAAGCTCCTCCACGCCGGCATCTGATTCACATAGGTCAGTTTTTGGCTGTCGATAATCATGTCGGTTTGCATCACGCCATCAGAAGTGCCTGGGCGCAGTTCGAACCTCATCCCGGCATTACCTTCGGTAAAGGCAACATCCGAGATATAGCTCAATGTGTTGATAGCGTTGAGAAACGCCGGGTTAAAAGCCAGCCCTTGCGAATTGATACTGTCCGGCACCCAATTATTCCCATTCTTGTGCAGTACGCCTTTCAGGCGTGTCTGCAAAAACTGCGAAATACGACCGGAATCAACATTGAGGTATTTGGCAAGCAGCGGCAAAGATACATCGCTGCTGGCGTTGTTGAACGGATAACTCCCGCCAAAGGCGGAGTTCCACTCGGCAACCACCGCTTGCTGCCACTGGGCATTAAGACTGTCCGCCGCAGGGGTCAGAACCAACTGCCAGGCCTGCTCCATCGGATTTACAAACACCGCGCGCCCAAAGCCACTCCACTCCTGACCAAGCCCGGCGGCAATCAGGCTACCGTAGTCACGAGTATCGGTTAGATCTACAGCTTTGCCCTGGAATACCGTCTGAGCAATCGTTTGGGTCATCGCCTGCGGATCGGCGGCATTGATCACCTGTTGCAGGCGCAGGCGCACCTGAGTCACACGAGTCAGGTACGACTGCAGACTCTGCTCCTGTGCACCCGTGCGGCTCTTGTCCATCAACTCCAGCACCGGGCCGAATGTTGCATCCAGCGGTCCATGTACACCTACGCTCTGGTCAATAGCATCCTTGTTGGCATCGCCCAGCAGATTTTTGGCTGATTTCACCAATGAATCTGAAATTGCTTCACCGGTCTGCCCGGTGCGCCCCTGCACGTTCAGGGTGTTCATCAACGCCACCAGAGGTGACTGACGCACGTCAGCCATCAGGGTCAACTGGTCAATGGAGTCCGACAGCGTAGCGGCCTGGTTCCAGCTCAGGCTATTAAGGAACTCCAGCCAGGCTCCGCCAAAGTCTGCGAAATAGCGATCCGTCAGGCGATTTTTCAGCGCCTCAGGGGAGGTTTCGTCCGATTTATTCGCCTGACGCTTACTGTCCGTGAGTACCCAATCGAGCTCGTCCCGCCGCGACTTCACTACTTTCTCGATGGCAGGCTGTACCGCCTGCTCCCATGCCTGACGGGTGAACATCCCCGGTACAATTTCGGTAGTACTGAACAGGCGGGCAGCATCGGTATCACCGGTCATATCCTCCAGGCGCATATCGACATACAAGTGCGCCACCTGCGAAAGCATCTTCTGATAGAGGCTCGACTCACTGTTACGCACCCCCATCAACCGAACCAACAGCGAGCGAGCCTGGCTGACCATGCTTTCATCAGCATGGATCTTCCACTCAGGATGCGTGACCAACTGCGCAGCATAGAACGACAACAATGATGGAGCCATTCCTTGCCAGACACCGTCTTTCACACCGTGACGTTTCGGCCAGTTGTTCAGCAAAGCAGATCTGAACCAGGCGGCGTCCATATGTTCAGGACGCGCCAGCATCAGGTAGAGCTTAAGCTGTTCCCAGGTGCTTTTTGCCCTTTGCTCCCGCAGCGGGCTATCTGGTGGCAGCGCATTAAAGGCGCTGACCTGCTTTTGTAGGTGATCTGCAGCCGCATCCCGCAACAGCGGCAGTGCGATTTCCTGATAACGAGGCCAGAGTGCCGTCAGCAACGCATTGTTCTGACTTAATCCCGCCTTTTCATACCAGGGCACACCATGCTCAGAGCGATACTGCAGACGAGCCAACGTTTTTTGCAGTTCAAACAGTGCGTACAAGCGTTGCTCCAGTGGCTGGTTTTGTCGGGAAGCCATCGCTGCCTGGGTATTTGCAGTATTAATCTGACCACGATTAGTCCTCCAGGAGACGCCCATCCAGCCTCCCCAACCCACCATCACCAGGGCAATAACAGACGCTATAACCTTCTGCCATGGAATGCCCGGCCTGACGGGACGCAGTGCGGCAGGAAGCATCCGAACAGATTCAGGCAGAGCATCCCAGCATTTGTCCATTCCCCATTGATGCGGCACGGCACGTTCACCGCTGGCAGAGGGTTGACTGAACACCAGCCCAGCCAGAGGCAGCGGACGGTATGGATTAAGCATCGCCGACAGCGGTGCGGTCACGCTCTCCGGTTTACGGATAAGCTGGTCGGCAAGCCTCAACAAAAAGTTATGTTTCACCTCACCACAGGTCTGTTGTAGCCCCTGTAAAGTCAGTTCCGGCGTCAGGATAGCCAATTGTTTAGCTAACCCTTCGGTACAACACCCGGCGGGCAGTTGGCAGCCAGCAGCCTGCACAACACGTCCTTCAGGCTTACCCGCTCGCGGATGCAATGACCAGATATACAGGGGAATCTTCCAGCCCAGCGCCTCCATGCGGCTGCTTATGGCATGAGAAAGAGAGTCCATTGCGCTTTCAGAAGGCACGGGCAACGGCTGTTCCAGACCAGGAACAGACAACTGGTCGAAAGCCGAGGTGACCCACACCAGACCATCCACCGGGCGGCGGCGCAGTTTGCGTAGTGCAGTCAACCAGATATTGTCGGCTGGCGTATTGAGATCACCGCCCCACAAAAGCAGAGTGCCACGATCTTCTTGCCAGAATTGAGCGGTCAGTTTAGGGGTCAGCAGCTCAACATCTGATGGTGTACCGGTTATCAACAGGATGCGGGTTTTACGTCCCCAGCGACGACCGTAGAGATTACGCATGGCGAGACGGATGGTGTCGACGGTGACATTGTGGGGTGGCGTGCTGGCAACTCTCTGTTCATCAAAAGGCAACACATTATTCTTCTGTTCCTGCCAGCGGTGATATTTTTCTCGCATAAATCGGAACACAAACGGCGTGTAACGAATAATCAGCAGGACAAGCCACACAGATACAAATGCCAGCGCCTCTTTCAGGCGTGTATCGAGACCATACTGAGGGCCGAAATGCAGTATCAAACTCAGTATGGCAAGAGAAATTAGGGCAACGATGCCAACAAGCCCTCCTCTGCTCCATAAACTAGCCGACATCATTATTATTGCTCCCTGAAGTAACTGTACTGACAAAATGATCAGTTCCAGAAGTAAACAGACCTAAAACTGATGTCTGGCTAACAGATGTAATATCGGAGAGTAATGCGGCCAAAAACCATGCACTACCTGCCCCCGGAATACCGTTATATTTTTCCAGTGCATCAATATCCTGGGGAGCCCATGATGTTTGATGTAATTGAGAAGCCATCATTAATTCAGCAAACCAGTCATTCCAGTGCCCATAGTCGCAATAAACTTTTGATGTCTGAGATGCGATCGTTTGTGTTTCCAGAAACAATCCCACATCAGCTTTGAAATGAGCCATATCCAGCGGCATCGGTCGCAAAATGCGGGCAGAATGAGGAAATTGATATTTTTCAGCTACATCATCGCTGGTAAGAAGCACACTCGCCAGTGCATCGGAATATTGTTCAGCCCCATGCTTCTGCAATATGAGGAGCAAATCGATATCCATAACTGGGCTCTTAAGGCGTTCTTCAATCCAGGAAAAAGAAAGGGTTTCGCAAAAGGAAATAGAACCAGAGATAGCGCGCTCTGGATATATGCTTTCCCAGATTTTTCGAAATTGGGAATCGGAGTCTGCAGAAATTTCATCACTTACAACAGTAATATTAAGTAGCACTGTATCTGGCAGCATCGCGATTGCGTTCTGCACACTGGCAAGCCCCAGCTCTAATAAAGAACCAGACATTACGGATTGAGCGTCAAAATGGCTGGTCAGTGAAAAAAGGGACGGCACATCTGATGCCTCTGATTTCGAGATGGCCCTGGCGGTTACACCTGAAGGTAACAGAATGCTGCTACCAAGCACCGCCAGATAACGCCCCGCCCAGGATTCCCACTGATGTTGCCCATATTCAGCTTCCTTCTGCAAAAACTGGTGCTCATCAAACGTTCTGCCCCAAAGCCAGCCCCGCAAGCAAAAAAGGAAAAACCAGCAAAGCACTGGGCTTGATGCCAGCCACCAAATGTTGAATCCAGACAATGCCTTAACCATGCCTGACGCATGAAGAATAAACAGCAACACACCCACAACCACGGTAGTACCACCTGCTAAAAGCCACCCCATGAAAGAGGGTTCAGAAGGTAACTCCATCGTTGTTGCTTTCGACCTTTCCCAGCCCATTTATTGTCCTACCGTACTATTCTTAGCACTCGAAATGACCTTACACCCGCACAGGCATTGGCAACCATCGACGACAACAGCACGACCGTTAAAGGTACGGTGTGGTGATCCTTCCACGATGGGATTCGTTCCATGCCCTATAATCGGACAGCAAACAAAATCACCAACTAAAGCAACCTTTTTTCCATCAACAGTAATATTGGAGGAGGCCGAGTTAACTTTGCCACCATGCGTTGTTTTATCTCCAAGTAATACCAGACCGTTAGCCACAATGAATTTATCCTGTTAAGGTTTAAAGAATTCTGTCACTAATAAAGAGTTAAAAACGAAATTGAACTATTTTGTATCTACTGATAGAAATAATGTCTTGTTAACAGTTCTACTTATGCTACAACCTGTCGATGAAAACAATACTAAGGAAATCAGAATAATTTTTGATTGGTTATGTATTTTCAATCCCTTCTTCTCCGTATTAAGTCAATCGTAAAAATATATTACAGGTCTGCACTTACAATAATTAACCTGCCTCATGCATTTAACAAAAAAACTGCCATTTTTATTTTTTAATTTTCATTTTATCAACCTTATCAAAATCAGGAAACACAGTCCCATCGGATATAATGCTGCCATCTGGATACTCTATTTTTGAATGCGCTCCTTTAATTTTCTTTTCTATCCCGATATATTTCACAATTTTGCTTTCATCTATTACAGGTGCAAATTTAATTTGATTTACATTATAAACACTTAAGGACAGGAAGCTTTCCTTACCTAAAAGGGACAATTCTTTCTTTTTTTCGCCTAGATTCCATTCAGATATATAGGGATAATATTTTGGTGATAAATTTAAATCGCCCTCAGTTGCAGTATATTGTCCGTTTCTGGAAGCATCATTATCAAAAGCGAGCGAAATCCCTACCGCTGTTCCGGGTACAAGATCTTTGCCAAGATGTGTAGCATCTATATATTCGATACCTAAATTGACCGCACTCAACGTCCATTTGCATGAGCCGCCACCTGTCATAGCGACTTTCCCTTTCCAGATGTCCCCACTCTCCTGCTGCATGGGGATCCCAATAACGTTGTAGCTGGGTTCTGTGATAACAGAGCCATCAAATCCACTGATTCTTTTTTTCATACATTCATACGAGATGTATCTGACCTCAAGCGGGAAAGGTTTCGTATACTGAGATGGATTTTTTACTTCAACATTGACCCATTTTGTATCTGGCGGTGGAGATAAAGTCTTGTTAACAGCTCTACTTATGCTGCAACCTGCCGATGAAAACAATACTAAGGAAAGCAGTATAATTTTTGATTGGTTATACATTTTCCATTACCTCTTCTCCATATTGAGCAAACCGCAAAAGCGTATCGTTGCCAGATGGCATGGACAACGTTGGGGAAAGCGATGCGTCAAGCAGTCCTTCTATATTCAGAAAAATGTTATTTCTTACTAATTCTCTCTCCGGTATGTCATTTTTATTTTCTGCCATCTGCTCTCTGAATGAATCAACGTTATACTGATGCTCAGTAAAAGTACGCTTTTCCACTATTCCAGCGTTATCAATCAGCTCTAATACTTTGTTATACATATAGGGCATATAGGAGGTCATAAAGTGGTCAAAAATATTTACATTTACGCCTCTGTCCGGATTACAACCTTTGGGGAAAAAGTCAGTTAGATCTGCTTGCGTCAGTGATGCTTTAAATTCTTTCTGCTTCTGACCTGCCTGCTGCATCTCCTGCTCCGCCAACGCAGGAACCAGGTAAAGTTTAGCTTTAAGTGGAAGTAATTTTCTGATGGTAATACACCCTGCCGGCGTTGGCAGATCTCTTTTGCATTCTTTCCATTCCCGACTCTGAGTAACCGTGAGAAAGGCTACCGTATTGCCGTGATGCCAGAAGCAATCCCCCCAGGTTACCATCTGGTAAGCCAGAAGTTCACCCAACGACCAGAAAAAGCCCAGTGTCCCCCCCAACCATCCCCATAATTTATATAACTCGTTATCCAGGTTGGCTTCTACGGGTACGGCTGGAATTGGATCATTATCGTTAACATGACGGAAATGGGTAATCTCCGACAATTGCATCACTGCATCGCGGGTAAAGGTTCGCGGCATTCCATAGGTGTAAAGTATCGGATAATAGTCCTTCAGTTTTGCTGCATGAATTAATGCTAATGCACCACCTAAACTATGCCCACAGATAAATAGCATTCTACTTTCAATGGTTTTCAATAACTCTAGTATTTCTTTATTAAATTTCTTTTCAACCCGACTATATCCACTCCAAAATCCCGTATGTACTTTTCCAGCAGAAAGTAACGTACTACATCCCGTTTTATTTATATCGCATAGTTCTGGACTTACTGGTCTGAACTCAATATCCGTTCCTACATCAAACAAGCTAGCCGTCCCACGCCAGGCAACGATTATCTTATCCACGTTATAAACATAATAAAGCTGCGTATCACCGTCTGCCTTTGTCACAGCAGTATTTTCCTTTGCCTGTGCTGTTCCATGCGAATTCTTACTGTCTACCTTAGGCGAAGTATCTCGCGAGGTATCCATAAACACTGGAGGATAATATCGATTACTGTAGGGAACATCCTGTACTAATGTATTCCATGCGGAACCATCTTTATAAAGTTGGGGTAAGCGAGAAAGATCCTGGCACTGGTTAATAAAAAAACGTGTAATTGACACCGTATCCAGAGTACTGCCATTTGCATAGGCAAGCGTCGCTGCCGCCCCAAGGTTAATTCCATTCGCAATGGAATAGTCCTTTTGATGGTGTAGAACAAGCTCCCACGATCTGAAGGGGCATATTTCTATTACATGACGTTTTTCAAGTTCATTCGTTCGGAATTTAAAGCCCTTAAATGCCGTATTTGCAGGAAAGTGATATGCGGGTAACATTTCCCCAGGTCTTAATTCAAGGTTTGGTGAACTCTGACAAAGTTCACCGATAACGGCATAATGCCAGATATACCCTTTTTCTTCAGCTTCAGGACGCACAACAGAATCATTTTCTGCATCGCGGCTAACACGTAAGGCACGTTTTTCCATTTCCGTAGCCAGTTGATTGCCATCTAACGCCAGCCTTAATTCAAGCCCATGCGGCATATCAATGCGAATAAGCCCATCTGCCTGACTTTGACCCGTATACGTAAGGTTATCAACTGGTCCGGATACTGGATGCGAACTTTCAGCACGCCATGGTATATTCGCTACGGGATCTCCCTGCTCATCAACCAACTGAATTTCAACCCAGTAAGGTTTCTGTTTTCCAGTCGTAGCTTTTTCCTCTGTATGCGTCACAGATGTTACTAATGTATTTCCTACCATAAACATCCCTCTTTATGCAGGTTAAAAAATTTATGAGCTCTTTTCTCTTGTAAGATAAAATGTCCCAACCTTAATTATCTCCGATAAGAATACAGCGGCAAGAAATATCGCCCCTACTTTGATTGACATAGTTTTAAACATCCATGGCAATATCGAAATAGAAGGGATCATGAAGAACAATCTGAATGGTGTTTGAATATAGACAACCCAATTCACATACTTCCACTTTTTTAAGAACATTACAGCAGAAAAAACAATCGAGACATTAAGCAATAACGAAAAAGAAAAAAGGACTTGCGAATACGCCCCTTGCTGAGGATAAATATGGCTAAAAGACAATATATCATCAATTAAAGGAATTCGTCCCCGAGAGATATTCAGCCAGATAAATCTGACGATGAAAAAGAGATCAAACACCGCCCAACAATACAATATATGTTTCTGTTTTAATCTAAGTTTCATTTAATTCCCTCATAGACATCATCAGCGGTCGTTGGTTGCCAGTGCCACGACTGACCTGTAACAGCCCAGGCATCATCACCTTCCAAAAAAGTTTGCGTTACCTTTCTCTGTTCTCCGTAACGATATACTGCTGATTGCTGCTCTATCTCGGCTGTAGTATCAGATGGCAAAGGCTGCCATTCCTGGATTTTATCTCTTTTCGTATTCATATAGTCCTTCCCTTCAGAACCAAAAATACGGCCCTCATCTCCCATAGAAGTTAAACGGTTGATTGCCATAATTGCAGTATTCTTCAACCCGTAATAATCATGATCAACAGTAACCCAATGCCCAAGACCTTCATCTTTTATCTCACGTGGAAACTCAATTTTTACATTACCTGGTGTCGATGAGTAAAACGGTGCAGTCTTCCCTGACGAGTCAGATATTCCTTCAAGTACCTCGCCATCTGGAGGGGTTACTCTATAACTAGTGAATGGTTTGATATCCCCTGATTCAGGATCGGTAACAGTAAACGTTCCGCTATACCCCTTAGGGAAAGTAAGAGGTTGAGAATCAAGTGTCGCAGCTCCCGTCTGATTAACATTGGCCGCTTTCAGCAAAATATTCCCTGAACAGCCCAGTTCAATATTCCCACCACTGAGCTTTATATAAGCACCACCACAACTTAAAATCAGTTCCTTGCTGGCATTCACCTTCACGCTTCCCTCACCACTGGTGAGAGTAATGTCCTGTAATGCTGAAACATTCATGGCATCAGATTGTGCCTGAATATCAACCTTCCCTGCCCCAGCATACATTTTCATTCCTGCTGCTTGTGCAAACAAACTTACAGACTTGCTTGCCGCTACAGTGAATGATTGCCCGGCGCTAATATCGGTGTTTTTACCTGACATGAGGCCAATACTTGCCCCACCTGAAGCAAGTCGGACAGTCTCAGGACTTAGAATGCCGATTCCAGCCGGTGCAACAGCCAGCATTCCTGGCATTTTCAAATATTTCAGTGAGCTATTAAGCGTCTTTTGATTGTCGATATCAGATTCCGTTGCCTTCGCCCCTTTCGCGGCTGACTGAAGGCTTCTTGCCAGCGTAAGTGCCTGCTCCAGTTGTTCTACAGCCCGGTCCATTTCAAGCATTTTACTGCCGACGTCAGGCTGAGCATCTGCAGTAAGCAGAACTCCCTTACCACCACGAACGCTGACCCAGTCATTTGTGCGCAGCTCCGCCCCTTCCCCGCGCAGTTCGCGGGAGGCATCCACGTTATGCCCCAGATTCAGCTGCGTCTTTCCCCCGTACTCCGTACTGAGCTTGATATGCTCCTCACCGCGCCTGTCCTCCATCCGCAGTTTGTTCAGGCCGGCTGTGCGGATTACATTGCGCGTGTTGTTGGCTTCGGTGACGGGGTCTGCGTGGCGCGAGTCGTGCAGCGCATGGGCGATATACGGCCGGTCCGGGTCGCCTTCATGGAACGCGATGGCAACCTCCGTCCCCTGTATCAGCGGGAAGTGAAAACCGTATTTATCCCCGCCGTACGGTCTGGCAAAGCGCACCGGCATACTTTCCATGCCCTGACCTTTGTCGTCACGGTCGGCATCGAACTTCACCCGGTACATCCCCGACGCATCCTGCCACGCGTGGATATCGTTGTCCCTGGCGCTGGTCACCCGCGCCGTCATTGTCCCGCTCACCACCGGCCGTTTTTTAGCCGCCGGGCGCCAGCAGCGGTTTTCGTAATACGGCATCCCTTCCCACGTCACGGTCAGGGCATCCTTACGGCTCGCACTGTAAACCGTGCGGATAATCACAATACCGTTGTCCGTTTCTGACGGCAGGGTCGGCGGAACGGCCCGTTCACTGATGGTCAGCACCTGAGCCGGAGAAAGCCGGGCATCATTACTGCTGCCGCTGACCATTGTCTGCCCGGACAGAAAGCGTTCATGCTCAAGCCGCGCCCAGAAATTGCCGGTTTCCGCCGCCGGGGTGATTTTGTCGCCCCGTTCAAGATGACGCGGCAGGTAATGGTACACATCCCCGTAGGTGTTCCCTTCCCCGTCGCCACGGGTCATGTCCGCCGGCACCGACGTCAGGATGTTCTGCGCTTCACGGTGATTGTAATCATCCGCCGTCACCGAACGCGCCACCACATGATGCCGGACGTTAATCCCCCA
Organism: Escherichia sp. MOD1-EC6842; assembly: GCF_002965705.1. Classification (NCBI taxonomy): domain Bacteria; kingdom Pseudomonadati; phylum Pseudomonadota; class Gammaproteobacteria; order Enterobacterales; family Enterobacteriaceae; genus Escherichia; species Escherichia sp. MOD1-EC6842. The sequence continues at coordinate 24,832 of NZ_PTRF01000003.1, read as the reverse complement.
CACCGAATCCGCGCCATTGTCACTCATCCCCGACGGACTGCTGAGCGCCAGCGTTTTACCGAAGGTCCAGGCGCTCTGCCTGTCGGCAAAGTGCACCACTTCCGTCAGGGTGTCCGGCTGCAGGGTGAAAAAATAAAATATCCCCACTTCAGCCAGCAGGCGCTCAATAAACGCCAGGTCACTTTCCCGGTACTGGTTTATCTGCTCACGCTTCGGATAACCGGCTTTAAGAGTGAACTCATACTCCCAGCCTTTAAGACCATGCTCCTGCAGGACGACGGTGACCACTTCCGGTACAGATTTATTGACGAAAAAACGGTGGGTGCGGTACTGCCTGCCCAGCAGGGACAGAAACGGCTCAATAATTATCCGGTACGTCGCCTGGTCACGTGAACCGCTGACACGACTGAAATCTGTCACCACCCCGTGCACCACTTTCTGCCCGCTCAGCCCCGTCAGTGGCCCGGTTCCCATGGTCAGCGTCGCCGGTTTACTCAGTAACTGCGATGCACTGATGTTCAGGTCTCTGCTGGTAAACAGAACGGTGTACTGATACAGCCCGCTCATGCACTCCTCACCCCTGAAGGACTCCACATCCGGCGATGCGGTACAGGACGGAATATCCAGACGGTAGCGGTTCAGCCCGCCTTCAGTTAATGCAGACAGGGCGTTATTCAGCGTATCTGTCAGACTCATAATATTGACTCCATGAGATAACCCGTTGTCCATGACGCTGTTACCGGCGGGCAGGTTGCGGGATTAAATAAGGGATTCAGCCGGTAAGAAAAAGAGTGATTATGGCTCCAGCCCAACGGCACTAATAATGACCTTTAATAACAACAGTCTCATTTCAAAATACCCAAATTTTTGCAGTACAAAATTATCAGCAATAATCCGTGCCTACTGTTCCATCGGATAATCACTTAGCTCCTTTAGCCAGGTTTAAACTCCAGTCCAATCCCTTCATCATCATTCCAGCCCAGCGTCAGCGAAATCGGCTTTTGTTTCGCCGCCATATGAACCAGCAATTGCTGACTCAGTACCGGCAAAATTTGCTGGTTGAGCAGGTTGTCGATATTGCGCGCTCCGGTGTCCGGTAGCAGGCAGGCACTGGTCAAAGCGTCATACAGACTCTCGTCAACATATGTGGTCAGGCCATAGTGGCGATGCAAGCGCGTGCTGACCTGTAAGAGTTTCATTGCCACGATGGCACGCATCGCCGCTTCCGTTAGCGGGCGATAAATCACCGTCTGGAAGCGGGCAAGCAGCGCAGGCTGGAAGTGTTCGCGCAGGATCGGGCGCAGCAGTTCGTGCAGGTCGCCTTCACTGGCATCTGGCTGTTCATCAAGCAACTGCATTACATAGTCGCTGCCAAGGTTTGAGGTCATCAGAATGACCGTATTGCGAAAATCGATTTCACGGCCTTCGCCATCGCGCATAAAGCCCCGATCAAAAACCTGATAGAACAGATTCATCACGTCACGATGCGCTTTTTCGACTTCATCGAGCAGCACCACGCTGTACGGGCGCTTGCGCACCGCTTCGGTGAGGATGCCCCCCTGCCCGTAGCCGACGTATCCCGGAGGAGAGCCTTTCAGTTGGGAGACGGTGTGCGGCTCCTGATACTCGGACAGGTTGATGGTAATCAGTGATTTTTCACCGCCGTACATGACGTCAGCCAGCGCCAGCGCCGTTTCGGTTTTCCCTACACCACTTGGGCCAACCAGCAGGAACACACCCTGTGGGCCATTCTCAGATGTGAGGCCTGTTTTCGCGGCACGCAGGCGCCGGGAGATGGCTTCAAGCGCCACATTCTGCCCGACTACGCGTTTGCCGATTTCGTTTTCCAGCGTCAGCAGTTCGATCTGCTCGTCTTTCATCAGCGACGACAGCGGGACGCCCGTCCAGTCAGCAATCACGGTAGCAACGGTACGCACATCCACATCGACTGAAAGTAACGGGTTGTTGTGCTGCATACCGTTCAACTCCTGTTGCAGGGAGTACGTTTTACACTGACGGGAAATGTCCTGGCGGCTTTCCAGCAGTTGTTCGGTAAGTTTCAGCTCCTGACCGTACCGGGTTTCCAGTTCGTTGAGTTCAACGCTGAAGGTGTTCTTTTCCTGTTCTATTGCCGTCAGGCGTTCACCGTAGTTTTGACTACCGACAGCCATGTCTTCCTGTAGTGCCTGCCTCTCCATTTCAAGAGCGGTGATCCGGGAACGGATACGGGTCAGTTGTTCAGGCACGGTGTCGAGACTCATGCGCACACGGGCGCTTGCGGTGTCGAGCAGGTCAACGGCTTTGTCCGGTAGCTGGCGGCCTGTGAGATAACGTCGGGAAAGCGTAACGGCAGCGCGAACCGCATCGTCGGTGATATGCACATTATGGTGTCCGGCGTAGCGAGATTTCAGGCCACGCAGCATCAGGCAGGCGGTGTCATCGTCGGGCTCGTCCACTTTCACCATCTGAAAGCGGCGCTCAAGTGCGGCATCGCGTTCGAAAAATTGTTTGTATTCAGACCAGGTTGTAGCGGCGATGGTTCGTAATTCACCACGCGCCAGTGCCGGTTTCAACAGGTTGGCGGCATCCGCACCACCAGCCTGGTTACCCGCGCCAATGATAGTGTGCGCTTCATCGATAAACAGCAAAACTGGTACTGGTGACTGCTGCACTGCATCAATCACGTTTTTCAGACGCTGTTCAAATTCCCCCTTCACACCCGCTCCTGCCTGCAGCAGACCGAGATCAAGAGTGCGTAGCACGACAGGTTTGAGCGACTCCGGCACATTGCCTTCAGCGATTCTGAGCGCCAGCCCTTCTACCAGTGCCGTTTTACCGACACCCGGCTCACCGACCAGAATCGGGTTGTTTTTTCGGCGGCGAGAAAGAATATCCACCATCTGGCGGATTTCAGTATCACGCCCAAATACTGGATCGATTTTGCCTTCGCGGGCTTTGGCAGTGACGTCGAGGGTAAACTTATCCAGCACGTTTTGCAGTGCCGGGCTGAGTTCTCCCTCTTTTATCTCCGCGACAACGGGACTTCCAACAAACGCCAGCTCCGCTTCCTGTTGCACTTCAGGACGCTCGTCTGACTGAGCATCCAGTAACGGACGCAGGCGTTCCAACTGACTCAGACCCAGGGTCAATAATGGCCACAGACCATCGCAACGCACCAGGTTCTGCTTATCAACCAGTGCCATCATCAGGTGATGACTTCGGATCTGTGCCTCACCCGCCAGTGAGGCAATCAGCCAGGCTTCTTGCATCAGCGTCTGGATGTTTTCTGAAAGCTGCGGACGACGGCGCACTGAGCGCGGTTGTTTGTCGAGCCAGCCAAGCAAATCCTGCCAGAGGCTGTCCATGTCCCACTCGTAGCGACGAGCCAGCACAGTGAGATCGCCCTCGCCCTGCTCCAGCAATTTCAGCAGCCAGTGCTCCGGCAGAATTTCCGTATGCGCACGGGTCTGGCAGAGCGAAGCCGCCCCTTCCATCGCACGGGCACAGTAAGGGTTCAAACGTCGCAGCAGGATGGCTGGATTTTCCATGAATTTCTCTCTTTGTCGGTTCCTGGACACGCTACCGCCCCTCGCTGTTTCCCAGGAAGGAGACCAAAGCGCATACGGTCAGGCTGGCAGATTGTGGGTTCTTTGCTGAAAGCCCGTTGACTTCAGACGTTCAGCAAAAACGAAAAAGCGGACAGAGAAACTCTGTCCGCTCGTGACTTACGCGGTCGCGCGTTCGTTCCATGAATCGGAATGAATGATGTTGCCGTCTTTGTAGGTCCAGGTGATTTTTTCGTAGCGCAGTTCGATCTGCTCAAGGTGGTTGTGCTTCTCGAAAGAAGGATCTTTGATGTCGTGCATTACAGGGTTCACCTTCACCACTTTCACGTTCTCAAGTTTGGTGTTGAAGTACTCGACCTCCTGACCCGCATCGTTAATTTTGTACCACTTGAATTCTGCAGACTTGAGGGTCTGTCCGGTGGTCACCGCCTTGTACAGATATGGGCTGGAGGAATCGATTTCCTTGGTAAACAGGAACGGAGTGTGGATTCGGGTGCCGGTCAGCTTGCCTGTGTTGTTATCGGTCGGGATGTACAGGTTGTGTTCCTGAGCCACCACTTCGATGCTGCCTTCACGATCCTGAACGTCCACAGACCCTTTGATGTCCGCGCCGCCATCGTCCTTCAGCCAAAGATAAACAGGAATTGCCATGGAATTACTCTCTATTATGTTGTGATGCGCCATCATCCTGCGATGACGCCAGGGTGTGACCCGGTATCTGACAGGCATTAGCCTGTGATACCAGACTGATTTCGACACGGCGGTTTAGCGCACGGCCTTCCGGGGTGTCATTGGTTGCGAGCGGGCGACTTGCACCATAGCCCTGCACCGCAAAACAGCTTTCCGGCACGTCACCGGTGTCATGCATCCAGTCGCGCACCGCTTCGGCACGTTTCTGAGAAAGCGTCTGATTTCGTTGTGCGTTGCCGGTGTTATCTGTGTGACCGGCGACCACAATCAGCCAGCCAGGCCTTGCCTTGACGCCCACCAGCGAATTAACCAGCATTTTGGTGGACCCGGCTTTCAGCGCCGATTTGCCGGAATCGAACAGCGACATGCTGTCAAGGCGGATAGTCTTCGGCTCCTGTACGATTTTTTTGATAACCGTCTGCGGTGACGGTGATAGTGATGGTGGTAGCGGCAAGTCATTCACGGCGGCTTCAACAGCAGGTATCAGACGCCCCCCCTGATACAACCCGAGGCGATAACGCAGAGGTTCACCGCGCCGCTGCCAGTCTTCCAGCAGTGCGCCATCAGCGCGCAGACGCTGCTGTGCCTGGAGTTTAGGCGTGAGAGGGGCGTCGGAGAGACGGTGGTATAAGGCAAGATGGTCGCCGACATTGCGGATCAGACGCTGATTGTTAACCCAGGACGCCAGCATCGCCAGTGCAAGAAAAATGCCCCCCAGCAGCCCGGCATAGCGCCAGAACACCATCCGACGACTGACGCCACGACGACGCGGCAGCGCCGACAGCAGTAGTTCAGGCAACGGCAAAAGCTCACCGCTCTCCACCGTATCAGGCGGCAGCGCAGTAACAGAGGCAATGTGTTGTTGCCAGAGATTGCCGGCGAGACCGCTCACGGGAGCCATGCACAGCCCTTGTATACAGGGCTTCAGAGCTGGCAGTTCTCCCTGACGCTCCGACAGCAGACTGTTAACTGCGGTATTCAGCCAGGCAAGTCCACTGTCCAGCCATAGCACCTGGCTCAGGCGGGACAGCCACTCACCCGAAGTTGTTTCTTGAGCCCAGTCGGTCAGTGACAAATTCCCCTGACCGGGTTGATATACCTGGAGTCCTGCCCGTTGGCTGACAGTAGTAAACCAGACCGGCTCAGCTTCAACACAAGCGACTGGCGGTGACAGCCAGATAACGATCCACTGCGGCGGGAGTTGACCAAGTGAGATATGGCATTGCGCAGCAGCACGCTGCCAACCACGCAGACTCTGGGTTAACTCCGCATCCGAGGTGTGGCGTTCGGGTAAGATAGCCAACAATATCGAGATCTGTGACACCAGAGCCGAACGAATCTGACTCAGGTGTTGAGCCAACAATGGCAACTGCTCTGCATCTTTTACCCACAGATACCAGCCCTGACGGGTTTCACGATGCCGTGTCCCCGCAGCAAATAATGCGCTGTTATCGCCACACACCAGAATGACTGCACCCTGAAAATCTTCCGGTGGCAGAGACTCAACTACAATATCTCTGAGCGCCGGTGCCCGTATCAGTAATGTCCGATACTGACGCCAGAGCATTCCCCCACAGACCAAAATAATCAGCAGGCTGAATGCCGCACGGCCCCCGACCGACGGTGACCAGAATCCCAGGATAAGCCACAGTGCCAGTACGCCCGCCAGGACGGTTAACAGACTCCGGTAAACATCACGCATCCTTTACCCCGGCCTGACCGTCTGACTCACCAGTTCGGTGAGGGAGGAAGAGAAGAAGTACCACAGCGCAGCCAGTACTGCCGCCCCGATAATCCAGGAAAGCCAGTACAGTCGGCGACCGCTGCGCAGACTGGATACCCTGGCGACAATCGGCGCATCCTGAGCAAGCGTAAAAGCGGGCACTCGTTCCCCCAGCGCACGCACCACGTCTTCACGACGTTCGTCATTCTGCGCCCGGTACTGTCCGACAAATCCCAGTTGTAAAGTACGGTACATACAGGTCAGCACGGCCATGTCCGGTGCGGACTCTTTCAACAGGTTGCGGATACGCTCCCATAACACCTCACCTGCGTTCAAAGTACCGAAGAAATGTGCCTGCAACGGATCACGGCGCCAGGCCAGATAACCATCGTCAGAAGCGCCCCGATTGAGAACGCTTTCATCCAGCAAGGCGCACAGCGCGTATACCATGTGCTCCTGGCTGCTATCACTGTAGCCCGCATCCGAAAGCGATTTGCGCGCTTCCTGAACCAGACGGCAGGCCCGGCGATAAAGCCCGTCCCCGTCCCGAACTTCTTGCCCGCCGCGTAGCTGGCTGGCCATCAACCAGCCTGGATAGAAAATCTGTTCAATCTGGCTGAGACTGGAATTATTCATGCGCGTAACACCGCAAACAGTTCAAGTTTCACCTCCCCCAGTGAGCACGGGGTGTAAAAGGTACAGCTACCCGCCTCCAGCATCGCCCGCGCCGCATCGGTACTCAGATCCAGAGAGAAGAACTGGTTTTCAAGGCGCAGAGGGATCGCCGCAGGCACATGGCTGAGTGGTTTTATAACCATGCCACTCAGCGCCACGTTCACGACATCTGAAACGTCATCGAGACTGCCCGCCTTACAAAGCTGCGGGAATGTCACTTGCAGTTCGTGATTCGGCATGGAGGAGCGAACGGAAAGATAGAAATCAGCCCCTTCACGCAAGCGGGCATCATGCAGCGATCCTTTCCAGAACTGATCGGCATGATCCAGTTGAATACTGATAACCCGGGAGGGCAGACTGGCTTCCAGCAATTTATCGAGCAGAGCCAGCAACGGCGGGAACACTCGTTCAGGCGTATCATGCTGATAAACAGGAATATCACTGGCATCGTGCTCCAGTGAAAACGTCAGCAGGCTGCCTGCCAGGCGGGTCAATTCACGGTAGAGCAGCTCCGGGTGGCGTCCCGGAGTCTGCATCAGTTCGGTCAGCACGGGCTCGGCGCTATTCAGGGCATTGAGTAGCCAGAACAGAGAAACATCAGCCACCGCAAAATCGGCCAGACGCTCGTTGCTTTCGCGACGCATCGCCATCAGACGCTTACGTCGTGCCTGCAGACGAACCAACAGATCGCTCAGTTCAGCCACAAGCAAAGGGCTTGCCGCAATCGAGAGCATCGGCGGGATAAAAGACGGATCACGATTCCACTGTCCCTGCGCATTACGTGCCAGACGAGCCACCGGACAAGTCAGGTAAGCGGTATTTTCCTGCGTAGATAAACGAAGCGTGACGGCATTACGCAAAATGGCCAGTTCACCACTTTCATGCCCGGCAAGCTCCTGAACCACTAGGCGTTCAGATTTCCAGCGACGCGGGCGCTCACTGTCCTGACCATTATCCAGATTGCCACCACTGGCACTCAGCAACGGCAGCGCCACAACGACTTCAACAACCTCAGAACCGTTTGCGACGGATAAATCACAGACCGGTGGAAGATTATCCGCCAGGTCAGTATCAACCATCGTGCCGTCCTGAAAACGTACCACCAGACGGGTAGCATTCAGGCGTGACAATACAAGGGCTGCGGTATCGAATTCAGCATTCACCACGCCCCAGGGATGGGAAATTCCCATTCCTGCAACAGTGTCGGCAATATGTTCGTCCCAGCGAGCCTGCTGCTGGAACTGTTGTGGGGCCAGCGCGGCCCCATCCTCCCAAAGTGGGCGAAAAATTTTCATCCCTGATTTCCCCTCGCCTTACGACTTGGCTTTCGGCATCTGGGAAACCAGTGAGAGATTGATGTCCATCCCTTCCACCTGAAAGTGCGGTACGGCGTAGAGTTTCACGCGGAAGAAGCCCGGATTATCATCAATGTCTTCCACCACAACTTTCGCATCACGCAGCGGGTGAGATGCCTGCAACTCATCACCCGGGTCGGTCATTTCAGTCACAAGACCACGAACCCAGGTGTTAAGCTCCAGTTCCAGCAACCGGCGATCCTTGGTGGTGCCAATGTTTTCACGTTGAATCAGCTTCAGGTAATGAGCGATGCGCGACAGCAGGAAGATGTAAGGCAGACGCGCATTGATGCGGCTGTTGGCAGTAGCATCCGCAGTATCGTAGAGAGCGGGTTTTTGCGTGGAGTTCGCCGAGAAGAAACACGCATAATCGCGATTTTTGTAGTACGACAGGGGAATGAAACCAAGATTCGCGAACTCGAACTCGCGGGTTTCCGGGATCATCACCTCTGAGGGGATTTTTACCTGGTTGCCGGTGCCAAGATCATACAGGTGAATTGGCAGATCCTGCACCGCACCACCCGCCTGTGGACCACGGATTTGTACACACCAACCGTTATTGATGAAGCTTTTCACCATGTTGGCCGCAAAAGCAAAGGTGGCATTGGTCCACAGGTATTTATCGTGATCCGGGCCTTTCACCTCTTCAACATAATTAAAACTACGCACCGGTACAGTGTCCGGGCCATACGGCAGGCGACCCAGCACGCGTGGCATAACCAGCCCCAGATAACGGGAATCGTCCGTATCCCTGAAACTTTTCCATTTAATGTACTCGGCGCGGTCAAAGTAGTTACCGATATCTTTGATGGCCGCAACGTCTTCCATTGACTCTTTCAGGAAAAATTTCGGACCTGCAGAACCGATAAATGGCATATGAGCCGCTGCGGACACTTTTGATAAATTACGCATCAGCGCCACATCCTGCGCAGATGCATCAAACTCATAAGCGGAAATCAGCGCGGCAATTGGCTCGCCACCCGGCGTGTCATACTCATCAATGTAGGTATGTTTGTACAAACCACTCTGGATAATTTCCGGGCTATCTTCAAAGTCCTGACGCAGGTCTTCTTTAGATATATCCAGCAGTTCAATTTTCACGTTCTGGCGGAAATCTGTTTTATCGACCAGCGATTTCACGCCGCGCCACAGACTTTCTACCGCCTGAAAGTCCTCATGATGCATAACGGCATCAAGCTGACGGCTGATCTGGTAATCCAGTTCAGCGATATGGTGGTCAATCAGATTTTTGTCGAGCTTTTCGACTTTCGATCCCGATTTTGTCAGACACTCCAGGAACACCTGCATCCCGGCCGTTAAACGTTCATCCGCAGTGGCATCCGACATCGCCTGTGCGTCCTGCCAGATATCCAGAGAACTCAGCTCAGAGACCGGGTTGAGATTAATTTTTTCAAACAGGGAAGCATAAACTCCTGCGGCAGCAGGATGTTCAAGCACCACACTCTCGCCACCAGCGGCATTCTCATTTTTTACAGACATCAACATTTTCCTTATTAATCCGTTAAATCGTCATGACCGTTACGGCTGTTTAGGTGCCAGAGCGGAAAGTTCTGCTCTGAGTTCTGCACTTAATGCCGGGTCCAGCAAAATGTTTTCCAGTTCTTTACGGAAAGTCTGGTTATCCAGAAGGTTCGCTTTTAAATCACGAAGTAAATTACGCATGGAAAGCATGGCTTTTAGCTGTGGTATTTGTCGGGAGACCTGTTCCGGGGAGAAATCCTTTATGCTCTGGAATGTTAACCTGATGCTGTCTTCACTACCGTCATCAGCAAGTGTGTTATTAACGATAAGATTTACTTTTGGGGAATATTCAGAAAGGACTGCATCAAAATTATTTTTGTTAAGATTAACTTTTTTACGTTCAGATAATGGCGCGGATTCCTGACCATTACTAAAATCACCCGCAACCAGTAACTTCAGGGGTAATTCTGTTTTCTTACTTGCTCCCCCAGTGTGCAGTTCTAATTTCAGATTAATACGGGCCTTCGGTATCTCCCGCTGGAAGCTGTCACTCATAGCTCCCTCTCGTAATTCAATTAAAGTCAAATTAATCACAATACTTCATTAACTCGATACTAAGGCAATATGGAAATCAAAAAAGCAATGCAGATCAACATATTGAGAATAAAAAATAATGGGAAAATCGCCTGACAATAAAAATAATCGCAGCCATATCAATTGATTAAAAACGTCTTTATAAATATTCCTAATTATATTTTTATTATGTTATTTTGTTTTTTATTTACCACAACATCTCTTAATAGACAGGCTATACATAGTGCAAAACACTGACTTACCCGCGCCTATGCCACAGATACTGTTATCTGATAGTTATGCCCATGTTGCCTAAGTAATTCATAAGTATTCGCCGTGTAATGACATTAAATTCTTGTCCGGCAATCAGGTCATCCCCGTATCCACAGGTCTCAATATCGGCGAGGAGATTTTATTTTAGGCAAGCGGAAATTTGCATTACAGCATATTCAGGCCTACACCCGAACGACCTGATTAACCATAAAAAATTGATTCAGCGCAGCATGTTAATTATTCCTGGATCTTACATTGTCATTGCACAGTAAATGTAGAAACTTATGCGTAACGGAGTATTTATGAGTTTTAAACGTTTGGTTATAATTACCGCAATATCCTGTATGTATACCGGATTTGCATTTGCAGCGAACGTCACATTGAACCCTGCCCAGGTAGAACACCTGAATAACGTCATTAATCACGAGGTAAAAGGGAAAGATGACCGTAATTTTGTCTATACCAACTGGACAGAAGCTCAACGTGTGGCCGAATTTATTTGCCGACCACTCGCACTGAAAGAACTACAGAAGCGGTATACCGACGTAGATAAGGTTATTTTCGATCAGGGAAAACATAATATGCAGCGTCTGATCTCACCTGCACTGCTGACAGGTAATGGTCAGTACCGTAGGGGGATTAACTGGACGACCTTTCACTTCGCCTGTGAACTGTCAGTGAAAACCGGAGAGGCGATGGCTTTCAGGTTGTTGAGAAATAAAACCCTGACCATGGCTCCGGGGCCCGTTATTCGCTCCGGGGAGATCGGCCAGTGAAAAATATTCTTACCGCGTTTCTCATCATCACTCTCCCTGCTTTCTCCGCCACGGCAGCCAGTTTTGACTGCCGCCAGTCCCGCAGTGCGGATGAAAAAGCAATTTGCTCATCACATAGCCTCAACGATTTGGATGTGGAGATGAGTGTTAAGTATCAATTTCTTCATGGGCTTTACGCGATGGGAGCCGCCGGGGAACTGCATGACTCACAGGTACTATGGCTGGCTGAACGTCGCCAGTGTGGTGGCGATACAACCTGCCTGACGAAAGCATACAAGCAGCGCCTGAAAACGTTGAACCATCTTTATGACGCGATTAATAAACCACTCTGAGTCTGGAGTGAACTGGTGGTTGTCGGAGACGCCTTCATACAAGGCACCTCCTTACCGGCGCGTGTAACGCAAAAAGAGCCTGATGATTGTTCTTCCATCGGCTCTTTCTCTGAAGTTAAGGAAGGCTCCGGACGGACGTACTCGCTGGCATATGTGGCTCCAGCTCAACCAATGATAATCACTATCGTTATTTTTTATTTAATAATAATCTCCTGAAAAATAGATATGACCAAAATTCAATCCTGCCTGGTTTAATTCCGCATCAACCACCAGAAATAATCAATATCTCAACTATCATATCGTTTAATATTCACCGCCAAAATTTTATTATTTTCTTCTGCTTTACAGGGAAATTGTCAATCTGTTTATTATGCATGACTTAAATAGTTAATCGAAAAACATCATCACCATTACTGACGTGTTTTATTTATTGATAACAGTGTCATACGTTCTTTTTTTTACAATGAAACAATCAATTGCTAAATTGTTTTTTAACTCAATAGTTAAGCGCGAAACGTTTTAATAAATGATAAAAATCCTAAATTCCTTGTTCATAATGTAGGGGTGTGTTAAATAGGTGGGCAAAATTTGGTTCCCCCTTCTCGCCTGTAATATTGCAGCATCTTCGCACTCCCATGAGACATTGCGACTTAATAAGAAGGTGATAAGCCCTGCATAAGCGCATGGGCTGACCATGGTTTTATATTCATAAAAATATTTCGTTATAACCCATTGATTTAATATCAATAATTTATTGTGGGTTCGGGTTTGTTGTGACTGTGGCATTATTTCCGTGCAAAGGAGCTGATATGTCTGAAAGACATTTACCTGATGACCAGAGCAGTACTATCGATCCATATTTAATTACCTCTGTTCGCCAGACCCTGGCAGAACAAGGCGCAGCATTACAAAACTTGTCTAAACAACTTGATTCCGGGCAGTACCAGCGTGTCCTTAATTTGATAATGAACTGTAAAGGGCACGTTATTCTTTCGGGAATGGGTAAATCGGGGCATGTCGGACGTAAAATGTCAGCGACGCTGGCCTCTACCGGTACACCGAGTTTCTTTATTCATCCGGCAGAAGCATTCCATGGCGATCTGGGTATGATTACGCCCTACGATCTCCTGATCCTTATTTCCGCCAGCGGTGAAACGGATGAAATCCTCAAGCTGGTTCCTTCACTGAAAAATTTCGGCAACCGAATTATCGCCATTACCAATAATGGAAATTCCACGCTGGCGAAAAATGCTGATGCTGTGCTGGAACTCCATATGGCGAATGAAACCTGCCCGAATAATCTTGCACCAACAACGTCCACCACGCTGACCATGGCGATCGGCGATGCGCTGGCTATTGCCATGATCCATCAGCGCAAATTTATGCCAAATGATTTTGCACGTTATCACCCGGGTGGCTCATTAGGCCGTCGCCTGCTGACCCGCGTTGCGGATGTCATGCAGCATGATGTTCCTGCGGTGCAGCTGGATGCGTCATTTAAAACCGTGATTCAACGTATCACCAGCGGATGCCAGGGAATGGTGATGGTAGAAGACGCAGAAGGCGGGCTGGCAGGCATTATCACCGACGGTGACCTGCGTCGCTTTATGGAAAAAGAGGATTCTCTGACGTCCGCCACGGCGGCTCAGATGATGACGCGTGAACCGCTGACGCTACCGGAAGACACCATGATCATTGAAGCGGAAGAAAAAATGCAAAAGCACCGCGTCTCAACGTTATTGGTGACTAACAAGGCAAATAAAGTCACTGGCCTTGTGCGCATTTTCGACTAATTAAGCAACGGGGTGCGAGAGTTTAGTCTCTCATTGAGTTTGCGCCCCACTGAAACTTTGATAATCGTTACATGTTGATAAAAGTGAAGTCTGCCGTATCCTGGATGCGTGCTCGTCTGTCTGCCATCTCACTGGCAGATATCCAAAAACACCTGGCGAAAATCATCATTCTGGCACCGATGGCGGTGCTGCTGATCTATCTGGCCATCTTCAGCCAGCCTCGCTATATGAGCGAGTCGAAAGTCGCCATTAAACGCTCAGATGATTTAAACAGCGGCAGCCTGAATTTTGGTCTGCTTCTGGGCGCCTCTAACCCCAGTTCCGCAGAAGATGCGCTGTATCTGAAAGAGTACATCAACTCGCCGGATATGCTGGCGGCGCTGGATAAGCAACTGAATTTTCGTGAAGCGTTTAGCCACAGCGGGCTCGATTTTCTTAATCATCTCAGCAAGGATGAAACCGCAGAAGGCTTCCTCAAGTACTACAAGGATCGTATCAACGTTTCGTATGACGATAAGACCGGATTGCTGAATATTCAGACGCAGGGCTTTAGCCCGGAGTTTGCGCTTAAATTTAACCAGACCGTGTTGAAAGAGTCAGAACGCTTTATCAATGAGATGTCGCATCGCATTGCGCGCGATCAGCTTGCCTTTGCAGAAAGCGAGATGGAAAAAGCGCGCCAGCGTCTGAATGCCAGCAAAGCGGAACTGCTCTCTTATCAGGACAGCAACAACGTCCTGGATCCACAAGCCCAGGCGGAGGCGGCGAGCACATTAGTCAATACGCTGATGGGTCAGAAGATCCAGATGGAAGCAGACCTGCGTAACTTGCTGACATATCTGCGTGAAGATGCACCACAAGTGGTGAGTGCGCGTAATGCGATTCAGTCATTGCAGGCACAAATCGACGAAGAAAAAAGCAAAATCACGGCGCCACAAGGTGACAAATTAAACCGCATGGCAGTGGATTTTGAAGAAATCAAATCAAAAGTAGAGTTCAACAGCGAACTGTACAAACTGACCCTGACCTCCATTGAAAAGACCCGTGTAGAAGCGGCTCGTAAGCTCAAGGTTCTGTCGGTTATAAGTTCGCCACAGTTGCCGCAGGAATCGTCTTTTCCAAACATCCCTTATTTGATCGCCTGTTGGTTACTGGTGTGCTGCCTGCTGTTCGGCACCCTGAAACTGTTGCTGGCTGTTATTGAAGATCACCGAGATTAACGCTGTCGCTGAATGAGTTTGTGATGAAATTATTTAAATCAATTTTACTGATTGCCGCCTGTCACGCGGCGCAGGCCAGCGCGGCCATTGATATTAACGCTGACCCAAACCTGACAGGAGCAGCGCCACTCCCCGGTATTCTGAGCGGACAAAAGTCGGATACGCAAAACATGAGCGGCTTCGATAATACCCCGCCGCCCGCACCGCCGGTGGTAATGAGCCGTATGTTTGGTGCTCAACTTTTCAACGGCACCAGCGCGGATAGCGGTGCGACAGTGGGATTCAACCCTGACTATATTCTGAATCCGGGCGATAGCATTCAGGTTCGTTTATGGGGGGCGTTTACCTTTGATGGTGCCTTACAGATTGATCCCAAAGGCAATATTTTCCTGCCGAACGTTGGTCCAGTGAAAGTTGCCGGGGTTAGCAATAGCCAGTTGAACACTCTGGTTACATCAAAAGTGAAGGAGGTGTACCAGTCCAACGTCAACGTCTACGCCTCCTTATTACAGGCGCAGCCAGTAAAAGTGTACGTGACCGGCTTTGTGCGTAATCCCGGTCTGTACGGCGGCGTGACGTCTGATTCTTTACTGAATTATCTGATCAAGGCTGGCGGCGTTGATCCAGAGCGTGGGAGCTACGTTGATATTGT
The DNA here is from genome assembly GCF_002965705.1 of Escherichia sp. MOD1-EC6842. Classification (NCBI taxonomy): domain Bacteria; kingdom Pseudomonadati; phylum Pseudomonadota; class Gammaproteobacteria; order Enterobacterales; family Enterobacteriaceae; genus Escherichia; species Escherichia sp. MOD1-EC6842. The sequence goes on along the minus strand of NZ_PTRF01000003.1, from coordinate 9,722 downwards.
GGTCAAGCGCGGCAACCGCGTGCGCTCCAACGTCAACCTGTACGACTTCCTGCTGAACGGTAAACTGGGGCTTTCGCAGTTCGCCGATGGTGACACCATCATCGTTGGGCCTCGTCAACATACGTTCAGCGTTCAGGGCGATGTCTTCAACAGCTACGACTTTGAGTTCCGTGAAAGCAGCATTCCCGTAACGGAAGCATTGAGCTGGGCGCGCCCTAAGCCTGGTGCGACTCACATTACGATTATGCGTAAACAGGGGCTGCAAAAACGTAGCGAATACTATCCGATCAGTTCTGCGCCAGGCCGTATGTTGCAGAACGGCGATACCTTAATTGTGAGCACTGACCGCTATGCCGGCACCATTCAGGTGCGGGTTGAAGGCGCGCACTCCGGTGAACACGCCATGGTGCTGCCTTATGGTTCAACCATGCGTGCGGTTCTGGAAAAAGTCCGCCCGAACAGCATGTCGCAGATGAACGCGGTTCAGCTTTATCGCCCATCAGTGGCTCAGCGTCAGAAAGAGATGCTGAATCTCTCGCTGCAAAAGCTGGAGGAAGCGTCACTTTCTGCCCAGTCCTCCACCAAAGAAGAAGCCAGCCTGCGAATGCAGGAAGCGCAACTGATCAGCCGCTTCGTGGCGAAAGCGCGCACCGTGGTTCCGAAAGGTGAAGTGATCCTCAACGAGTCCAATATTGATTCTGTTCTGCTTGAAGATGGCGACGTCATCAATATTCCGGAGAAAACATCGCTGGTTATGGTTCATGGCGAGGTGCTGTTCCCGAACGCGGTGAGCTGGCAGAAGGGAATGACCACCGAGGATTACATCGAGAAATGTGGTGGCCTGACGCAGAAATCGGGTAACGCCAGAATTATCGTCATTCGTCAGAACGGTGCAGCCGTCAACGCGGAAGATGTGGATTCACTCAAACCGGGCGATGAGATTATGGTTCTGCCGAAGTATGAATCGAAAAACATTGAAGTTACCCGTGGTATTTCCACCATCCTCTATCAGCTGGCGGTGGGTGCAAAAGTAATTCTGTCGTTGTAAGGAGTTGAAATGAGCAAAGCAGTTATTGTCATTCCGGCTCGTTATGGCTCATCGCGCCTGCCGGGTAAGCCGCTACTTGATATTGTTGGCAAACCGATGATCCAGCATGTTTACGAGCGTGCGTTACAGGTGGCGGGCGTCGCAGAAGTTTGGGTGGCAACTGACGACCCGCGTGTTGAACAGGCCGTACAGGCGTTTGGCGGGAAAGCCATTATGACGCGTACCGATCATGAATCCGGCACCGATCGGCTGGTCGAAGTGATGCATAAAGTCGAGGCAGATATCTACATTAACCTGCAGGGCGACGAACCCATGATTCGTCCGCAGGATGTAGAAACGCTGCTGCAAGGAATGCGTGACGATCCCGAGTTGCCGGTGGCAACACTATGCCACGCGATATCTGCCGAAGAGGCGACTGAACCCAGCACGGTAAAAGTGGTGGTGAATACCCGCCACGATGCACTTTATTTCAGCCGTTCGCCGATTCCCTATCCGCGCAATGCTGAAAAAGCGCGCTACCTGAAACACGTTGGTATTTACGCTTATCGTCGCGATGTGCTGCAAAACTACAGTCAGTTACCGGAGTCCATGCCGGAGCAGGCGGAATCACTGGAGCAGCTACGGTTAATGAACGCGGGAATCAACATTCGCACGTTTGAGGTTGCCGCAACCGGTCCGGGCGTTGACACCCCTGCATGTCTTGAAAAAGTGCGCGCCCTGATGGCACAGGAACTGGCTGAAAACGCATGATTGGCATTTTCTCGTCCGGCATCTGGCGTATTCCAAATCTGGAGAAATTTCTGGCGCAACCGTGCCAGAAACTTTCTCTGCTGCGCCCTGTTCCGCAAGAAGTTGATGCTATCGCCGTGTGGGGACATCGCCCCAGCGCGGCGAAACCAGTCACCATCGCCAAAGCAGCGGGAAAACCGGTCATCCGTCTGGAAGATGGATTTGTGCGCTCGCTGGATCTTGGCGTCAATGGTGCGCCGCCGCTTTCTCTGGTGGTGGATGATTGCGGCATTTACTACGATGCCAGCAAGCCTTCGGCGCTGGAGAAACTGGTACAGGATAAAGCCGGAAATGCGGCATTGGCAGATCAGGCCAGAGAAGCAATGCACACCATCGTGACCGAAGATTTATCGAAATATAATCTGGCGCCTGCGTTTGTGGCTGATGAATCAGAACATTCAGACATCGTTCTGGTTGTCGATCAGACATTTAATGATATGTCAGTGACGTATGGTAATGCGGGTCAGAATGAGTTTGCCGCCATGCTGGAAGCCGCGATGGCGGAAAATCCTCAAGCGGCAATTTGGGTGAAGGTGCACCCAGATGTACTGGAAGGAAAGAAAACAGGTTATTTCGCCGATCTGCACGCCACGCAACGAGTACGTTTGATTGCGGAGAATGTCAGTCCGCAGTCGCTGTTGCGACACGTTTCCAGGGTTTACGTCGTGACCTCCCAGTACGGCTTTGAAGCCTTGCTGGCAGGAAAACCGGTGACATGCTTCGGTCAGCCCTGGTATGCAGGCTGGGGCTTAACGGACGATCGTCATCCGCAGTCCGCTTTGTTATCTGCCCGTCGCGGTTCTGCCACGCTGGAAGAACTTTTTGCCGCAGCATACCTGCGTTACTGTCGCTATATCGATCCGCAAACGGGAGCAGTAAGCGATCTGTTTACTGTGTTGCAATGGCTGCAATTACAACGTCGACATCTGCAACAGCGTAATGGCTATTTATGGGCGCCAGGCTTAACGCTGTGGAAGTCGGCGATCCTGAAACCCTTCTTACGAACGCCAACAAACCGGCTGAGTTTTTCACGTCGCTGTACTGCGGCGAGCGCCTGCGTGGTATGGGGTGTAAAGGGGGAACAGCAATGGCGAGCCGAAGCGCAGCGAAACTCACTGCCATTATGGCGAATGGAAGATGGTTTTCTGCGTTCATCCGGACTTGGCTCTGACCTGCTGCCGCCGCTATCGCTGGTGCTGGATAAACGCGGTATTTACTATGACGCCACACGCCCTAGCGATCTGGAAGTGCTGCTGAATCATAGCCAGCTAACGCTGGCGCAGAAGATGCGAGCTGAAAAATTACGCCAGCGACTGGTTGAAAGCAAACTGAGCAAGTACAACCTGGGAGCCGATTTCTCTCTACCAGCCGAAGCCAAAGGTAAAAAAGTTATCCTGGTGCCGGGTCAGGTAGAGGACGATGCCTCTATTAAAACAGGCACCGTCTCGATTAAGAGCAACCTTGAGTTATTACGCACAGTACGCGAGCGTAATCCGCACGCCTACATTATTTATAAACCGCACCCGGATGTACTGGTGGGGAATCGCAAGGGCGATATTCCGGCAGAACAGATTGCTGAACTTGCTGATTATCAGGCACTGGACGCAGATATTATTCAATGCATTCAGCGCGCAGATGAAGTGCATACCATGACGTCGCTGTCGGGGTTTGAAGCGTTATTACATGGCAAGCGCGTACATTGTTACGGCCTGCCCTTCTATGCCGGTTGGGGTTTAACCGTTGATGAACATCGCTGCCCGCGTCGCGAGCGAAAATTAACGTTAGCGGATCTGCTATATCAGGCGCTAATTGTTTATCCAACCTATATCCACCCAACACGGCTACAACCTATTACGGTTGAAGAGGCGGCGGAATATTTGATCCAGACTCCGCGCAAGCGGATGTTTATTACCAGAAAAAAAGCGGGGCGAGTAATACGCTATTACCGCAAATTAATTATGTTCTGCAAGGTCAGATTTGGCTAAACAATTTCACAGTTGACTATTACACAAATTATTTATGCAAGGTAATGCACTAACCGTTTTATTATCCGGTAAAAAATATCTGCTATTACAGGGGCCAATGGGACCCTTTTTCAGTGATGTCGCCGAGTGGCTAGAGTCATTAGGCCGTAACGCTGTGAATGTTGTCTTCAACGGTGGGGATCGTTTTTACTGCCGCCATCGACATTATCTGGCTTACTACCAGACACCGAAAGAGTTTCCCGGATGGTTGCGAGATCTCCACCGGCAATATGACTTTGACACTATCCTCTGCTTTGGCGACTGCCGCCCATTGCATAAAGAAGCAAAACGCTGGGCAAAGTCGAAAGGTATCCGCTTCCTGGCATTTGAAGAAGGATATTTACGCCCGCAATTTATTACTGTTGAAGAAGGCGGAGTGAACGCATATTCATCGCTACCGCGCGATCCGGATTTTTATCGTAAGTTACCAGATATGCCTGCGCCGCATGTTGAGAACTTAACACCTTCAACAATGAAACGTATTGGTCATGCGATGTGGTATTACCTGATGGGCTGGCATTACCGTCATGAGTTTCCTCGCTATCGCCATCACAAATCGTTTTCTCCCTGGTATGAGGCTCGTTGCTGGGTTCGTGCGTACTGGCGCAAGCAACTTTACAAGGTAACACAGCGTAAGGTATTGCCGAGGTTAATGAACGAGCTGGATCAACGTTATTATCTTGCCGTTTTGCAGGTATATAACGATAGCCAGATTCGTAACCACAGCAATTATAACGATGTGCGTGACTATATTAATGAAGTCATGTACTCATTTTCGCGTAAAGCGCCGAAAGAAAGTTATTTGGTGATCAAACATCATCCGATGGATCGTGGTCACAGACTCTATCGACCATTAATTAAGCGATTGAGTAAGGAATATGGCTTAGGTGAGCGAGTCATATACGTGCACGACCTCCCGATGCCGGAATTATTACGCCACGCAAAAGCGGTGGTGACGATTAACAGTACGGCGGGGATCTCTGCGCTGATTCATAACAAACCACTTAAAGTGATGGGCAATGCCCTGTACGACATCAAGGGCTTGACGTATCAAGGGCATTTGCACCAGTTCTGGCAGGCTGATTTTAAACCGGATATGAAACTGTTTAAGAAGTTTCGTGGGTATTTATTGGTGAAGACGCAGGTTAATGGGGTTTATTATGGGGAGTGGAGTTTTGAACATGAAATTAAGATTGATAAGGATTTTTTGAGTCTTGCACGTCAAGCTTAAAACGTAATATCTTAATTGATAATTTAAATTTCAGTCTCAATGGATGTTAATTCAAAACACATCCAACGATTAGAAGCATGCTAAAAAATTACGCCTTACAATTTGATTTATTAAGTTAGATATAATTTTCAATAGTTAACTACATCGCTAAAATTTTCGCATATTGATTGCAGTTCCGTTTCCAATATTTTTGGTATATAAATTATATTTGCAAATAAAAAAGCCATGCGGGATAACTAGTTTTATCTCGCATGGGACTCCTTACGCGGAAATATTTTTATACAGCTAAATAGATGATTAAATCAATTCTTCTCCTGCTTCTTATTTATTTTATTCAATTCCAAAGCATCATGTTTAAAACATTCATAGTTCCCCTCCAGCAAATATTGTGTAAGATTTTTAAATTGTTTATAAATCAACTCAATGTTTGTAAGTTCTGGATGGGCTGCTAATGATTTATGCATCATCCTAAAAAAGTATTCTTTTTCCTCATACGATAGATTTTTGTTTCTCATGATGGTTGCTAAATGCTCTGAACATATAATCATCCATGCGTTGAACATTTTTATTTTTTCATTTATTCCTTTTTTACTTATCAAAATATAGTTCAACCCAATTTGCAAAACAAAAATTCTATTTTCAACTGGAAAGTTCACTTTAGAAAGATGTGGTTGATCGTGCCGATTAAGAATAACATAATCTTTATCTGATAAAACTGATACAATATTAGCAACAGTTAACGCATGACATGAAAAAATAACATCTTCGTAAACAGGAATTGATTGGATGAATAAAATCCCATTATCAAGGAGCAATTCTCGCTTAAAAAATTTGAAAACTCTCAGTGATCTGAATAAATGATTTTTGATAATATCTGCTTTGTTAGCACTTTTTCTGAATGCCCGTACAGGTATTCCACGTCCTGTAGATGATGCTTGCTTAAAATATACAATATCACTATTATTTTTATCTGCAATATGCAGTCCATCATAAAGTAATTCTGGATGAATTGCATCATCAGAATCTAAAAAGAAAACATAACGTCCTTTGGCTGCTTTTATTCCTTCATTGCGTGGAGCTGAAGCATTTCCGGAAGGAATTTCTCTGCGAATAACACGCCAATTTATGTCCGGTGCAATAAAATACTCAATTGCCGGAATACTTTTATCTGTTGAACCATCGTCAATAAAAATCACTTCAAATCTATTTTTATCTAGCGTTTGCGAATTAATTGATTTTATACATTCAACAATTAACCTTTCCCTATTATGAACAGGAATTATAACAGATATGTCGAATTTAATATTTAAATCGATAGTATTTATAACGGACATTATTTTATATAAAGCACAGGGAAGAGCTTCAATCAAAATAACGCAAGATGAAATCCTTTCTTTTTTTTCACTACCTTTTACAGTAAAAAAAGAACAATCAGTACGAAGTACAAAATCCACGTCCAAACCTGTCTGGTTGGCGGTGAAGTCTAATGCAAATTTCACATCTTTATATTCAAAATCAACAACGAAGCAATTTTCATTGTAGAACCATGTTTTTTTGATGTATTCGCGCAGTGATGTCTGCTCAAAAAATCTCACTATATTTTCTGTCATAGCAGCAATATCTTCTTTCATTTTTCAACCTCTAATATCTATTGTATTTATCAATATAAATACACTACAATCTTAAAATGGAGAGTTATATCAAAATATTCTTACATGATTTAATAATGTCATATTCACAGCAGGCTACAATACGACACGATATACTTAACATACATAACAATTTTATTGGTGATTATTTTGCTGGTGAGAGTTCAGCATATCTAAACCTGTCAAACTGAATTTTGAATATTTTTAAGCGAAGCGAATTATATGTATACATATAGTGGATGTGAAGTTCTGGTCATATAAAAATCCCCGCATTCTTTCGAAAGCGGGGAAGACATGAAACAAAGCTAATGGTACATATTGTGCAGTCGCATATTTTATTCCACATTGGAATAAAATTGAATATGATAGTTTCTTTTTCGGGATGATTTAACTAAAAAAGGCCCGCGGAAGCTGCGGGCATAAAACGCGGAAATGGTTAAATTTCAGATAGTCTAGGTTATGATTCTATCATGTATGTCATTCGCAGTGAAGTAATTAGATATTTGCGTGGATGTACTATTTTATCCGATTTAATAACAAATGGAATTATACCAAAGCAGGGAAATTTATGATGGATATTCTTCCCATTTTCCTGTGCTTTGTGCTGTGGTTGTACAGGTACTGGTCGGCATTCTTACTGGAAATTTGGCCTATGGTGCTATAGCCGGTTGCACATTCTTCATTGTGCATGAACACACCCAAGCTGAATATCGCTGAGTAGAAATATTCGGACATAGTAAGCGGAATAAAATGCCACGGTGGAGCGGTTTTAATTTTCGCGTACAGAATAGGCAAGCCTATTAGATTTTGCGGTTCCAGTTATGGCGTGTTTGCTCCTCTGGTTGTTGATTAATCACCAGTAAAAAATAAAGCTTATTGTGCTTCAATGAAGCTGAGTATTGTGAGTTAATGTATTAGAAAGTTAACATTATATGCTGTATTGCTAAGCTTTGTACTAATAGTCAATGATTCCACTTCAGACTGAAAGAGTGGTTGTGAACACCACAGAAGTAGATCTATCGTTGCTGGCTGCCAAGAAGAAGTTTGCAGTACTATAAAATCGTGTTGATACATCAACCGTTCCAGATATCGAGTATCTATAATTACAATTTTATTTATATAATTTGAATTAATAGGATATAAACATGAATGAAAAGTATAACGTTTCCTGTCTAAACTCGAAAACGGATTTTTACATAATAATATAATATTCAGTTATGAATTATAGAATAATAGTAATTAATTAAAATAAATCAGAACAAGATTAATAAAATCATCGTTTAATGCTCAATAATTTTCTTTGAAAAATTCATTTCTTTTCCGCATGTGCATTGTTGTATACTGGCAAAGCCATTGAATACGATCGGAATATGACATACCAGCAATTTCCCTTGAAGGATAGGTTATAAAATAATCGAATAATTCATCTCTTATTTTTTCTGAGTCTGAATCATATGATAAACAATCATTAATATCAAAAAAAGTTTTTGAGATATACGTGTTAAGCCTTTTAGGAATGTATAATTCATTGGTATATTTTCTATCAATTAACGTTAGACATGGTATTTTTTTTCGTATAAATTGCATTTCCATTGCAGAAATATCAGTAATAGCAAACTTGACTGCCCCCCAATCATTAATTTTTTTAACGCATCCATTTTTTGCAGTTAGTAAAAACTTAAAAATGTTGAATTTTTTATTTTTTGATGTACAAACAAACACAATGATCCCATTTTCCCTAAAGGTTTTAATGGCTAAATTTAATTGAGATATATAATTCTTATCTCTGTGCCCTAGATTTGGATGAGGCTTGATGTATACATACCTTATTACTTCCCGCTTACAAAAGTTAATTATTTTCTTTATATTTACATCTTGCAATGAGCAGTAATTTTCTTCAGGTACTCCTCCTTCCCATGTAGGAGCATAAACTAGAGCATTGCTATTAAAATTATAATGGAACTCATTATTTCCTAAAAATGTGTCTCCTAACGTGATTATACGCCCGCTTTGAACATCATAGGGAGTAAAAACTCCCGACTTAAGAAAACGATCTATTCCTACATTTCCTGATGTTACAACATAATCATAGATTCTTATAATCGGTTTAATTGAAGCTAATTTGTGACTTTCACCATGAGTAACAAAAATATGTACTAAATTCCTATTGGCGACTAGTTTACAGTTAGACTGCGCATTGAAAAGATATAATACTACTTTTCCTTTATCAAGTTTATAATCTGATTGTTTACGTACAAATCTGAAAGGAATATTATGTTTGATAAAAACGCTCTGAAATGTATCTGCTATTTCTTTATAGTATTTACATATTACTTCAATGCATTTATTTGAGTCAAAAACCTGTGTCTGGAAATAACCAACAAGTTGCTCCAAAGCTCCAATTATTTTAGTATCCAAATAAATATAATATAAATTACTTCCAGACACTTGCATCACCTCTTAACGACCATCTTTTCTAATATCAACAATCAGTCCTGTATTTCCAGTTCCTAATATCTTAATAGTTGTTAACGCAACATCTTTTGCATTTAGTAAAAGTTCAGTTGGCTCAAGACCAAAATTAGCTGTACGCATTGGTGTTGCAGTTCTTTCGGGATTAATACAATTTACGCGAATGTTCTCTGTTGTCCATTCTTCAGCAAGTGCTTGAGTGAAGTTAACTATTGCTGCTTTAGATGATGAATAGAGAGCGTATAATGAGCGTCCACGAGTATATGAACTTGACGTGAAATTAACAAGCATACCTGAACTTTCAGTTAAATATTTTTTAGATGCAATTGCAACATTTACTGCACCTGTATAATTAACTCCTATTAAATTATTAATTTCAGACTGAGATAAAGAATCAATAGGTTTTTTTATTAGCAATCCAGCGGTATTGATAACATAATCAATTGTGCCACGTTCTTTTTTTACTACAGCCAGAAATTTATTGATGGAATGAATGTCAGTTATATCTA